>CAVPKR010000147.1:0-17849 GCA_963705675.1 Terriglobia bacterium
GGAGCGCCCAGGCCTGGGCGAATTTCCTGCTGGGAAATGTGGCCTCCTTCAGCCAGGCTTCTGAAGACGTGACCCCCGACATTCGCGCCCAGCAATTCGAGCTTTACGTGCAGGACGATTTCCGCATCAAGCCGAATTTCACCCTGAATCTCGGCGTGCGCTATTCGAATTTCCGCCAGCCTACCGACGCGAATCATCAGTTGACTAATTTCGATCCCGCCACCTACAGCGCCGCGAACGCTCCTCAGCTAACCGCCGGCGGCCTGCTGGCCAATGTTTCCGCGAATTCCTATCTCAACGGGATTATCATCGGCGGCAAAAATTCGCCCTTCGGGGAACAAGTCGGCTCCACCGCCAATGGCAATTTCGCGCCCCGATTCGGCTTCGCCTGGGACCCCTTCCGCACCGGCAAGACTTCTATCCGCGGCGGCTACGGCATCTTCTACGATTCCACGCTCTATGGAATCTATGAGCAGAACATTTTTGCCAATCCTCCTTTCGTGAACAATGTCACCATCAACAACGTGACCCTCGACGATCCCGCCGGCGGCACTGCCAACATTGCGAACTCGCCCAAGAATCTCTACGCGACGCCCGTCAATTACAGGACTCCCTACCTTCAACAATGGAATCTGGAAGTGCAGCGCCAAATCGGCCAATCGGCCATTTTGAACGTCGCTTATGTAGGCAGCAAAGGGACGCATCTGCTCGGAACCATCGATTTGAATGAGCTTCCCCCGGCCTCGCGTACAGCTCCGGCCTGATCGCTCCGAACACGCCGATCACTTCGGCCAATACTCCGTCACTCAATGTTCTTCGTCCTTACCTCGGCTACGCCGCCTTCTCGCAGGCCATCGAACCCTGGTTCAACTCCAACTACAACGCGCTTCAAGCGTACGGACAGAAACGTTTCCGCTCCGATATGCTGGCTACGTTTTCCTATACCTGGTCGCGGAACCTCACCGATAATCAGAGCGACCGTTCCAACGCCGCGCAAAACTCCTACAATTTCAATCGCGGCGAATACGGCCCCGCGCTCTATGATCGGACCCAGGTCTTCAATCTGAATTTCGTCTACACGCTGCCGTTCTTCCGAGCCCAAAAGGGCGTGACCGGCAAAGCCCTGGGTGGCTGGGAAGTCGCTGGAATCGCCAATTACAATACCGGCCTCCCCTACACCGCAACCACTTCGGGAACCGACCCCGGCGGACTCGGCATTATCGGCGCCAGCGCGGCCGGTCTGCGTCCCAACTTGATTTGCGATCCCAACACCGGAATCACCAAGACCCGGCTCGAGGGCTTCAATACAGCCTGCTTCGCCGCTCCGCCGGTGGCCGCGCATCTTCCCGGAAATGAAGGCCGCGGCGTGATTCGCGGGCCTGGCTATGAAGGCTGGAGCTTTTCAGCATCGAAAAACGTGACCTTCGGAGAAGCCCAGCGCTTCCGCTTCCAGCTTCGCGGCGAAGCCTCCAACGCCTTCAACCACACTAATCCCAGCACTTATGGATCGCTCTCGATTATCAGCTCGCTCTTCGGGCAGATCACCGGCTATCGCGATCCGCGCATCATTCAGTTAGGAGCCAAACTGTACTTCTGAGTTTATTTTTCAACGAAATAAGCGTGCGAGGAACCGCGCCAACGCCCCACTAAACATGGGATGGCCCTGTTCCGGACGCTTACGGCCGCCGTTTTCGGCATCGATGCCCACCTGATCGACGTCGAGGTGGACATGTATCCCAGTTCGCAGCGGGACTTTATCACCGTCGGCATGCCCGATACCGCCGTCAAAGAGAGCCGGGAGCGTATCAAGTCGGCGCTGATGAATTCCGGCTTCGGATACCCGAATAAGAGCGTTACCATCAACCTGGCTCCCGCCAACGTCCGCAAAGAAGGCGCCGGATTCGACCTGCCGATGGCGCTGGGGATTCTCGGCGCTATGGGGACCATCCAAAAGACCGACGAGCATCTGTTTGTCGGCGAACTCTCCCTCGATGGCGCCATCCGGCCCATCCGAGGCGCTTTATCCATCGCCGCCTGCGCCCGCAAGCAAAAGGTCACGAATCTCCTGGTTCCCTTTGAAAACGCCGCCGAAGCCGCGATAGCCGAGGGCGTTCGCGTTTTCGGGGTCCGGAATCTCGCGGAAGTGGTGGCTTTACTGAATCGCCCCAACGACTTCCAGCCGCACCTGGCGGTGCAGTGCGTGCGCGTTCCAGAACTCGGAGGCACCCTCGATTTCCGCGACGTGCGCGGCCAAAATACCGCCAAACGCGCCTTGGAAGTGGCCGCGGCCGGGCGGGCACAACGTCTTGATGGTGGGCCCGCCAGGATCCGGCAAGACCATGCTCGCAAAACGCGTCGCCGGAATCCTGCCCGCTCTGACATTTGCGGAAGCGCTCGAAACCACGCAAGTTCACAGCGTCGCCGGCCTGCTGCCCGGCGGCCAGGGATTGATGTCGGAGCGGCCATTTCGCTCGCCGCATCATTCTGTATCGGATGCAGGATTAATCGGCGGCGGGTCGGGGACGCCGAGGCCGGGCGAAGTGAGCCTCGCGCATAATGGCATTTTATTCCTGGATGAATTGCCCGAATTTCCCAGAAATGTCTTGGAGCAGTTGCGGCAGCCGCTCGAAGAGGGCAGCGTCACCATCGCCCGGTCCCAAATGACGCTCCGGTTCCCCGCCAAAGTGATGCTGCTCTCCGCCATGAACCCATGTCCTTGCGGATTCTTTTCCGATCCCACTCGCGAATGCCGCTGCACGGGTGGAATCATCCAGCGCTACCTGGGTAAAATCAGCGGCCCCCTGCTCGACCGGATCGACCTGCATGTCGAAGTTCCCGCCGTGCCTTACCAGGAGCTCCGCGGCAAAGACCAGGGAGCCACGTCAGCGGAAATCCGCGCCCGTGTCGAACGCGCACGGGCGATTCAGCGCGAACGCGGATATTACAACGCGGACATTCCGGTCCGGCAATTGCGAACCCTCTGCGCGCTCGACGATGCCGGCGAGCGGACGCTCGAAATGGCCGTCCGCCGCATGGGCCTGTCGGCGCGCGCCCATGACCGGATTCTCAAAGTAGCCCGCACCGTCGCCGACATGGACTCAAACCCGCGAGTCTCCGCAAAACATCTGGCCGAAGCCGTTCAATATCGCAGCCTCGACCGCAGTTATTGGCAATAGAAGCGGACCATTATTGCTGATTAGGATTCCCGGTTGGACCAGCCGGTGTTTGAGTGGTCGCGCCCGCGCCGCCCGGCCCGGATGATCCGAATGACCCGAAAGTGCCAGTCGCGCCCGATGCGCCTGAGGCTCCCAGTGGCGCCGATGGCCCACCGGGCTGCCCAGGCAAGCCTTGCTTCAGGTCGAAGATAAACTCCCACTCCTGATATTTCTGATGGTCTCTGTAGATCTTGATACTGGGACCCTTGAAAGTGCTCGCGACTCCTGCCAGTCCGCCGGCTCCCATGGCGTTATTATTCGCGATCGGCGCAGCCCCTGGCTGCGGATTGGTAAGGGCGGTTTGAATCTGCGTGAGCGCGGGATTGGATGGGATGCCACCGCCACTCGCGCCAAATACTTGTTGCCCCAGTGGACCCAGGCCCTGCTGCGCTCCGCTCGTCTGTCCTGGAAGATTCGCCGTCGAAACCGGTTGTCCGTTGAGACCGGGAATGTACGGCTGGCCCAGGTTCTGGGTGCCGGGATACGATCCCTGATACGTCGTGGGGCCATTCGGTCCGTTAGTCTGCACTTGGCCCGGGAGCTGTCCCGGGAATTGAGGTTGCCCCGGAAGCTGGCCTGGAAACAACCGGGCTCCCGATGCTCCGGACGCCCCTGAAGGACCCGTGGGCGGCGCGTTCCCGATGGGAGGCCAGTATCGCGGATCGTTAGGGTCGATGTCGGCGGGATTCACGCCCGGAGTAGGGGTTCCGGTGTTGTCGCTGGGCCGCCGCAGAACCGCGGCGTTTACTTCGACAGGACCGCTGGCGCCGGATGCTCCTGACGCCCCGGAAGCTCCACTGGCACCGCTTGCCCCGCTCGCGCCCGATGCTCCCAGCGGTGCGGGGGCCTTCTGAACCAGAGAATCGGTAAGCTGACCGGCTCCGTTCACGTGGATCAGCCGCCACTCGTCTTTCCCGGTCATTGGGTCGATATAACGTTTGCGGAGGAAGCGCTTATTGTTGGTGTCTTCCAGGTCCTCGATTTTCGCGGGGTATTTCTTGAATTGGACGAAATACATCTGAATGCCGCGCTTATATTGTTCGCCGCGATCGATCAGGACCTGCTCTTTATCGCGCTCGCTCTCAAACGCGACCCGAGGCATCTGCGAGTAAAGCATCAGCGCAATAGCCGCGGCCAGCAAGAAGATCAGGAGCAGGGCAAAGCCGCGCTCTCCATCATGGCGGCTCACAGGCTTCATCCCGCCAGCTCCTCAACCAGCGGCAGCGTCTGCTGATTCTTAGTCGTCAGATCCTCCACTACTACCGAGTTTACGCCGATCCGAATGATCTTGTAGCGGTTCTTGATCACTTCATTCTCGCCGGCGACCGCGATATCTTCGCCATCCAGGAAAAAGGCGCGCTTCGCTCCGGTCTTCGATGAGTAGCCGAAAAACTTGAGCGGAATCGGCGGAGGAGGAGGCGGCGGTAGGGGTTTCGGCGGTCCTCCATCGCCCGGCGAGCCAGGCGGCTTCGGTACACTCACCGGCATCGGCCCGACGACGATATTCGCAACCACGGGCGTGGGCGGCGGAGGAGCCTTCCCCCAATCGAAGACGCTGCCCCGAGGACCCGTTTCGAGCGGAACCCCTTTCAGTCGAGCCAGCAAATCGAGCCTCAGCGTCGGATCGATCTTGCTCACGTCAAGGCCCTCTTTGGGTTTGAGCGACGGCTTGAAATCCTCAGCCGTCCGAATACCGTTCCGCCCATTGCGCTGTGGCACCGCGGGCGAGGAAGAAGGTCCGGAGCGGGCGGTGTTGGGAAGCGCGGGAACCGGCGTTACCGTCAAAGGCGATAAAGGCGATGCCGTATGCGCTTCGGGTCCCGACGGTTCTCGATTCCACAGATACACCACCACCAGTATCACCAGCAATCCGCCCAGATACGCCAGCTTCTTTCGATCCGCGCCCAGCTGTTTGGGGATCAGGCTCATTGCCCACCCTGTCCCGTGTCGTCGCGCACAAAGCTGTTCACCTTCAGGCTGACGGTGAGGATGTCGCCACTCTGCTGGGGGGCTGCGCTCAGCGATTCGATCATCAGGAATAGTTGCGACCGGTCCAGCTCATGGACAAAATGCATCAAGTCGGGATAGGTGCCTTCATACGCGGCGACGATGCTGATCACGCTGAGCGTGTCGGAGCCTTCGATGGGCTGCAGTTGAAATGAGGTGTCACGCGGCCTCAGCTTGGTCGAGCCGGCGGCCTTTTCCAATTCTTCCACCAGCTTTGAAGAGGCGGTCCGGTTCTCTAGAAAGTACTCGTTTAAAAACTGGCTGCCTTCGGTGCGCCCTTTATCGACGGCGGAGGCGTGCTGGCGCGTCTGATCGAGTACCAGCTTCTTCGCCCGTAATTGAGCTTCCAGAACCACGCGCTGCCGGTCCAGATCCTCGGGCGATCCGCCGGGAGGAAACAGGACCATGCCCACCGCGACCAGGTTCGCGAGCACCAATATGCCCAGCACCACGCGCACGATCAGCTGCGGGTCTCGAAGATTAAAGCTTCTGAGCATAGTTGACCGTTACCCGGTATTGATACAGCGGCTGGTTTTGCGACGGCGGGATGGAACTGTGGAGTTCCAGGGGACCGAATAGCGGCGAGTCTTCTAACTTCTTGAAAAATCCGATCACCGCTTCCGGGTCCTTCGTGCCCACCACCATATCGAGCATCACTTCATTTCTCGAATTGATATTAGGGAGCCGCACGGAAATCAACTTCACGTTGTAAGGCAGAACGCTTTCGAGATCGCCGAAAATCCGGGTCCAGCTTACCGACTTGCGCTCGATCAGCTCGTTCAGCAACAGACTGCGCTCCAGCACCTCGGCGTTCGCCGGCTGGCGCAGGAACGCATTAACTTTACTCTGGTCGGTGTCGACGGAGCGGAGCTCGACGTTCAACCGGTTCACCGCGATTCGCGATTCTCTAGCGCGCCCGCGTTCAGAGACCACCAGAAACACCAGGGCCGCCAGCAGCCCCACCAGCACCACGGCGAGCGCGCCCGAAGCCAGCAGCATGGGCCGGTCGCGGCGGAATGGCTCGGTCGACAGATTGACGGGGATGCGCATCAGTTCTCTATCAGCTCCAAATATCCCAGGAGCCCGGCGTTGTATGGGCCGGGTGAGCCGAAACGGCTGCGCAGCGGCTCCACTTCACAGCGAAGATCGGAAACGATTTCGGCTGGAAGGCCGCACAGGATCAGTTTGTTCACCGGCGCGTTCAACTCGTCTTCGACGTATGCGAACGTCGGATGCAGGACGCTCAGAATCTCCTCTCGCGTTTCTTCTTCGAGCGTAACGCAGCGGAACAATTTCACGGTGGCGTCGGAGATAACGGCGACGGTAAGCGCACGCCCGGAGAGTTTCACGACGACGGCGTTCCCAGTGCCTTTATAGAGGTTCAAAGCGGCCAGCGCCGACGTGGTCACCACGCCTGGATGATAGCCCGCGCTTCGAAACAGAGCTTCATAGCGCGCCATCACTTCCATCGAGACAGTGACCGCCAGGACTTCGATCTTTTTCTTGTTCGCTACCGGCTGGACGAAATAGCTTACCGCCGCCGATTCGATATCGAAGGGAATGGTTTTCTTCACGCGAAAGCGGACCAGCGCAAGCTGCTCCTCCGGCGGCGACGGGAAGGAATCGAAATCCAGGATACAGACTCGCGCCGCATAATCCGGAAGAATCACGGCCGCGGGCCGGCGCTTCTTGGATCCATTGGCGGGCGTAAGGCTCGCGACCGCCGATGCAACGGCTTCCGCCCGAAGGAAATTATCCTCCACCGGCGACACCGTCAGGGTCCCCGGTTCGAATGGATGAAACCCGATCTGCGTGCCTTGCGCGTAAGCGATCCCGGCTTCAGAAAGCTCGAAAAGATGGCTCGGCGGAGGGTCCTTCACCAGGCTCGCGATTTGATTTAAGAATGACATCTAGCCTTCGATGAAGGTGACCTTGTTGATTTCTTTCAGCGTCGTGATTCCGGAGCGAGCTTTATCCAGTGCCGATTCGCGCAAAAATGTCATCCCTTCATCGCGCGCGGCGCGGCGGATTTCGGAGCCGGACGCTTGTTGAGAATCAACTCGCGAATCTGCTCGCTCAGATCCAGCAGCTCATGAATCGCGCTACGGCCGCGGAATCCGGTGCCGCCGCATTCGAAACACCCCGTGCCTTCATAGAACGTCACTTCGCGCCAAGTCTCCGGAGCGAGTCCGCTTTCGACCAGATATTCGTCCGGATATTGCACTGCCTTCTTGCAGTGCGGGCAGATCACGCGCACCAGCCGCTGCGCCAGAATGCAGTTCAGCGCGGACACGAAGTTGTAAGGCTCGACGCCCATGTTCAGGAAGCGCCCCAGCACGTCGAGCACGTTATTGGCGTGGACCGTGGTGAAAACCAGGTGTCCGGTAAGCGCGGCATTGATGGCGATCTGCGCGGTTTCCTGATCTCGAATTTCGCCCACCATGATCTTGTCGGGATCGTGGCGAAGAATGGACCGCAGCCCTCGCGCGAAAGTCAGGCCCTTCTTTTCGTTGACCGGAATTTGCGTGATGCCCTTGATCTGGTACTCCACCGGATCTTCGATGGTGATGATCTTGTCTTCGTCGTTCTTGATTTCGCTCAGCCCCGCGTAAAGCGTGGTGGTTTTGCCCGAGCCGGTGGGTCCGGTCACCAGCACCATCCCGTAAGGTTCCTTGATATAGCGGCGGAATTTCACCAGATCGGCATCCGAGAACCCCACCACGTCGAGCGAAAGCTTGGAGAACTTCTCGCTCATCGATTCTTTGTCGAGTACGCGCAGCACCGCATCCTCGCCATGAATGGTCGGCATGATGGAGACGCGAAAATCGATCAGCCGGCCTTTATAGCGCACCCGAAAACGGCCGTCCTGCGGGACGCGCCGCTCGGCGATATCCAGCTCGCTCATCACCTTGATGCGGGAAATGATGGTCGAGTGCCAGTCCTTCGAAATCGGCGGCATGGCGTAATGCAGCACGCCGTCGATGCGGTACTTAATTGCTACTTCCTGATCGCGCGTTTCGATGTGAATATCACTGGCGCGCCGTTCCAGTGCGTTGAAAATCGTGGTGTCCACCAGCTTGATCACCGGCGCGATGTCCGAGTCGGCGGCGCTCAGCTTGTCGATCGAAAGGGTTTCGTCGGCGTTCTCTTCCTCGCCGACCACGTCCAGCGTGAAGCCTTCGGTCACTTCTTCGAGAACGCGCTGGGATTGCTCGGTTTTCTTCAGCAGATCGGAAATCTGCGATAGCGTAGCGACTTTGACGCGCAGTTTCTTGCTGCAGCAGGACCGCCAGCTCGTCGATCAGCCCCAGATTGCGCGGGTCGGCCAGGGCGATTTCGAGGGAGCCGTTCTGCGCCTGAATCGGCACAAAATTGTACCGGAACATCAGGTCGACCGGAATGGAATGGAACAGGTCATGATCGATGCGGATTTCGCGAAGGTCGACGAATTCGTGATAATAACGTTCGGCGACAGCCTTGGCCCGCGCCGCTTCCTGGATGGGATCTATCGGGAGAAATCGTTCCGTCGTCGCCATAATCCGCCGGGAGACACTCCCGTCCTCAAAGAGTTAGACGCGTTCTAAGCCGCGGGCGTGCACCCGCAGTTTACTTTTTGATTCTATATATATAGGCGTCGTCAATCCAGACGCCCCCGACGGATTGATGACCAAGCCGCATCCCGCTGACCGGCGTGGCCTTCCCGAACATCTTTCGAAGCGCCTTAATCATCGGCCGCCGCGCACTCTCCAGCCGGATAGGAAGATCGCTGAGCGCGACCGGCCCGTCGACAGACAGGATCTCGATCAGCCTCAAATACGCCTTGTGAGCTCCCAGTTGATCATACAGGGGTGTCGCGACGATCAAAGTCCATTCATCGCGCTCTCTCTCAAACAGCCACATTGCGACCGTAATGGGGAATTTCGCCGCATCCAGGAGGCCGAGGATCTCGGCCGCCAGCGGCATATCCGGTCCTACCAATGTTGTCTTAACCATCGCAAGACTCCGTGTTTTTTGTCGGCAAGCGCTCTAACTATATCCTCCGCATCGGCTTGTCCAGGCCTCTTGTAGCGGCTGCCCTCATCCCAGGTTCGCACACTCGTCCAGTTAGCGTTCAGTTCGGGCTGTAACCGTTCCGCTTCTCTCAAGGCGCGCACTAGCCCGGCGAGCCTGATGAGTGGCGTGATTTTGTGTGTGTGGCTGTCCTTGACGCGATCCAAATCGGGAAAGTCATGCCGTTCGGTCCTTTTCGCGATGCAGGCCTTGAGCGCACATTCAGCAACATAACCGGCTAAGTAATAAGCACCTTCCCAGCACTTGGCCTGGAGCAGGATCTTGGCCTCTTTCAAGCGAAGAGTTGCCAGGATCTGAAAGTCTTTACGTTTCAAGAGATGTCAGTACTTTTATCCTAGGTCCGGATCGAATCCGCCAGAGAGAAGATCGGCAGATACAGCGAAATCAGCACAAAAGCCACGAAAATTCCCATGAAAATCATGATCGCCGGCTCGATCAGGCTTAGAGCGGCCGTCGTGCGGGTGGCTACGTCGTCCTCGTAAAATTCCGCCACGCTCCCGAGCATCGCGGGCAGCGCGCCAGTCGATTCGCCCACCTCGATCATGTCGATCGACAAGCCTGGGAAAACCTTGGTCAAGCGCAACGACGATGACAGCGATTGGCCCTCCCGGACCAGTTTCGCGGCTTGCAGCAGGACCTTTTTCAGCACCTGCGTCCCCAGCGAATCGGCCGCCGTGTCCAGCGCCTGCATCAGCGGGATCCCGCCGATCAGCAACGTGCTCAGGACCCGGGAAAACTGGGCTACCTGGTACTTCAGCCATACCTCGCCCGCGATGGGAGTCTTCAGAAGAATGCGATCGATCCGCTCACTGCCTTTGTCGGTTCGAGCCCAGTAGCGAAACGCGAAAATTCCCAGAACAAACACCCCAAATCCGACCAGAACGTAGCTTCGGGCAGTGGTCCCGATCGCGATCAGAACCTGCGTAGGCCCAGGGAGTTGCGCATTCATGCTGGTGTACAGCTCGGCAAAATTGGGGACCACAAAAGTGACCAGAAACACGATCAGGCCGATGACCAGCGTCACCAGCACTGCCGGATATAACAGCGAAACCAGCAGCTTCTTTCGCACCGACAGAGACAGTTTCTGATACGTAATGAAGCGCTCAATCACCTCCGCCAGCGACCCGCTGCGCTCCCCGGCCAGCACCGTGGTCACATAAATCGCCGGAAAAACGCCTTGCCGCGCGAAAGCATCCGAGAGCAGCGCCCCGTTTCGGACCTCCTCGCGGACGCCTTTGATATAGCCGGATAACTTGGGGTCTGTAAGACGCTCGGCAAGCAAATCCAGCGCCTTCAGAATCGGAAGCCCCGCTCGGATCAACGTGACAAATTGTTGATTGAAGATGAGAAACTTCTCGACATTGAGCTTCTTGCGCCGGGGCTTGATCGCGGTCGCGAGGACGTTGATCTCAGACCGCGGCTTGACCGAATAGACCAGGAACCCCTGCTGGGTATAGCGGTCGCGAATCTCCCGTTCGGAACCGGCCTCGGCGGTCTGCTGGTGGATTTCCCCACGGGCGTCCGCATATTTCAGCATCCATTCAGCCATGAATTTCCCTGATACTCATAATGACGCATACGCAGCGTGGCGCGTGCAGCTATCTTGGATATATGAGACAGGTTCGAGTCGCGATAGGGATTTTCCTTGCCGCGCTGTTGCTTCTCGCGTCCGGGCCGGGCTTTCGAAGCCGCCGCGCTTTCGACGAGCACTATGCCAAACATGGACGCGAATTTGGGAATATCTCGCAAAGCGAGTACCTTCAAATGGCCCAGGCTCTGCGGGATTCGCCAGTGGGCGGGCCGATTCTTGAAGCCCGGAAACCGGGGGGCATCGTTACCCGGTTCGATCGCCGAAACAGCTCATTCGGCGCCTACAATCCCGACGGCACGATTCGAACTTTCTTTATTCCGAACGATGGGGAGCGATATTTTCGCAGACAGGCTACACGACCCAATGACTGACGCGGATGTTCAGAAATACTTGCGTGACAATGGATACCCGGAGCACGTCGTGCGCGACGGCCGCCCGGGCCTGGTTCGCCGATGGCACCAGTTCGTTGACCAAGCCGAGCATAAATACAAATTCGGACTGGAGGAATATCGCAATGACCTGGATGTCAGGGCCATCCTGGCGCTGACCGGCGACGATGACGAGATTCGCGCCCTGGATGAGCGTCTGAAATCGCAGCTCACCGCCACCGATATCCGCGTCTGGGAAAGCGCCGCGGGCGCGCCGTTCTGGGACTTCGGCTATCCGAAAAACGCAGGTCCCGAGCTCGTCAAGGACCTGCGTGTCGAAGGCTTATTGCCCGATCTGCCTGAGTAACTCGCTCACCGCGGTTTCAAGCTGCCGATCCTTGCCGGCCAGGTTATCTTCCGGCGAGTTCTCGATTTTGATATCGGGAGGCACGCCGTAGTTTTCCATGTTCGTGCGCTTGCCATCCGCCAGGAAAACTCCCGTGCCAGGCGTACGAACGGTCGACCCGTCAATCAGCGAGTAGCTTCCCGTGCCGATCACGGCTCCCATCGTCGGCGTCCCGATCGTCTTGCCCAGGCCCAGTGCCTTGAAGCCGGCCGGGAACATTTCCGCATTCGACGCCGACCGCCAGTTTTGCAGGACCACTTTAGGTCCGAAGAATCCGGCGAAAGGACGCCCGCTCGGCTCCGCGCCACGAGGCTGCCAGATCTGGTATTGCCGCTGGACCAGGATCGCCAGCAGCTCCTGCTCGATATTGCCGCCGCCGTTCCAGCGCTGATCGATAATCAAAGCCTTCTTGTCCCGATTCTCGCGAATTTCCTTCTCGAATTTCTGAAGGCTCGGCTGATCCATCGCCTGGATGTGCAGATAGCCGACCTTGCCGTCGGATAGCTTCTCCACTTCATCACGGCGATCCTTCACCCAGCGCAGATAGCGAAGCTGGCTGTAAGCTTGGGTCGTGATCGGGTCGATGCGAGTCTTCCAGGCTCCGTCATCGTTGGGCTTGCTATTGAACGTCACCACCACTTTCGGATTCAGGCGTTCGTTATTCAAAGCTTCCAGTAATTGGTTTCGAGCAGCACCGGCTTGCCGTCGATCGCGATCAGATAGTCGCCCTTGTGCACCGTCACCCAATCTTTATCGCAAGGACCGTCTTCATAGATGTAGGCGACCTGATACCGCCCCGCTTTCTCATCCGGCTGAAGCTCGATTCCCAGGTGCTGCGTCTGGACCGCGCTCTCGCCGCGTCCCCCCGGGCCGACAGCGGCCCCGGTGTGCGAGGCGTTCAGCTCGCCGATCATCTCGTTCACGATGTTCAGCAATTCATGCTTGTCGGCGACGTATTCCACCAGCGGCTGATACTTGGCTCGCGCCGCGTCCCAACTATAGCCGTGCATGTTGGGATCGTAGAACCGGTACTTCATGGTCCGCCATGCATCGTCGAACATTTCGGCCCATTCGGCGGGCTTATTGATCGTCACCTTCGCCGTGAAGTTGATCTGGCGCCGCTGCGGAGCGCGATCGGCCGCCGCTGCGCCTGCTGCCGGGATCGCGAGAGAGTATACGCCCCCGTTCTCCATATAGAAAAGCGTTCGCCCGTCGCGTGAAATGTTGAGCGAACCGATCCCCGCGCCCGCGCCGCCGCGGCCACCGCCTCCCCGACCTGCGCGGCCGCCTTCATCACCGGCTGCCCCGCCAGACGCGACATGCGGCGGCCATCGTCCTGAATCGTATAGATCACCGGATTATTGCGCTGCCCCGCGGGCTCGGTGGTCACGAAAACCAGCGTGCGCGAATCGACGCCGGGAATGTAGCTCTGGACGCCGAACGGCATGTGCGTAATCTCATGTGTCCGATGCTTCAGCCCGTCCCAATCGATGTTGACATCCTTGACGAGCCGGCGCCGCGTTTCCGCGGCCTCCGCGTGCCGCGGGTTGATCGGCCTGATCCGCGTCATTCTGATCGGCCGCGTCTGCGGGATCTTTGTCCTGCTTTTCAGCGCGACCACGTAAAGCTGGCCGCCCCCACGGCCGCCTCCTCCGCCCCCGCCCCCCCCGCCTTCAGAGAGCGTGTAGTAAAGCTTCTTGCCGTCAGCCGAGAATCGAGGCTGGCGCTCGCTGTAGGAATCGAACGTGACCTTGCGTTCCTGCCCGCCCGCCGCCGGGATCAGGAAGATGTCGGTATTGCGAGTCTGATCCGGCTTCGAATAAGCGATCCATTTCCCGTCCGGAGACCACGCCGGTCCGTTCACCGCGCCATATTTCGACGACGCCAGCATCTGGAGTTTCTTCGAAGCGCTGTCGTAGGCATACAGCTTGTCGTCCGTCGTCGTGAACGCGACCGACTTCGAATCGGGAGACCATACGATGCCTTGCTTCAGGACGTCCAGATCCGTGATCCGCTGTGGATCTTCGGCCCCGCCGGAAGCGACCAGGTAAATCTCTTCGCGGCCGTTGCGGTCGCTGATAAAGGCAATGCGCTTGCCATCCGGCGAATAAACCGGCTCCTTGTCGCGGGCCGGATTATCGGTGATCTGCACCAAGTCCCCGCCGGCAACCGGCGCAGTGAAAATTTCCCCGTGCGTCGAAAACACGATACTGCGGCCGTTCGGCGACAGATGATATTCGTCGGCTCGCGAGCTGAAGGTCCTGACCTCGCGCATGCTCTCTTCGGACTCGGCCGAGATGTCGATCTTAAGCGGCGTCACCTTACGCGTGGCGACGTCGAGTTTCGTAACTCCGAAATCATGCTCGAAAACGATCGTCTTCCCGTCGCCGCTGATCGAAGGAAAACGCACGTCCCCGGACTTGAACGTCGTGATCTGCTGGGCGTTGCCGCCGCTTTCGGGGACCCGCCAGATGTTCGTGATCCCCGTATTCTTTCCATCCTCGCGATCGCTGACGAAATAAATAAAGCCATCGTGGGCCCACATCGGCCAGGAATCCAGGCCTTCAAACGTGGTCAAATCCGTGAACTTCTTCGCCGCGATATCCATCACCGTACGTCGGTGTTGTACGCGCCGCGATAATACTTACGCCAGTAAACCTGGCCCTTGCGATTGATCGCGATCTTCTTGCCGTCCGGCGAATAGGAAGCCGCGATCCCCATGTCCGGTCCGGCGTTATGCTCCATGCCGCCGTCGATCGACACCGGTAAAGGCGGGCCATGAAATCTTCGCCGCGATTGCTCGAGAACAGCACGTGCGCGAATCCGGCGTCCAGCCCAGCACATTGTCGTCGGCCGAGTGATACGTCAACTGCTTCGCCTCGCCTCCGTGGGCCGGGATAATATAGACGTCCAGTTCCGTTGCGGTCGCTCGAAAAAGCAACCCATTTCCCATCCGGCGAAAACCGCGGATAGATGTCGCGCGCCGCGTGCACCGTAAGGCGCTGCACGTTGCCGCTGGATTCATCCAGGATCCAGATGTCGCCCATATAAGAGAACGCGACACGTCCCTGGGAGTAGCTGGGGTAGCGGGTGAGCTTCGCCTCGCGGGCGAATGCGGAGAAAGCGAACAGCGCGCACAGCAGCAGACGAGCAACGGCTTTCATGGCGCAAATTTTCGCATAGAATGGCAGAATGATCAAGCTGCTGTGCGCGCTCGCGCTGGCGTCTCCTTTCATGACTGCCGCCGAAACGCGATTTAAATCTCTTATCCGAGCTTCCATAAACGCCGGGCCGGTTACCGGCCGGGTGTACGTGATGATCTCCCGTACCAACTCACCGGAGCCGCGGCTCCAAGTGGGACGCGTCGGGATTCCGTTCTTCGGACGCGACGTGGAAAAGCTGGCCGCGGGAGTGAACGCAGCGATCGATGCGACCGACGTCGGCTCCCCCGTCGTCAGCTTGTCCGAAATTCCGCCCGGCGAATATTGGGTGCAGGGATTCGTCAACGTCTATTCGGAATTTCGACGCTCGATGGGCACGTCCTCTGGATGCATGACGACAAATGGGAGGGTCAGCACTGGAACCGGTCCCCTGGAAATCTCTACAGCGTGGCCCAGAAAATCACGGTGGACGCTTCGAAAGGATATCGAATCGCCTTGGTCTGCGACCAGGTAATTCCGCCGGTGCAGCCACCGCCTGATTCGCAATTCGTCAAGCGATTCAGGATTCAGAGCGCCATCCTGACGCGATTCTGGGGTAGCGTCCTATCTATATCGGCGCCACGGTATTACTGCCGCGCGATTACGATGAAACAGATATTTCCTACCCGGTCCTGTATGAACAGGGACACTTTTCGCTGGCCACTCCGATGCGTTTCGACGGTCCCAACAAAGAATTTCACGATGCCTGGATGCGCGACGATTTTCCGCGAATGCTGGTGGTCACCATGCAGCATCCCAATCCTTATTTCGACGATTCCTACGCCGTGAATTCGGTGAACTAGGGCCCTACGGCGACGCCTTTATGCAGGAGCTGATCCCGGAGATCGAAAAGCGGTTCCGGATCATCCGGCAGCCGTAGGCGCGCCTGTTGTCGGGAGGCTCGACCGGCGGCTGGGAATCGCTGGCGCTGCAAATCTTCCATCCCGATTTCTTCGGCGGAACCTGGTCCTATTCCCGATTCGGTCGAATTTTCAGACGTGGAAGGCGTGGATGTTTATAGCGATGAGAACGCGTTCTCCAAGGAATTCGAGTGGCGCAAAGTCCCCACCATCAACAGCCGCGAGATCAACGGCCAGATCCGCCAAACCGCCGAGGAGCGCAATCGCTTCGAGCTGACTAACGGCACCCATGGACGATCCGGCGAGCAGCTCGACATCTGGTCCGCCGTCTTCTGGCCGCTAGGCGAGGACGGCTATTTCGATCCCCTGTCGAACCAGAAAACCGGCGTGATGAATCCCCGAGTCGGGGGATCTGGAAAGACCATTTCGATCTGCGGAATCATCTGGAGAAGAATTGGGCGGAGCTGGGGCCTAAACTAGTCGACAAGGTACGTGTCTACATCGGCGACGCGGATAATTTCTTCCTCAACAACGGCACGCACAGATTCCAGGACTGGATGAAGAAAACGGAGAGTCCGCATTACGAAGGGCTGTTCGTTTACGGGGCGATGAAAGGCCACTGTTATTCGGGCCCAGTGAGCAGCGCGGATCGCATGAAGGAAATGGCGGAGCACGTTCTGGCCAAAATGCCTACCGATACTGTCGCGGGATGGTGGAACCGGTAAACTGGACGAATGCGCCAGTGTCTGGTTTTCCTTTGCGTTACTTCGCTGTTTGCCGCGGACCCGTGGGAAGAAAAATTCCGCGCTGTTCCGGATCCTCATAATCTTCGCGATTACATGCAGCGCCTGTCCGCCCGGCCGCATCACGTCGGCTCGCCTTATGACAAGGACAACGCCGAATGGATCGCGAGCAAGCTGAAATCCTGGGGACTCCGACGCGAAAATTGAGAATTTCGATGTGCTTCTTCCCGACCCCCAACCAGCGGCCTGGTCGAAATGACGGAGCCCGTGAAGTTCACGGCGAAGCTCGAAGAGCCCGCCGGTTGCGATCGATCCCACTTCAAATCAGAAGAGCGAGCAGTTGCCCGTCCTATCACGCCTATTCGATCGACGGCGAAATCCACCGCGCCCCTGGTGTACGTGAACTACGGAATCCCCGCGAGGATTACGAAGTGCTTCAACGTATGGGAATTTCGGTAAGTGGCGCGATCGTAATCGCGCGCTATGGAAAGCCCGTGGCGCGGTATCAAGCCGAAGGTCGCGGCCGAGCACGGGGCCCTCGCCTGCATCGTTTATTCCGACCCCAAAGAAGACGGCTATTTCGTGAACGACGATATTCCCGATGGGCCGGATCGGCCTCGGCGACGGCGCCCAGCGCGGCAGCGTGATGGATATGCCGCTCTATCCCGGCGACCCGCTGACGCCCGGCGGTCGGCGGTGCCAAGGACGCGAAGCGGCTGCCGATTTCAGGAGGTGAAAACGCTGACGAAGATTCCGGTGCTGCCGATGTCCTATGGCGATGCGCAGCCGCTCTTGGCAGCAGCTCAAAGGTCCCGTCGCGCCCGAAAGCTGGCGCGGCGCGGCTGCCCATTTACGTATCACCTAGGCCCCGGACCCGCGAAAGTCCACATGAAGTTGAAGATTCAACTGGGACATCAAGCGTCTGTATGACGTGATCGTCCGCATCCCCGGCTGGAAATATCCGGACGAGTGGGTGATTCGCGGCAATCATCACGACGCGTGGGTGAATGGCGCGGAGGACCCCGTTGTCGGGCGCGGTGGCCGAATTGGGGGAAGAGATGCGCGGCTTGTCCGAAATGCTGAAGCAGGGATGGAAGCCCAAGCGGACCATCATTTATTGCTTTCTGGGATGGCGAGGAGCCGGGGCCTGCTCGGCTCGACCGAATGGGCCGAAACCCACGCCGAGGATTTGCAGAAACACGCCGTCGCCTACCTTAACTCGGGATGGCAACGGCCGCGGATTCCTCAATGCTCAAGGCTCCCACACGCTTGAGAATTTCATGGAACGGCGTGATGAAGGATATTCCGGATCCCGAAACCAAGCTCACGGTTTGGAAGCGCGCTCAGCTCACCGCAATCGAGCGTGCGCCTGCGCCGGACCGGAAGCG
>CAVPKR010000148.1:0-6606 GCA_963705675.1 Terriglobia bacterium
CCACTAATCGCCGGTACCGATCGATTCGTCTTACGCGGCGGCTACGGGATTTATCACGACCGGACTACCGGCCAGCCGTTCATTCAGTTGCTGACCGATCCGCCGTTCTCGAAGCTGAACCAGCTCACCGCCACCCAGAACGCGAACGCGACCATCGCCAACCCGTTCCCGGCTGCTATCGCAGTGCCCATCTTTCCCGCTTATACGCCGACCACCAGTCTCGGTGTGACCATTCTCGATCCGGATTACCGCGCCCCCACCTCGCATCATTACAGCATGGGCCTGCAGACCAAGCTCACCAAGGATATGGTTCTCACGACGACGTATGACGGCATGCGCGGCCTGCATCTGCTCGAAGTGCGGAACATCAATCAGGCGAATCTTGCCAGCGCCTCGAATCCCATCCGCGGGCTGACCACCAACACGGTGGCCAATACTCCGCAGCGGGTTCCGATTGAAGGCTTCACCGCTACCGGGATCACGGATATCCAATCGAACGGCGAATCCTGGTACAACGCGCTGGATGTGACGCTCGAGAAACGAATGAGCCACGGGCTGCAGTTCCTGGCGTCTTACACCTATGCCCGATCGCTTTCGACGGCGTCCAGCTCGGTAAGCGGGGCGAACGGCGGTACGGCCACCGGAAACCAGAACTCGCCGAGCCAGCTTTACGGACCGGATTCTTTCATTCGCGACCAGCGATTCGTACTGAGCGCCAATTACGGTCTGCCGTTCTTCGAGCACAACAAAGGATTCTTAGGGGCGACTCTGGGCGGCTGGAGATTGGCTGGTGTCCTGACCCTGCAATCCGGCCAGCGCCTCACCTTGACCACCACCACCAGTACGAACGTGTTTGGAATTACGACGGACCGGATCCAGATCGCGGCGGGCTGCACGTATCCGCAACTGGAGACGTCGGGATCGACGGAGTCTCGGCTGACGAATTACTTCAACAAGAGCTGCATGACCACGGCGCCGATCATCGGCGCTGACGGAAAAGGCACCACCTTCGGAGACGCGGGAGTCGGCATCGTCCGTGGACCGGGGCAGGCCAATACCGATCTGTCGCTGATTAAGCAATTCCGCATTCCGGCTTGGGAGCGGGGGCGACTGGACCTCCGCGCCGAATTCTTCAACGCGTTCAATCATCCGCAGTTCGCGAACCCCAGCGTATCCTACACGTCCGCGAGTCTAGGCGATATTCTGACCAGCTCTGTGAATCCGCGCGTCGTACAATTCGCTCTGAAACTCAGTTTTTGAAGAGGCAATGTATCATCGGCGATTGATTCTCGGCTGGTTCTTTCTCGCGATAGCCGGCGCCCAAGCGCAGGCGCCGTACGACATTGTGATCCGTGGAGGCCGTGTGCTCGACGGCGACGGCAATCCATGGATTCTGGCGGACGTGGCGATTCAAAACGGCCATTTCGCCAAAATCGGCCGCGTCGAAGGCCGCGGACGGATCGAAATCGACGCCAAGGGAAAATATGTTTCCCCCGGCTGGATCGACGCCATGGATCAATCCGGCGGCGTTCTTCCCATCAACGGACTGGCCGAAAACAAAGTACAGGAGGGCGTCACCACAGCCATCGGCGGCGAGGGTGGGACTCCCGTTGCCGCCGGGAAAATCCCCGAATATTTCTCGGACCTGGAGAAAAAAGGCATCAGCATCAATTTCGGGACATACTTCAGCGAGACACAAGCCCGCGTCGCCGTCCTCGGTTACGATGCTCGCCAGCCTACCGCCCAGGAGTTGACGCGCATGCGCGCCATCATGGAGACCGCCATGCGCGGCGGCGTCCTCGGGATGACCACCGCTCTGATTTATCCCCCCTCGAGCTACGCCACCACTTCCGAACTGATCGAGGTCGCCAAAGGTGCGGCCGCGCACGGCGGAATGTATGCCAGTCATATCCGCGGCGAAGGGAAAGAAGTGGTGGAATCCGTCGATGAAGCCATATCGATAGGCGAGCACGCCGGCATGCCGGTCGAGGTTTTTCATCTCAAGGTGGCGTACCAGCCCGGCTGGGGGACGCTGATGGCCGAAATCGGAAGGCATATCGATCAGGCCAGACAGCGCGGCGTCGATGTCGCGGCCGATCTGTACCTCTATACCGCGGGCGGCACCGGTCTCGAAGCGACCATTCCATCGTGGGCTCATGAGGGCGGCCGCAAAGCGCTGCTGGAGCGTCTGGCTTCCCCCACGGTACGCGCCCGGCTTAAACAGGAAATCAAAACCGGATCGCCGGGATGGTGGAACATCATCGAAGCCGCGGGCGGATGGGAAGGCATCGTCCTGGCCAACGCGCAGAATCCCGAGAATGCCCGTTATGTGGGCAAGAATCTGGCGCAGATCGCGAAAGAGCGCGGTGAGGATCCGGCCGATGCGGCATTCGACCTGGTGGCCCAGGGAAACGGCCGCGTCATGGCGATCTACTACATGATGAATGAGCAGGACATTGAAACCGCGCTGCGGTTCCCCTGGACCAGCATTGGCAGCGATTCCGGCGCCTCGGCCCAAGCCGGAGCCAGCGACGCCACCGGCCTTCCGCATCCCAGAGCCTATGGAAATTTTCCGCGCCTGATCGCCAAGTATGTTCAGGAGCGCCACACGCTCACGTTAGAAGATGCCATTCGGAAGATGACATCCTGGCCCGCGACGCGGTATCGGCTGGATCATCGCGGCTCCATCAAAGAAGGATTATGGGCGGATGCCGTGGTCTTCGATCTGGATCATGTCCGGGATCGCGCGACTTACGCCGAGCCGATGTTGCCGCCCGAAGGAATCGATTACGTGCTGGTCAACGGAGAGGTCGTCGTCGATCACGGAAAGCACACCGGCGCGCGGCCAGGAAAGGTTCTATACGGGCCCGGACGGGTTTCGGCCAAATAGCAGCGGGTAAATCATCATGAAACTTACGTACTTTGCGATTCTTTGTCTTTTCGCTCCCACGTTGCTGCCGGCGCAGGGGACGCGGCTGCTTCGTCACCCGGCCGTCAGCCGGGATAATGTGGCGTTCGAGTATGCCGGAGATTTGTGGATCGTGGCGCGAAGCGGCGGGCAAGCCCGGCGTCTGACGTCCACCCCCGGCGCTGAAACCGAGCCGTACTTCTCTCCCGAAGGCTCCCAGATCGCATATACGGCGACCACCGCAGGCAACACGGATGTCTACGTCATGCCGTCGGCGGGCGGCGAGCCGAAACGGCTGACATACCACCCGGGAATGGATCGCGTGCGCGGCTGGACTCCAGACGGACACCGCATCCTGTTTGCGTCGGCTCGGGATTCCATGCCGCAGGAGTCGTTTTTCCGTCTCTGGAGCGTCGGCGTCGACGGCGGCTTGCCGGAAGCCTTGCCCTTACCGCGCGCCGCCAGCGGATCCTACTCCCCCGACGCCCGCCATATCGCCTACGAAGAATTGACCTCCGTGTTCTTTCCAGGCTGGTATGAGCGAAGCGGGTGGCGTCACTATCGCGGCGGACGCACCCACCCATCCGCGTGATGAATCTCGCCGACTATTCGGTGGAAAAACTCCCCTGGACCAACAGCAACGACAGCTATCCGATGTGGGTCGGCAACACGATCTATTTCCTTTCCGATCGAAATTTCACGGTGAATCTGTTCTCGTACAACCTGGCGACCAAACAACTGAAGCAGTTGACCAGCCACGATGATTTCGACATCATGAACGCCTCCGCGGGACCGGACGCGATCGTGTATGAGCAAGCTGGCTACGTTCATCTGTTCGATTTGAAAACCGGCCAGGCGCGCCAGCTCTCGATCGACGCCACCGGCGATCTGCCGTGGGCCCATCCGCGGATTGAAAAAGTCGCGAGCATGGTTCGCGCCTCCTCGCTTTCCCCACCGGCGCCCGCGCGGCATTTGAAGCGCGCGGCGACATCTTCACGCTCCCAGCCGATAAAGGCGATTTTCGGAATCTCACCCAGACCGCCGGCGCGCATGACCGCAGCCCGGTGTGGTCGCCCGATGGTACGCAGGTCGCCTGGCTGTCGGATGCGGGCGGTGAATATCAACTGATGATCGGCGATGCGGCAGGCATTACCAAGCCGCGCGACATCGCTCTCCCGTCGACGGCCTTCTTCTCCGCGCCCAGTTGGTCGCCGGACGGGAAGCAGATGCTGCTTCAGGACAACCACCGGAATTTATGGGTGATGGAAACCTCCAGCGGCAAAATGAACAAGCTGGATTCCGACGCCTACGCCGACGCCTCGCGCCAATTCGAAGCCGTTTGGGCGCCGGATTCGAAGTGGATCGCCTATTCGAAAAACGTGCCCAGCCATCTGCGCGCCGTCTTCGTCTATTCGATGGAAGAAGGTAAAGCGCACCAAATTACCGATGGGCTCGCCGATTCGATCTCCCCCGCATTCGACGCCGGAGGGAAATATCTCTACTTCCTGTCGAGCACCGACTTCGGTCCCCGCACCGGATGGCTGGAGATGAGCTCTCTCGATCGGCCCGTGCGGCGCGCCATCTATCTGGCCGTCCTAAACGCCAGCGAGCCGTCGCCGACGTTACCCGAAACCGGCGACGAGCCGAAACGCACGCCCGCTCCCGCCGCCGAGTCGCCAAGGAATCAACCAAGACTCCCGTCGTGAAGATCGATTTTGACAAGCTGGGGCAGAGAATTATCTCCCTCCGCGTCCCGCCCGGCGATTACGGCGACTTGACCGCCGGTGCCGCGGGGAATATTTTTTACCTCCAGGCGGCCAGCCCCGGGACGCCGCCGCGCCTTCAGAAGTATCAACTGAAGGAGCGCACCGCCGCGACGTTTCTCGACGGAGTCCGGTCCTACACGCTTTCCGCGGACAACAAGAAGCTGCTCTACCAGTCCGCGGGCGGCGGCGGAGCGCGTTGGGGCATCGTTCCCACCGACCATCCCGCCAAGCCCGGCGACGGAGCCCTCAAAATGGACGCGTTGCAAATGACCGTCGATCCGCGCGCCGAATGGGCCGAAATCTATCGCGAAACCTGGCGCATCCAGCGCGAGTATTTTTACGACGCCAAGATGCACGGCGCGAATTGGACCGCGGTTTATGAAAAGTACAAGCCGCTGGTAGCGAGCGTCGGCCATCGTGCCGATCTCGATTACCTGATCGCGATGGTCGGCGGTGAGCTGACCGTAGGCCATTCCTATCTGGCCGGCGCCGGCGACACGCCGGGAGAGGAATCGACTGAGCAGGTAGGCTTACTCGGCGCGGATTTCACCGTCGAGAACGGCAAGTACCGCATCAGCCACATCTACACCGGCGAAAACTGGAATCCGGACTTGCAGGCGCCTCTGAGCGCCCCCGGAATCGAGGTCTCCGAGGGCGATTATCTGCTCGAAGTCAACGGCCGCCCCTTGGCCGCTTCCACCAACGTATACAGCCTCTTTACCGGGACCGCCACCCGGCAGACCATGATCCGCGTGAATAAAACCCCGTCTCTTGAAGGCTCGCGAGTGCTGACCGTAGTTCCCGTCGCGAGCGAAGACCCGCTGCGCACCCGCGCCTGGATCGAGTCGAACCGCCGCACCGTCGACCGCCTTTCCGGAGGTCGCTTAGCATACGTCTGGCTGCCGAATACCGCAGGGCCAGGCTACACATCTTTCACACGCTATTACTACGCGCAGCAGGAAAAGGAAGGCGCCGTCATCGACGAACGCTACAATCACGGGGGCATGGTGGCGGATTACATCGTGAATGAGCTGGATCGAAAGTTGATGGGATACTTCGCGCTGCGGGACGGCGCGGAATACACCTCGCCCGCCGCTGGAATCTACGGCCCGAAGGTCATGATGATCAATGAGTCCGCGGGCTCCGGTGGCGACGCGCTGCCGTATTATTTCCACCTGCGCAAGATCGGCCCTCTTGTTGGGACCCGGACCTGGGGTGGCCTGGTGGGTACGCTCGGCGTTCCCCAGACCATCGACGGAGGCGGAATTACCGCGCCAGGGCTCGCGTTTTACGATCTTTCCGGAAAATGGGCCATCGAGAATGAAGGCATTACTCCGGATGTCGAGGTCGAATATACCGCCGCCGATGTCATCAAAGGGCACGATCCGCAATTGGAGCGCGCCGTCGCAGAGGCGATGAAGCTGCTCCAGCAGAATCCCGTGAAGCGTGTGCCCCGTCCCGCGCCCATCGATCGCACGACGAAAAAATAGAGGACAAAAATGTCGACCAGGTTGATCTTACTTTGCGCCGCCGCGCTGATACCGCTCCACGGCCAGACATTCACCTACACGCGTGCCGATCAAATGATCCCGATGCGCGACGGCGTTCGCCTCTATACCCAGGTGTTCGTTCCCAATCAAACCGAAAAGCTTCCCTTCATCCTCAATCGCACGCCGTACGGAATCGGCCAGATGGATTCGGCGCGCCTGAACGCGTCCCTTCCGGAACTGGCCGCCGACGGATACATCTTCGTCTTGCAGGATATCCGCGGACGCTTCAAGTCCGAAGGCCAGTTCGTCATGCTGCGCCAGCCGCGCGATCCCAAGGATAAACAGGCCATCGATGAGAGCACCGACACCTACGACACCATCGAGTGGCTGCTGAAAAATGTCCCTAACAACAACGGCCGCGTGGGAATGGCCGGGACAAGTT
>CAVPKR010000149.1:0-10910 GCA_963705675.1 Terriglobia bacterium
CGAACGCGGCCGCGAAGCCATCGTCGTTGGCGTTGAACGGAATGCCGAAGAAGGTCGGGCGCGGAATGCCGCTGATGCTGGCATCGCCGTTGGTCACGCCGACCCAGTTGATCAGCACCAGGCGGATAATCTCGCCGAAGGCGAGCGTCACGATGGCGGGATAATCGCCGCGCAGCCGCGGCAGCGGAAAGCCGAGGCGGATGCCCCAGAACGCCGCCAGGATCCGGAGAGCGGCAAGAGCGCGAAGAACCCGACCCCGAAGTTCTCGGCGATCAGCGCGTAGAATAGGCGCCGACCGCGTAGAAGGGCATGCTGGCGGCGTCGCTGATCGCGATTTTCTTGATCCCGGTGACCTTCGACGTGGTCGAAAAGCTGTCGCACCGTGTGAAGGGCGTGACGCCGGGAGCCGGTTCCTGATGCGGCGAATCGCTACTTCTTTGAGCGCTCTGCTGCTGGCCGGCTGTACGGTGGGGCCAAATTACCATCGCCCCGCGGTGGTCACTCCGGATGCGTACCGGAATCAGACTTCAGATCCATCGGCGGCCTCCATCGGCGATGAAAAATGGTGGACCATCTTTCAGGATGAAGAACTGCAAAAGCTGATTCGCGCAGCGCTCACGCAGAATTACGACGTGCGGATCGCCGCGGCTCGGATCCTGCAAGCGCAGGCCCAGGTCGGAGTCACCCGTGCAGACCAGTTCCCGAATGCGAGCGTCAGTGCCGGATTTACCGCCGAAAAAATCCCTGGATTCGCCTTCAACGTTCTTCAACTGCAAGGGCTGTTCTCCTGGGACATCAATTTCTGGGGCAAATATCGCAGGGCATCCGAGGCTGCTCGTGCGAATCTGGTCGCCACCGAGTGGGGGCGGCGCCAGGTGTTGGGCACCACCGTCTCCAGCATAGCGATGGCGTATTTTCAACTTCGTGAACTGGATGCCGAATTGGAGATCGCACGCCGGACGCTGGCGTCGCGCAAGGAATCCTTGCGGCTCACCGAAACCCTTTCTAACGGCGGCGCTGTCAGCCTTCTCGACGTGCGGCAAGCCGAGCAACTGGTTGAAACGGCCGCCGAATCTATCCCCGACGTCGAGCGTCAGATCTCCCAGCAGGAAGATTTGATCAGTATTCTGATGGGCGAAAATCCGCGCGACATTCCTCGCGGGCTCGCGCTGACGGACCAGTCGCTTCCAGCGACAGTCCCCGCCGGTTTGCCTTCGCGATTGCTGGAGCGCCCGGCCCGACATTCGCGAGTCTGAACAGCAATTGATCGCCGCAAACGCCGAGATCGGCGTCGCTCGAGCCGCGTTTTTCCCCGACGTTCCGCTCACCGGATCCTTTGGCGTAGAAAGCGGGCCGCTGTCGAAATTGTTTACTCCTGGCGCGGCGGCGTGGAACTTTGCGGTGCCGATCACCCAGCCAATCTTTACCGCAGGCAAGCTGCGCTCAAACCTCAGGTTGGTGGAAGCGGAGCATCAGCAGTCCTTGCTCTCGTACCAGCAGACCATCCAGCAGGCCTTCCGCCAGGTATCGGACGCGCTGATCGCGTATGGAAAATACCGCGAGTTTCGCGAACACCAGGAGTTGCTAACCACCGCCGCCCAGGGCGCGGCAGACCTTTCCGACCTCCGCTATAAAGGCGGCGCGGCCAGCTACCTGGAAGTCCTGACCAGCCAGACAAACCTTTTCGCCGCAGAAATCAACTTGTCCCGCGCGCGGCTGAATGAGCGTTTGACTCTGGTCCAGATTTACATCGCACTGGGCGGCGGCTGGGAACAGTAGCTCTCAGCCCGCGACACGAACTCCAGATCCTCCGAGTGTGACGGATCGTCGTCGAACAGATGTCCAAAGTTCTCCGGCTCATGGACCATGACGCCCCCGCCATACTTTGTCACATACCCATTGGCCGGATCAAGAGTAGGATCGGCAATATCGTCGATTATTCCGGGCTTCCCATGGAGCATCACTCGATCCCCGAGCTTGATCTCCTGTCCAGAGTGGTAAAAGAAAGGCATCACTTATAGCGCACCCCGTGCTTGATCACCAGATTCACGTTCTGCAACAAATCGATATACTTCAGCACATCGCCCCGCACCGCGATGATGTCCGCATACTTCCCGGGCGTCACCGTCCCTGAATCGTGTTCCACTTTCATCGCCACGGCCGGCCAGAACGTGGCCGCGCGAATCGTGTCCATTGGATCGACCCCCATCGCGCGCACCCAAACGTCCATTTCATTCCACGTAGTCTGCGTATGAAATTGCGTGGGAACGCCGCTATCTGTGCCCACCAGAAGAATCGCGCCCGATTCCCGAAGCTGCTGGAACTTATGTTTCAAAGTCGGCTTGCGCGGCGGCACCATGCGGAAATATTCGAGCTGATCGATATGCCGCAGCGACTCTCGAATGTCCGTGATGATCGACTCCGGCAAGCCCTCATGCCAGCGCGGATCGTCGACGATTTCAGGATGGTCTCGAATGTAGTCGTAGTTGTAAAGCACCTCCACCGTCGGCGTCCACCACAGCGGCGCGATGTTTCCGCGGGCTGTCCGCTCATGCAAGGCCGTAATGATATCGGCGGGATATTCGGGAGCAGTCGCCAGGCCCGTATGCTCGAAATCGTCGACCCCGGCCTTTAATCCGCGTCGAATCTCTTCGGGCCGATGCGCGTGCGCCACCACCATCAGTTTGTTTCGATGCGCTTCATCGACAATGGCCTCCACCTCATCCATGGTCATCTGGTCTTGGTCGATCATCTTGATACAGTCGACCCCGGCCTTCGCCAGTTTCTGAACTTTCGCGCGCGCATCCGCCGCGCCGGTCACGCCCCAGCGGAAATATTCGGTTCCGGGATATGGCTCATGCTGAAGGAATGGACCGGACACATACAGCGTCGCGCCGGGAATTTTGCCGGAGCGAATCGCGTCGCGAACGTGAATGCTCGCCTAGAGCGGCGCGCCCAGATCGCGAGCGCTGGTCACACCGGCCATCAGCAGCTGCTTCGCAGTTGCGGGCATAATCACCGATTCAAGCTGCGGCGGATACGTCTTATCCCAATGCGTGTAATCGGAATGCCCGCTGAGCATGGTGTGGACGTGCATGTCCCACAGCCCCGGCAGGATGCTCATCCCCGCGGTCGAGATCACCTCGGCTCCCGGCGGAACCGGCAGTGTCGCGATTTGCCCTACAGCCTGAATGCGATCGCCCGAGATCAAAATCACGCTGTTCCGGATGGGAGGACCGCCATAGCCGTCGATGAGGACGCCGCCAACCAGAGCCTTCGACACAGGCTGCCCGACGGCGGAAATGCCGATCAGCAAAAGGATTCCGATTCGATTCATGCTCTGAGAATTATGCCACGCCCGGGTGTATGCTAGCTCCATGACAGTCCTCCGATTCGTGTGCGCCATCGCCGTAGCAGCTTCGGCTTTACCGGCACAGACTCCGCTCGAAGTCACTTCGCCGCTTGGCACTAAGTTCTACGCGCTCGCCGACGACAAGCGTACCGTGGCTGAAGCCGAGAAGCGCCTGGCGGCCGATCCGAAAAATCCCGACCTGTTTCTGAAGCTCGCTCTGGCGCAGTCCGCTGTGCGCGAGTATCGCGAATCCGTGGCGACCTGCACCCGCGGCTTGGCGATCGCGCCAAAGAATGCCGACCTGCTGATCGAGCGCGGGCATCGCGAGGTGGGCCTTCGCGAGTTTACCCGTGCGCGCGCGGATCTGGATCGCGCGGTAAAGATCGATCCCAAGAAAGTGGACGCCTACTATCATCTGGGCCTGTCGCACTACTTCGTGGGCGAGTTCGCGGCCTCGGCGGATGCTTTCCGTCACGCCGTGGATCTGGCTCCGAACACCGACCAGCGCATTAACGCGACCAATTGGGTCTACGCCTCGCTGCGCCGCGCCAACCAGCCGGACGAAGCCGCCAAAGTTCTCGCGCAGATCACGCCGGACATGAAAAACACGGAGCCGCACACGTTTTACTACCTGAGCCTGGTCCGCTTTTTTCAAGGAAAAATGCCGGAAGGCGACGCTGTTCCTCCCGCTCCGGCTCCTAACGATGCCGATCAGGAAGCCGAGCTTCGGTTTGACACCGTAGGGTACGGCGTGGGCAACTGGTATCTCTATAATGGAAACCCGGCAAAGGCGCAGGAATATTTCAAGCGCATCGTGAAAGGCAATGTCTGGCTAACCTGGGGATATATCGGCGCAGAGGTTGAGGTCGCGAAATCGGCACACGCGAAGTAATTCAGCGCAGGCTGGTGTCGAGCACGTCCTGCAAGCGCACGCCGGTATAGTAATCCGATCCGGATCGCTCGGTATAGCGTATTTCGCCCATCGCCAGTTTGCCTTTGAAGCGAATCTGCACCAAGGTCCCGGGCATCAGGGACTGCTTCAGGCGCACCTTCATGCCGCCTCTGGACATTTCGACGATTCGGGCGGGGAATGGCGACGCGCTCTGCAGCGGATTCAACACTTTGATCGTCGCGGGCTCATCCACCGGCCGTCGAGGATCTGCACGCCGTTCATCGCGCCCCGCTTCGACCGCCGCCTCGGACGGCGGCTCCGGATCAAGCGTCTTCGCGCGAGAATTATTGGGACGCATCAGCCTTCCACTTTCCGGCGGTTGCGCCGCCCATTCCTTTTTGAATAGCATTGCGGGAAGCCGAGCGCAACGGGGGGTGAAACAGGAGGCCTCAGTATTGTTTGTTTTCAGAGTAGCACCACCGCACCAAAGCCTCCGGCTGTTTACCCTGGTTCACGCGAAGTAGATCCTCCATGGTGGTCTCGGTAAATTGAAAGGCGATTGCTCCGTCGTCGCCGACAGTCGCGGTCATGTACCCGTAAATCCCTTGTTTGGCGACTCGTCCAGGCGCCTCGGCTCCCGGCGGCAGCTTGTAGCGGACGGCTCCCGCGGTGCCGACGATCCAGCCGGGAAGAACCTTGTCCTTCCAGGTGTCGGTCCCGTATACGTCTTCCATATAGAAGTGCGAATGGCTAGCCAGCAGATACACGCGTTTACGCGACGCATCGCGCGCATGCAGCAGCGCCTGATAAACCTCGCGGCCGCTCGAGTCTCCCCGCGCCCAGTCCATCATGCTGTGGTCGCTGCCGAAGCTCCCTGGGAGCGCGGCGTGCATGCCGACCACGATGGAACTGATATCGCCCGATGCTTCATCATGCTCCACCACCTTGTGGAACCAGCGGAGTTGCGCTGCGTCGAATTGATCCGTGGTCGCGTTATCGAGCGCGATGAAATCGACGTTGCGATGAACCCAGTGGAAGTAAGCTCGCAGTTTGTGATCGGCGGGATCGTCTTTCAGCCGCTGCGCGCGCAGCAGAGGAGTATCCAGCCAGTCGGCAAACTCGATCAGGTATTTTTCCCGCGACGACGGCGATGTAGTCTCATGGTTCCCGATAGTCAGGAACACCGGGACATTGCCGAATGGCGCGAGTTGATGGGCGATAAAATCCGGCCACGCCACGCGCTCATATTCGCTCAGGCTGAGCCGATGCGCCGGGCAATCCCAGTTTCGCCGGAGGAACCATGTCCTCGTCCACCTGATAGATGGCGCGAAAATCGCCCAGATGCCAGTAAAATTGCGGATGCCCGGCCCGGACCGCCTGCGCGATCGCGGGCATCACGACATCCCCGCAGTTCCGTGAATCTCCGGAAAACGCGAATTTCCAATCCGCCCCCTGCGCGTAAACACACAGGAGCAGAAGCGCGTATCTCATCATGCGATGAGTCGAGCTACTCCTCGGGCAATTCGTTTTCGTCTTTGCCCTGGCGCAGCGCTTGCAGCCGCTCCTCACGACGCTTGGCGCGTTCCGCGGCGCGTTTGACCAGCTCCGAACCCACCAGTTCGAGCATCGCCTGTTCGGCTCCATCGCCCTTGCGATTGCCCAGCCGGACGATGCGCGTATAGCCGCCGGGACGTTGACCGAACCGCGTCCCCAGCTTGTCGAACAGCTTTTTCAGAGCCGCCGGGGATTCGATGAACGCCGCCGCCTGCCGCCGCGTGTGCAGCGTATCCCGCTTGGCCAGCGTAATCATCTTTTCCACCAGCGGACGCACGGCCTTGGCCTTGGGGACCGTGGTGACGATGCGTTCATGCTCGATAACGCTGGTGACCAAGCCGCGAAACAGCGCCTTTCGCGACGCCACATTGCGCTTGAGTTTGTATCCTGATACGTTGTGTCGCACGGGTCTTTACTCAGCCGAAGGGCTGGCCTCCTCGTCGTCTTCAAGGTCCTCGACCTCGTCTTCGTCCTCAATAATGTCTTCCGTATCCGAGCCCGCGCCGACCATCGCAGGCGTTCCCGCCGGCGAAACCAGGCGTCCCTGCGCGTCGAACTTCATTCCAAACGTCAGACCCAGCCCGGAGAGAATTTCTTTAATCTCGTTCAAGGATTTGCGGCCGAAATTCTTGGTGCGCAGCATCTCGGCTTCGGTCTTCTGTACCAGGTCGCCGATGGTCTGAATGTTGGCATTCTTCAGACAGTTATAGGATCGGACGCTCAATTCCAGTTCTTCCACCGATCGGTTGAGTACTTCGTTCATCTGGCTGAGCGCGCGCTCGGCCGGCTCCTCTGCGGATTCCGGCAGTTCTTCGAAGTTGATGAAGATCGCCATGTGGTCCTTCAACAGTTTCGCAGCTTGGCCGATGGAATCGGCCGGAGAAATCGCGCCATTGGTCCACACTTCGATGGTCAGCTTGTCGTAATCGGTCATCTGTCCCAGCCGGGCCGCCTCCACCGAAAAATTCACCTTGCGAACCGGTGAATGCACGGAGTCGATGGGAATGTATCCCAGGGGAAGATCTTCGTCGTTATTGCGGTCCGCCGAAACGTATCCGCGCCCCGACTTGAGCCGCATCTCGATGGCGAGCTTGCCGCCCGGTCCGATCGTCGCGACGTGCATATTGCGGTCCAGCACTTCGATGTCGGAGTCGACTTCGATCTGGCCGCTCATCACTTCGCCCGCCGAATCGGCCTTCAGCCGCACCGTGCGGACGCCTTCGCCCATCATCTTGAAAGGAATCTGCTTCAGGTTGAGAATGATGTCGGTGGCGTCTTCCACCACGCCCGGAATCGGGCTGAATTCATGTGCTACGCCGTCGATGCGCACAGCCGTGATGGCCGCGCCTTCAATCGAGCTGAGCAGCACGCGCCGGAGGCCCGTGCCGATGGTGGAGCCGAACCCGCGTTCAAACGGCTGTGCGGTGAACATGCCGTAGCGGTCGTTGAGGGTTTCCGTGTTCGCGACCAGTCGCTTCGGTTTTTGAAATCCTTTGAACATATTTATTGGCTCCTTACTACTTGGAATACAATTCGACGATCAGTTGTTCGTTCAATTGAATCTGGACCAGATCGTCGCGCTTGACCATGCCGGAAACACGCGCCTTAAGATTTTCGCGGTCCACTTCGAGCCAGTTAGGGCTGGGAGCGTGGGCCGTGGCGTCGCGCGCATGCAGAATGGTCGGATTAGCTTTGCTTTTCTCGCGAATCTCAATCACGTCGTTCGGCTTCACCTGGAAAGATGGAATATCCACGCGGTGGCCGTTCACGTCGACGTGTCCGTGTCGAACCAGCTGGCGGCACTGCGCGCGGGAGGTCCCGAAGCCCATCCGGTAGAGCGTATTGTCTAAACGCCGCTCCAGCATGTTCAACAGGTTCTCGCCGGTAACGCCCTTCTTGATCAGCGCTTTCTCAAACAGGTTGCGGAACTGGCCTTCCAGCAGTTGATAATAGCGGCGGGCTTTCTGCTTTTCGCGAAGCTGCAAGCCATAGCCGACCAGCTTCGGTTTGCGATCCTTGCCGTGCTGCCCCGGAGCGAAGTTGCGCTTCTCGATGGCGCACTTCTCGGTATGGCAGCGCTCGCCCTTCAGGAACAGCTTCATGCCCTCACGCCGGCATTGCCGGCAAACGGGCCCGATGTATCGTGCCAAAATCTACCTTCCTTTCGATCGTCGCATGGCCGTCAAGGCCCGATGCGCAAAGTAGGTGCAGTTTACGGCGAATTTCGCCTTCGTCCTGCTTTCTACGTACTGCCAATAAACCGGCGCCACAACCGAAGGCCAATCCGGCCTCCTGTGCGCCTGAAATCTTAAAACAAACCCGCCGCTTTTTAGGCGGACGGCATCCGTTATGCGGGATCGGCGTATGATCCTTGATCGACCGCACTTCGAGACCCGCCGTCGCCAGCGCTCTGACGGCCGACTCGCGGCCCGCTCCCGGTCCGCTCACGTTCACTTCCACCGTTCGAAGACCCGATTCTTTAGCTTTATTCGCCGCCGTTAGCGAAGCCTGCTGCGCTGCGAAGGGCGTTCCCTTGCGCGATCCGCGGAAGCCCAGCGACCCCGAGCTCGACCACGAGATCACGTTCCCGATTGGATCGTAATCGTGATAATCGTGTTGTTAAACGATGCCTGGACGTGAACCAAGCCCGTGGGCACGACGCGCTTTTCCTTCTTCTTGAAGGTCTTCTTCTTGCCTGCTTTAGCCGCCGGCTTGGCAGCCGCCTTTGCCTGTGCTTTTGCCATTAGGTCTTCGCGCCCGCTTTCTTCTTATTCGCCACCGTGCCGCGCCGCGGACCCTTGCGGGTGCGCGCGTTCGTATGCGTGCGCTGGCCCCGAACCGGCAAGCCGCGCCGATGACGCAAGCCGCGGTACGAGCCCATCTCGATCAGCCGCTTGATGTTCATCGAGATCTCTTTGCGCAGGTCACCTTCGACCGCGCCCTCCGACTCGAGAATCTGGCGGATGCGGTTCACTTCGTCCTCGGTCAGCTCCGATATTTTCTTGTTCGCATCCACGCCGGCGCGGTAGCACAACGAGTTTGCTCGCGTGCGCCCAATGCCGTAAATGTACGTGAGACCGATTTCGGTCCGCTTTTTTGCGGGTAAATCAACGCCTGCTAAACGCGCCATGGAATCCCCTTAACCCTGTCTCTGCTTATGCTTCGGATTCACGCAGATTACGCGAACCACGCCTTCCCGTCGAATCACTTTGCATTTGTCGCACATCTTTTTAACCGACGCCCGTACTTTCATCTCAGCCTCATTTCAACAGCTCTACGATCCTGCCGCGGGTCCGGTCATGGGGTGAAAGCTCCACCCTCACCCGATCCCCCGGCCGCAACCTCACAAAATTCGCCGCGCCCGCTCCCGTAGCGTGCGCCAGCACCAAATCTTCATTCTCCAGCTTCAACCGGTACGCCGCGCTCGGAAGGAGCTCGACCACGGTTGCCGCTACGGCCTGGTCAGAACCCATGGACCATTCGCGGTGATCGCCACCGTATGCTCGAAGTGGGCCGAATTCTTGCCGTCTTCCGTTACCGCCGTCCAGCGATCCGGACGAACCCGGCTGCCGGCCTTCCCGGCATTGACCATCGGCTCGATCGCCAGCACCATGCCCTCTTTCAACCGCGGATTCTCGTTCTTGCGGTCGATGTAGTTGGGGATCTGCGGCTCCTCATGCATGTGCGTTCCGATGCCGTGTCCCACAAACTCCCGCACCACCGTAAACCCGTTGGAGGTCACGTGCCGCTCCACCGTTCCGCAAATATCGAACAGCCGGTTGCCCGGCCGCGCCTTATCGATGGCCAGTTCCAGCGATTCCCGCGTGACATCCAGCAGGCGCCGCGTCTCATCCGCGATTTCGCCCACCGCCACCGTAATCGCCGAATCGCCGTAGTATCCGTTCAACTGCACGCCCGTATCGATCGAAACAATATCGCCGTTCTTCAGGACCCGCTTCTGCGACGGCATCCCATGCACGATCTCGTCGTTCACCGAAGTGCACAGCACGAACGGAAATTTCGTCCCCGTCGCGGCCGTCGAATATCCCTTGAACGCAGGCCGCGCGCCAGCCTCGGTCATCATGCGCTCAGCCTCGACTTCCAGCTCGTAAGTCGTAACGCCTTCCTTGACCATGCCCCGCAACCGGTCAAGGATCTTCCATACCAGCAGCCCCGCCGCACGCATCTTTTCGAGCTCCGATAAATTCTTGCGCACGATCATGTTCAGTTGCCGGCGTTGGCGTTATCCGCGCCAAACTCACCTTCGATCAAATCCTGTATCTCCCGCGCAATCGCCTGAGGCGAGCGCGAGTCTCCCTGCACATTCAAGCACTTGTATCCGGCGCCTTCCAGGTATTCGAGCACCGGAGCGGTCTGCAAGTCGTATGCTTTCAATCTTTGAACCACTACTTCTTCCCGATCGTCGTCGCGAACCACCAGCGTCGACCCGCATCGGTCGCAAAATTCCGGGTCGAGGGGCAGCATCCCCAGCGACTGGTCCGGGCCGGTGGGAATGGGGGGCAAGGCGGCTGCGCGGAGCCTGGCCGATATCGCCGCGATGGGCGCGACTCCCATCGCTCTGCTGGTCGGCCTGGCCGCGCCCCGCCGCGATCTGCCGGTCGTCTGGGCCGAGGGCCTGGCCACGGGCCTGGCGCAGGAGTGCGCGCGGGCCGGGCCAGCATGGCCGGCGGCGATATCTCCGAGGCCGCCAGCATCACGCTGGCGGTGACCGCGCTCGGCGACCTCGCCGGTGGCGCCGCGACCGCGCACCCGGACCAGGCGCGCGACCCCGGTGACCTGGTGGCGGTCGCGGGGAGCCTCGGCCGCTCCGCTGCGGGGCTGGCGCTTCTGGCGGCCGGACTGCGCGGCCGGCGTCTCTGCTCGCCGCCCACCGCTGGCCCCGGCCTCCCTATGACGCCGGGCCCGAGGCAGCGCCCGGCTGGGCGCGACCTCGATGATCGACATTAGCGACGGGCTGGGGCAGGACCTCGGGCATGTGGCCGCGGCGAGCGGCGTGCTCATCGATATAGATTCGGTCCGGCTGGCCCCTGATGGGGCCCTCAGGGCCGCGGCTGCCACGCTGGGCGGGACGGATCCGCTGGACTGGATGCT
>CAVPKR010000150.1:0-42448 GCA_963705675.1 Terriglobia bacterium
GCGCGTTGTTAATCGAGCTGCTCGGGTTGACGATTTGGCTGCCGATATCACCGGCGACCCATACTTTGTGGACCTTGACCTTATTGTTCGCATCGACACTGACATCGGCGACGTGGGCGAAGTATCCGCGATGGCTATACTGGAACGCCACGCCTTTCCCGCGTCCCTTAGGCAGCTTATTGCGCGAAGCCCAATCGGACTTTTCTGCGACCAGTTGAAGCACGCCACGCATCCGATCCGGGTCGAACCCGTCGTCGGCCTTCGCCGTCTGTGAGGCCGACAGCAGGTCCAGACGGAACTGCACCGGATCCTTACCCGCGGCATGGGCCAGCTCGTCGATGAAGGACTGGAAGACAAACGAGAAGGCGTTGCTGCGAGGAGCGCGCATGGCTCCCGTAGGAACTCCCAGCGGCATCAGCGTCGCGCCGAACGCGAAGTTCGGGACAAAGCGTGCGGGGAATTCGGTGGGCCCGATGTTGGCGGACGCGGCGAATTTATCGCCTTCCCCATAGCTGACGAAATGATTGCGCCAAGCCACCAGATTGCCGGACGCGTCCACTCCGCCTTTCAAATAATGGAATCCGCCGGGACGATAGAAATCGTGAGCCATATCGTCTTCGCGGGTCCAAAGCAGCTTCACCGGCGCGCCGGCGACCTTGGCGATCCAGGCGACTTCGGCCATATAGTCATTGGTTAGGCGCCGGCCGAAGCTTCCGCCCGTACGCATGATGTGGAGCTTGATGTCGCTGGCCGGGATTCCCATCGTCTTCGACACCAGCGCGACACCCGCGCTCGGGGTCTGGCTGGGCGACCACATTTCGAGCTTGCCGTCGACGTAATGCGCGGTGCAGCTCTGCGGCTCCAGCGGAGCGTGCGAAATGAACGGATACGAGTAAGCGGCTTCCACCACTTTGGCCGCACTGCCGAACGCAGCTTCGGCATCGCCATCCTTATGGAAATTGACCACGGGAGTTTGCTTGGCCAATTCGTCGGCTTGCTTCTGGAAGCCGTCGCTCGATTGCTGTGCGGTGGCGCCCTCATCCCATTGGACTTTCAGTTTCTGCCGAGCAGTGCGCGCCTGCCACCAGCTATCCGCCACAATCGCGACCCCGGGGAGCAAGCCGGTCAGGTCTTTTCCGCCCTCTACGACGAAAGCGTGGCGAACCCCAGGCATCGACTTGATCTCGTCGACGTTGGCACTGACTACCTTGCCGCCGAACACGGGACATTTCTCATACATCGCCCACAACATCCCCGGAACCACCAGGTCGATCCCGTAAAGCGGCTTGCCGGTGACGATCGACGCATTATCGACGCCGTGAACCGGCTGGCCAATGATCTTGTAGTCTTTCGGATCCTTCGGCGTTACTTTCTTAAGATCCGGCGGGGCCATGGTCGAGACTTGATCGAACAAATCGCGATAGGCAAGGGTCGATCCGTTGTGATGCACGGCGCCCGATGCGGTCGTGCACTCAGACGCGGGAACATTCCACTTAGAGGCGGCCGCTGTGACGAACATCAGCCGCAGGCCGGCAGCGCAATGACGCAGCGGCTCCCAGTTGGTGGGGATCGCGGTGCTGCCGCCCGCGTTCTGCCGCCCGTACTTGGTTTCATCCAGGTCGGCTTGCTCGACGCGCACGCTGGACCAATCGACATCGATCTCTTCGGCGACAATCATCGGCAGAGTCGTCCGGATTCCCTGGCCGATTTCCGGATTCTTGGACATGATGGTTAATGTCCCGTCCTTCGAAAAGCGGACGAACGCGATAGGCGAAAAATCGGGAGCTGGAGCCGCGCCCGCAGCTCCACCGGCTGGGCGTTGAGCCAGCACAGGCTTCACATACATTCCGAGCATCACGGTGCCGCCGCCAAGAGCGGTCAGCCGAAGAAAGGAGCGGCGCTGCATATCGGTTTTCATAATGTCTCCTTTATTCCTGGTGATTATTGTGAGCCTCGCCGCCACCCGACGACGTGGTTGAGTGAGGCGCCATTCCCGCAGCCTTGTGGATGGCCTGCCGGATGCGCAGGTAAGTGCCGCAGCGGCAGATATTTCCATTCATTGCCGAGTCGATATCCTGATCCGTCGGCCGAGGCTTCGACGCCGACAGCGCCGCCGCCGACATGATCTGCCCGCCTTGACAGTAACCGCATTGCGGAACGTCGATCTCCTGCCAGGCCACTTGCAGCGGATGCGACCCGTCGGGTGAAAGGCCTTCGATCGTGGTTACCGCTCCCTTGGTCGCCGCGGAAACCGGGGTCAGGCAGGCGCGCACCGCCTTGCCGTTCACGTGCACAGTACAGGCGCCGCACTGGCCGATGCCGCAACCATATTTAGTACCTTTCAGATTGAGCACGTCGCGGAGCACCCACAAGAGGGGCATATCCGCGGGGACATCGACGGTCGTGGACCGCCCGTTTACACTTAGTTTGAAGGACATAGCTTCAACTCCAGAACGGAAAGGTTAAGCCTGTCGGGTTGTGGGACGCGAATCAAAACCACGCTCTCGACGGGGTTAAGGTAGCACCGGCGGCCGAATGGTGTCAATGGTGTCAAGTGAAAGCAAGCATGTCGTTTAAAGAAGTCATAGGCCCGCCATCGGCAAATGGGTCTATACTAATTCGTTAGTATGATTCGCGATTTCCATTGGGCCCTTCGATGGCTGTGTAAGAATCCCCTATTCACTCTGGCCGTGACCGCGATTCTCGCCCTCGGAATCGGGGCGAACACAGCCGTCTTTAGCATCGTAGACGCGGTACTGCTTCGTCCGCTCCCCTATCAATTTTCAGACCGGTTGATTCGGGTCGAAGAGGAAAGCCCAAGCGCCTGCTGAGCGGCATCCCGGCGCCGGATTACCTATTCTGGCGCGATCGCAGCGACCTGTTCGACAAGACCATTCCCTTTCTCCGCGATTTCGTTACCATGACCGGAGCCGGCGATCCCGACCAGGTGATCTCCGTCCGGATCGGCGCGGGAATTTTCTCTCTCTTGGGCGCACATGCGCGGCTGGGACGTCCGCTGGCCGAATCCGATGGCGATTTCAAGGCTCCCAACGTCGCCGTACTCACCGATCGTTTGTGGCATCGCCATTTTCACGGCGACCCGAACGTGATCGGCCGGGCAATCAACGTGTCCGATGAGCTTTATACCATCGTCGGAGTGATGCCGCCCGATTTCGAGTTCGACTCCTCCAACACCGAAATGTGGCTGCCTCTCCGCGTGACCACGGAGACCAAAGGCGTCATGCAGGTGATCGCTCGAATGAAACCGGGCCTTTCCACTTCGCAGATCGAAAGCGCCATGCAGGCCACTGCGCATCAGATGATCGAGCAGGACCCTAAAGACAAAGCCGGCCTGCGCTTCAAAATCTCACCATGGCGCGAAACCGTACAGCGGCAATACGAGTTGACTCTGGTTTTCATTCTGGTGGCGGTCGGCTTGGTGCTGTTGATCGCGTGCGGCGACGTGGGCGGGCTATTGTTGAGCCGCGCCGTGCAACGCCAGAAAGAAATTGCGATTCGCGCCTCGCTCGGCGCGGGATTCTGGCGCGTCGTGCGGCAGCTTCTGGCAGAGAGCTTGACTCTGGCCGTTCTCGGAACCGCGGCCGGCCTCGCGAGCGCGCATTTTACGCTGCAATTCTTATCGAAGCAGATGACCGCGCTTCCGATTGCCATTCCTCATCTTCAGCGGGTGGCGTTAAATGGACGCGTCCTTTTGTTCAATACGCTCTTGTGCCTCCTGCTGGCGTGCATCTTCAGCGTCGCGCCGGTCCTGCTCGCGTCGAAAACCGACTTGCAACTGGCTCTGCGCAGCGGACAAGGCGGAGGATCCCGCCGATCCTCCCGTCTTTTTTCTCTGCTGATTGCGGCGGAAACCGGTTTCGCGTTTCTTTTGCTGGCCGGGTCCGGACTCATGATCCGGAGCCTGGTCCGATTGCAACAAGCCGACCACGGCTTCCGTCCGGATCATGTATTAACCATGCGTGTCCCGGTGGGATCGGCCACCAGCCCTCGGCCCACAGGAGCCTACGACTCCAAGCCTCGCCAGATGGCCTACTATCACGACCTGATCGACCGGTTAAAGCGCACTCCGGGTGTCCAGGCAGTCGCAGTTGTAAATAATCTTCCGCTCTCAGGCGTGAATACGTCGATCGCGTTCAAGGGGCCCGATGGGCAGCCGATGCTCACGTCGACGCGCACCATCAGTCCCGAGTATTTCGCCGCGATGGGGATTCCTTTGATCGCCGGCCGTATTTTCACGGACACGGATCTAACCGGCGCGCCTCGTGTGACGATCATCAATGAGTATCTGGCGCACCAACTGTTTCCCGATCGTGATCCGATCGGCCAGACTGTGGCGGAGCCGAACTCCACAACGCCGGGCGCGACTGTGGTCGGTGTGGTACGGAACTCCTCGCAGATGAGCTATGAACAGCCGGCCAAGGGCGAATCCTACATGCCCTACCAGCAGGTGATTTTCGGAGTCTTCATGTCCACCGTCGTCGCGCGAACTTCCGGCGATCCTCTGTCGGTAGCCGCCGCGCTCAGCAAAGAAGTGTGGCAGGTGGATCCGAATCAACCCATCGTGAAAGTAGAAACCATGAACGACGTGATGGCGGATTCCATCTGGCGCCCGCGTTTCCCGCCTGGGTATTCTCCGTGCTCGGGGGCTTGGCGCTGCTGCTCACTTCCGTCGGCGTCTACGGAGTGGTCGCTTACACCACCGAACTCCGCGCCCGCGAAGTCGGGATTCGCGTAGCTCTCGGCGCGACTCCACGCAACGTGGCGGCGGTCGTTCTGCGCGGCGCGTTGATCCCGCTGGGCATCGGGCTCCTGATCAGCGTGATCGCGGCCGTCTTGTTGTCTCGATTGTTGACTGGGCTGCTCTACGAGATCAGCGGCACTGACCCGTCCACTTATATCGGCGCCGGAGTCCTGCTCGTCTCGCTAGGCGTGGCCGCGAGCGTCCGCCCCGCTTTTCGAGCGGCGATCGCGGATCCGCTAAAATCTCTGCGCACCGAATAGCGCAAGCGGCAAAGTATCGTTACCGTATCGGGACCGGAATCGGTTTAACCTCAGGAAGCTTGATCGAGCCACCCGCCGTCGACAGATCCGCGATGGCTCTATTCAGCGACGTGACCGCGGTTGCCGCGTCCTCCCACGCCCACGCAAGTTGATGGAGTTGAGCCTCGGTGGGCAATCCATCGTAGCCGTCCATCGCGTTCTGAACCCGCCGGCAGCGGTCAGCGCGCGATCCACCTGCCCTTGCGCCTGGGTTATTTCGCCGGCAATCTTGTCCGCTGCCGCCAGGCCTTCTGCCCATCCCCCGCCGCCGCGTAGTATTGGCGCAGCGCAGCCATCTGTTCGGCGAGCGATTGCGCGGTGTCGCGCGCGGCGCCCAACTTCTGCTGTAGCGAGTACGCGCTCATGATCGCGGTATGACGAGCTGTCCGATCCGCATCGGAAAGGTTGAAATGCGGATCTGCGAGTACCGTCACGTCTCCCGTCAGCACGCCCGGCCCCGCGGGCGCGATGGAAATCGCATACCGGCCGGGAAGCACTACGGGTCCACCTCGACCGCCCCGGCCTCCTCCTCCGCCGCCGCCGGGAATCACACCTGACGGAGGAATTAGCGCGGCTTGCGGAGGCGTATCGCCGGCAGCATCGCCACGGCCGTTACCCGTCGACGCGCAGCTTCCCATCGCGGGAGGACCTTTCGCGGGATTGGGCGCGTCCAGCCGCAAATCCCAACACGCCCGATTCAGGCCAGCCTGAGCAGGGCCGCGCAGCGTTCGAACGGTCTTTCCCGCGGCATCTGAAATCGAGATCTGAATCCCGCCGCTCACCGGCTTCGGAAGATAGTACGTCAGCACCGCGCCGCTCGGCGGGTTCGGCGCGAAATATTCGCCATGGCCGAACCAAAACTGGCCTTGATACAGGACCTTGTGATGCACCGGCGGGACCGGAAACAGAGTTCCCTTCCCGTTCAAGACTTCCGAGGTCAATTGTGACAGAGGCGCGAAATGATCCAGCACCCAGATTCCGCGCCCATGCGTTCCCAGCACCAGTGCATTCGCGCGTTCCTGAAACGCCAGATCGTAAACCGGCACAGGAGGCAGGTTCGTCTCAAGCGTGCTCCAATGCGCGCCCCGATCGAATGAAGCGTAGACCCCCTCCTCCATTCCGACCGCCAGCACGTCTGCGTTCGCCGGATGTTCGCGAATTCGATGTACCGACGTCTTCGGCAGCCCATCGACAATCGCGCGCCAAGTCTTGCCGTAGTCTTCGCTCACGAAGACGTATGCATTGTAGTCGTCGTTAAAATGGCCGTCGGCCGTCAGGTAAACTCGCGACGCCGAGTATTTCGACGCCACGATGCCGCTAATGTTCAGCATCGGAGGAAGGCCGTGGACATTCGGTGTCAGATTAGTCCAATGCTGGCCGCCGTCGCGCGTCATCTGAATGGTTCCGTCGTCGGCGCCCGTATACAGCAAATTCTTATCCATCGGCGACTCCGCGACCACCGTCAGCGCGCTGAAATTCGATTGCCCGTCATGCCGCGACAGAGCCCGCGGACCCACCGGAGCGCCCATCATCTCCAGCTTGTCGCGATCGATATGCGCGGTCAAATCCGGGCTGATCGGCTTCCAGTGCGCGCCGCGATCATCGGACCGGAACACTACATTCGCTGCGGTGTAAATCGTGTCCGGATTGAAACTCGACACGATCAGTGGACTGGTCCAATACCATCGATAAGCAGGCGCGCCCGGAGCTGGTTTGGTATCCGGTTGCACGGGTCCGATCGATTGCCGCTCCATGGTCGTCAGATCCAGGCGGCCCGTAACTCCGTTCTGCGAGCTCACGAGCAGCGTGTGATCGTCGCCATCGAAGGCGGCATGCATACCGTCGCCGCTACCCACGTTGAACGCGTCCTTGAAGGAGATGCCGTAAGTCATGTTCGTCGCGCTCGGCGTACACCAGCTGCCGTTATCTTGAAGACCGCCGCAAACCAGGAATGGATCCGCGTTATTGACCGAGATATTGTAGAACTGGCCCAGGGGAAGATTCATCCGGAACAACCAGGTCTGGCCGCGATCGTACGAAATGGATACACCGCCATCGCCGCCGATCACGAGGTGATTGGGACTTTCCGGATCGATCCAGAGCACGTGGTCCTCGCCGTGAACCTCGCTAAAAACCTCGCGGAAATTACGCGCCCCGTCGTCGGAGATGAAAACGCCGCGGTTCGAACCCATGACGTAAACGCGATTTACGTCCTTCGGGTCGACGTAAATGCGGCTGTAGTAACATGGCCGCGGGTTGAGCGCGGTCATGTGCTCCCAGGTCTCGCCTTGATCCATGCTGCGGAACACGCCGCCTTGCCGAGCCTCGGTCGCGCCTCCTCGACCTCCCCGTCCTCCTCGACCCGCCGGCGCCGCCGCGCCCGCTTCCACTTCTCCCCTTCCAGCCGGTTGTGGATCGGCCTCGACAATGGCGTAAATGATGCGATTGTCACCCTGGAAAATCGAGAGCCCGATGCGCCCCTTCTCCCCGCGTGGAAGCCCGCCTTTCAGTTCGGTCCACGTGGAACCGCCGTCGCTGGTGCGGAAAATCCCGCTGCCCGGGCCGCCGCCGTTGTAGCCCCAGCCCTTACGCTGGCGCTGATACATCGCGGCGAACACGACGTCCGGATTCTTCGGATCCATCGCCAGGTCGATCGCGCCGGTATTTTCATCTTTGTAGAGGACCTTCTTCCACGTCTTGCCGCCGTCGACGGTTTTAAAGACTCCACGATCCGCGTTCGAGCCCCACAGGTGCCCGACCGCCGCTACATAAACGATATTGGGGTCGGACGGATGAATGACAATCTTTCCGATGTGACGCGTGTCGTCGAGGCCCATCTTCTTCCACGTGGTTCCTCCGTCGATCGACTTATAAACGCCGTCGCCCCAGGACGAGCTTTGCCGGTTATCGGCCTCCCCGGTTCCCACCCACACGATCGCGGGATTCGACGGCGCCACTGCGATTGCGCCGGTCGACATCATGCTGTCCACTTTGTCGAAAACCGGCGTGAACGCGATGCCGGAGTTCGCGCTCTTGAAAACACCGCCCGAAGTAGTCGCGACGAAAATCTGGTCGGCTTGCCCCGGCGTCTTCGCGATCGCGAGGTCGGCGATTCTTCCTCCGGTCGCCGCCGGACCGATGCTGCGCCATTGCAGGCCATCCAGCAGAGCCGGATTTACCTGACCGAATGTAACGGCGACGCTCACTAGGAGCATGAAACTCTTGGCGGCTTTCCCGGTATGAATCATGGAGTCCATGATAAAAGACCCGCGGCGCAAAAAAAACCGGACCCCGGCGCGGTTTTGTGCGTACTCATAACTTAGCCATATGACTCCCACCACTCAACTCCGGCACATCCTTCGCAGATTGATGCGATCGCCGATGTTCACTTTCATCACGCTGGCGACTCTTGCCATCGGTATCGGCGCCAATACTGCGATCTTCAGTGTGATTGAAGGCGTGCTGCTGAAGCCCCTTCCGTATCCCCATCCCGAAGAGTTGATCGGAGTCTGGCACACCGCGCCGGGTGTGAACATCCCGCTGCTCAATGCCTCGCCGTCCATGTATTTCACTTACCGGGAGCAAAGCCACACGTTTCAGGACGTGGCGCTCTGGAACAGCGGCAACGTAACCGTGACTGGCTTAGCGGAACCTGAGCAGGTTCCGTTCCTGCACGTCACCGACGGCCTTCTGCCCATCTTGCAAGTCCAGATGGCCCTGGGACGCTCGTTTTCTCGTGCAGAGGACACGCCGGCTGGTCCGGAAACCGCGATTCTTACTTATGGCTACTGGCAACGAAGATTCGGCGGCGATCCTGCGGCAATCGGGAAAAACATTGTGGTGGACGGAACGGCGCGCCAAATTATCGGCGTGTTGCCGCAAGACTTTCGCTTCCTGAATCTGAAACCGTCATTGGTCTTGCCTTATCGCTTCAATCGAAGTGAAGTGAATCTGGGCAATTTCAGCTTTCAGGCGATTGCCCGCCTTAAACCCGGCGTCACGCTGGAGCAAGCGAATGCCGACGCCGCGCGCATGATCCCCATCTGGTTTCGGAGTTTTCCCGCTCCGGAAGGATTCAGCCTTCAGATGTTTGAGAAGGCTCGCATCGCTCCTCGCATGCAGCCGCTAAAGCAGGATCTGGTTGGCGATATCGGGAATGTCTTGTGGGTGCTGATGGGAACCATCGGGATGGTTCTGCTGATCGCCTGCGCCAATGTCGCCAATCTTCTTCTGGTGCGCGCTGAAGGCCGGCAGCAGGAGCTTTCAGTTCGAGCCGCGCTGGGCGCGGGATGGGGACAAATCGCGCGGGAGCTTCTGTTTGAAAGCATCACACTCGGTCTTTTGGGCGGAGTGCTGGGGCTGGGATTGGCGTACGCGGCATTGCGCCTGCTGGTTTCCATGGGACCCGCGAATTTGCCGCGCTTGGAAGAAATTTCCATCGATCCGATGGTATTGCTATTTACCTTAGCCGTTTCGCTGGCCGCGGGCGTGATGTTCGGCCTGATCCCGGTTTTCAAGTATGCGACGCCGCACTTGTCCGGCGGCCTTCGAAGCGGCGGCCGCAACTCCAGCCAAAGCCGCGAGCGGCATCGTGCGAGAAGCGTCCTGGTAGTGGTCCAGGTGAGTCTGGCGCTGGTGTTGTTGATCGGCTCCGGTCTGATGATCCGGACCTTCCAGGCGTTGAAGCACGTTCAGCCGGGGTTCACAGATCCTGAGCAAATCCAGACCCTGCGGATTTCGATTCCCTCGGCGCAAGTCCCCGAGCCCACCCGCGTGGTGCGGATGCAGCAGGACATGATCGAAAAAATCGCTGCGATTCCCGGAGTCCAGTCGGTGGGCTTCATGAGCGACCGTTCCCATGGACGGCGACGGCTGGCACGATCCCATCTACGCGGAAGATCATGTTTATGGGGAAGGGCAGCTCCCGCCGCTACGCCGCTATCGCTTCGTTTCTCCCGGGTTGTTTAAAACCATGGGTATGCCGATGGTCGCCGGACGTGAACTGACTTGGACCGATGCCTACAACCACCTGCCGGTCGCCGTCGTTTCCGAGAACCTGGCGCGGGAGCTGTGGCGCGATCCAGCCCGTGCGATCGGCAAGCGGGTTCGCGAAACCACCAAGAGTCCGTGGCGCGAAGTGGTCGGAGTGGTGGCCGATGAGCGCGACGACGGCGTCGATCAGAAAGCGCCGGCCGTGATTTTCTGGCCGCTTTTGACGCAAAATTTCGAGGGCAACGACACCCAGGTCATGCGGAGCGTGACCTTCGCTGTTCGAACCAGCCGCGCCGGGTCTGAAGGCCTGCTGAAGGAACTCCGGCAGGCGGTTTGGGCCATAAACTCCAACCTCCCCTTATCCGGCGTCCGGACAATGGGGGACCTCTATGAAAAATCCCTGGCGCGAACCTCGTTCACCTTGGTGATGCTCGCTCTTGCGGGCGCGATGGCGCTGCTGCTCGGCGTGGTCGGCATTTACGGCGTCATTTCCTATTCGGTCTCACAACGCACGCGGGAGATCGGCATTCGCATGGCTCTCGGCGCCCGCCAGGCGGAGCTTACGCAGATGTTTCTTCGCCACGGCTTGACGCTCGCTGCGATTGGCGTGGTCTGCGGACTCGCCGCAGCCTTGGGACTCATGCGCGTGATGTCCTCGTTGCTGTTCGAAGTGAGCTCGGTGGATCCGCTGACCTACGGCGCGGTCTCGATCGGCTTGGTGATGGCGGCTGCTTTCGCCAGCTACGTGCCTGCGCGCAGAGCGACAGCCGTCGATCCCGTGGATGCTTTGCGGGCGGAGTAGCTAATGCGACACCATGCTCGCGCCCGGATCGCCCACACCTGATGTCGTGCGTCTGGGCAATTCGCCCGGGTCGCGCAGCGCTTCTTCCGAATTGGTGGTGATTTTTCGAAGGGTAATCGTGTGATATTCCGCCGACGTCACCGGCGCGGTAAAGCGGATCACGCGATGCGCCCCCGGCTGAATGAAGTGCAATCCCCATACGCCGTTCCCGACGTGCTGCTTCAGGTGGTCGGCAAACTCGACCATCACGTAAACTGAATCGATGGTGTAGGGACAGGTGTTGACCCAACTGGCCCAATAAAACTCAGCATCCATCTTGGTCATATAACTGACCTTGAAACAGTCCGATATCTTGGCGTTGGACATCTTCGCGTGGGATATCCTGGCTTTAGATATCTTGGCTTTAGATACGTTGCTTTCCGCAAGTCCGGCAGCACTTGTGAGGAGCACCAGCATCAGTAGGTGGTTCATCTTAGTTCCTAGTTCGGACAAATGCAGGAAACCTATAGGGTCCCATAAAAAAAACACAAATGGGGACTAGTGTTTCATTCCGGGAATTCCCTGAATAGTCGTATTAGTCAATGCGCCGCCCGTAAACTCGGTTTCTCGCCGGCGTGTTTGCCGGGAGCGGGCAGCAGGCGCGCCGCCAGCGGCTTGTTCCACCGATACGCCAGCCACGCGACATCGCCGAGTATTCGCCCGATCTGTTCCTCCGTCACATCGCCCGGGAGCGGCACCGTATCCACTCCTCCTGCGCACACCGCCGAATACGCCAGGATGGAATCCAGCGTAAAGGTCCCCTCCGCCCATCGCCGCGCGAGCAGATTATCCTCCATCACCGGAAGCATCAAGCCGGAATATCCGGTTCGCTTCACCGGAGTCGATTGAACCGCGCGCGTAATGATACCGGAAGCGGTCAGAGTCCCGCTCGATCCGAAGGGCGCACCGGTGAACGACTCTATAGCTCCTCCAATGGAATTGTCCTTGAGTGGAGCCGGTGTCGCGTCGATGCCTTCGTAAGCCCATCCGGTGCTCGCCGCAATTTGCATCCCGACCGCCTCGACTTCCCTGGTAAATTTAGACAGCACCTCCGATAGATGCTGTTCCGCTTCACGAGGATCGTGATAGCGCGCGAAGACTCCTGCGACCACATCGGCGCCTTCCATCGCGATGGCGAAGGCGTGGCCCTTTCCAAGATGATAGGAGCCCGGGTAATAAGGACCGTAAGGCTTCACCATCGCGATGGCGCCAAAATTGAAATTTCCATCTCCATGCGGGCTCCGCTCAGAAACCTGCTTGATCAGCTTCGCCGCTTCGTGGACCGCACGCCAATGAATCCCACGCTCATCGGCCATGATCAGATTCGCATTGACGCTGATCTCAGAGAGGATGTCGGCCAACAGGGCGACCGGAGCGGAATCATCGTCGTCATTGACCATCGCGGCGCCGATATTCAGGCCGGTGTGGCCCTTGCTCGCCGCCTCCCGTAGTTTACGAATGAAGGCAATGGCGTCTTCGCGCTTCATCCCCTTGGTGAACTGGGGAAACGGTTGAGTGGTGATGCGCCCGCCGGCTCCTTCGAATCCCGCGTGATTCAGAGCCTCTTTCGCCCCGGCGAGAAACTTCTGCGTCTCATCTATTTGATTCGCGAAGTGATCCGCGTCAATCGCGATAAATGCGGTCACCGCGCGAATCCTGGGATGCGGATCGGCCGCGAATACGGCTGCGGCCAGGGACAGTGCGAGCAACGCTTTTCGCATGTTTCTGGTTATAACACGCCGTCTAAATTGGAGACCGCCGGGTCAACCTATTGCGGTCCTCTCTAAAATGAGAACCGCAGCGCGAATTGCAGAGTTCGCGGATTCCCCACGGCGGTGATTTGTTTGAACCCAGGCGACGGATTCGCGGGATACGGACCCGTTCCGAAAGTCCCATTGAGCGTCACGCCGTTCACGTGGTTCAACAAGATTGAAACCTTCCGCGAGCGCTTGCAGCCGGACGCGTTCACCCAGTGCAAACGTCCGGCTGAGCCTGGCGTTTACATTGAAAAAATCGAAACCGCTGCCGGCATTTCGATTTATAAACACGCCATTGACCGTCGGCCGGGCCGCAGTACCCTGAATGGTATTCGCGCCGGTGACGATGTTAAACGGCAAAGGCGAATAATATTGCAGCATTGTGCTCAGCTCGAATCCGTGGCTGAAGCGCTGCCAGGCGTCGAGAGCTCGTCCAGTCGATGTATGAATGGAGCCATCGAACACCAGTCGATTCCGTTGATCGTCGTCGGACCGGCCATAGTCCTGCCAGATATTGAAATTGTTGATGGGCGCGCTGAAGAAAAACTCGCCGACATTGTCGAGCGCCTTCGAATAGGTGTAGGAGACCCGGTAGCTCGCCCAGCCGGATGGCCGTTCTACGAACGAAACATGCAGGCCGTCGTAATGGGAATCGCCTAGGGAGGAATACTGGCTATCGTTGCCATAGTTCGGGTTCGGCCGGCATCCATTATTCGTGCCCGCCGCGACGCACGCCGGAACATTCTGGTTGACCGAAACCAGTAGATGCACGCCGCGGAGGTGTTCATAGCCGGCGGTCAAAGTACGTCTGGCTCCGAATTGCCGCTCAATTTCGAAACTCCCTTGTTCCGAATACGCATTTTGCATGTGCCGGTCCATGGTGCTGAAGTTGAACAGCACTCCGGGTGGAAGTGTCAGGTTGCTGAGAATATCCGGAAACACAGGCGCGCCGGCCTGGCTAGGCGATAAACTGATGCTGATCTGCCGCAATTCGTTGACATTGGTGCTGTTTCCCGCCGATAGCAGAGCGTTGGCAAGGGCGCGAAGGGGAACGCGATCGTAGAAAAGTCCGTAACCCCCGCGAATCACCGTATTGCGCGAAGTATTCGGCGACCACGCGAATCCAGCTCTGGGCGAGACGTTGTTGGTGTCGGTGGCGATGCTCTTTAGAAACTCGAGGCCATAGCGAACTCCGAGGTTGAAGGTCAGGCTGGGCAAGGGATGCCACTCGTCTTGCGCGAAAAAGCCGATGTTCGGATTGGTCTGCCCGACCACCGAATCCGCGAAGGTCTGGGTAAACCCCGAGTTGTTGTAACTGCCGTTCAGAAAATTGGCCAGCGAGGAGAACGAATAGCTGCCTCGGATGGATCGCGGAAAGGTGATCGTATCGTCGTTAAGCTGGAAATCCAGGCCTGCGCGAATGGAATGGGCGCCGGCCTGATAAGAAAACGTATCCACCGCCTGGTAGAGCCGATTCGCGCGCGCCGTGGGAGACGCGGACAGCGTCCCGAAGGTCGCCACTCCGGAAATGCTCACCGCGGGTCCAATCGGATCCGACGGCGGAGCCTTCAGGCTGCTATTCGTGAATTGGCCACGCGTTTCGTTCACCATGCGTGGCGAGAAGGTCGCAATATTCCCGATCGCGATGGTCTGGTCGATGTTATTGAGGTTGGCGGAGGCGCTCGCTGCGCTCAGGCCGCCGGCCCCGCGCGAGTTCGTGCTGTCCACTTGATAAAGGCTATAGCGGGCGCTGAACTGATCTTTCGAATTGAACTGATGGTCCACCTTCGAGAGGAAATTCAGGGTATGAACCGGGTTCGGATAGAGGCCGGTATAAATTAACGGACCTGGGTAACCTGCCGCCTGCAAGCGCGAGTCGATCGCCGCTACATTCGCCGGTGAGATGGTGATCAGTCCGGACTGGTTCAAGATCCGCTGTTCGAAATTCGCGAAATAGAAAGTACGGTCGCGAATCACCGGTCCTCCGAGGCTGGCTCCGTACTGCATTTGCGTCAGCGGAAGAACCGTGTGGGAAAGCGCGTTCGCGGCATTGAAACGATCATTGCGAAAGTACGCATACAAGTCGCCGTGCAGTGTGTTCGTGCCGCTCCTGGTTACCACGTTCATATAGCCGCCGAGCGCCCGCCCGAATTCGGCTTGGCCACCCGAAGTCACTACCTGAAACTCCTCCACCACGTCCAGGCCGTAGAAAATTCCGCTGAGGCCAGCGGCATCGTCATTAGCCGAAAGTCCATCGACGATGAAATTGTTCGAGAAATTGCGCTGGCTGCCGACGGACAATCCCTGGCCGGGGACGGCGGAGGTCTCCGCGAACAGTTGATTGGCGCCGGTGTTGGTCGGCGAGACTCCTGGAATCAACAAAGCCAGGTCGAGGAAGTTCCGCCCGTTCAGGGGTAAGCTTTCTTGCTCTCGTTGCGTCACCGTCCCGGCGATCTGCGTGCGCGCCGCCTCCAGAATCGGAGCGTCGCCGGAGACCGTGACTCCGGTTGCGTTTGCGGCCAGCGTTAGCGTAATCGGGATCTCAAATGCGGCTCCGACGGTCAGCGTTACCGATCGGGTCACATCTGGAAATCCATCGCGATGCACGCTAATTTCATAAGGCCCGATCTTTAGATAAGGAAAACGAAAACGCCCTTCGTGATCGGTCGCAGTGGAACTGGTCGAGTTCGTTTCGGTCTGCCGCGCCGTCACTTGCGCTCCTTCAACCACCGCCCCGCTAGGGTCGGTGACACGGCCGCTTAGGCTGGCATAGTGAATGGACTCCTGCGCGCACGCCAACGCGGACATAGCCAGCAAAAAGCACGTCGACTTACACATTTTCTCTCCTCGTAACGCCGATACGCCGCGACCGGAGGAAGCGGGTGCCCTCAACCTGAAAACGGATATTAGGAGACGAGGAGAACGGGAGGGCCGCGTTTTTGCGACGACGAATCGAAAATAACGCCGCGATGGTTTTCGATAGGCTGCCAGTTTGGCCGTTCGCAGATGCTTTCCGGAACGACCATGAAGGCTGCGCTCGCAGCCGTCGCATCAAACCCAGCCGGAAGCGCGTTGTTCGGATACAGCGGGCACCGCGATGGCACTGAGACGATCGCCGAACCGTCCGGAGACGCGGCGTCTCCCATGTCGGCCATCGCGCAGTGATGTTTCCCGTCGCGCCTGCAGCAGGCGGGAAGGTCGGTATCGGAGAAAGCGGGCAGAATCAGCGCAAAGCCGAACACCGACAGCAACAGAGATGCAAGAGTCCGCTTCACGTGAGATTCCAGTAAACATTAGACACCATTTCTCGGCCCATGTCTTGTCCGTGCTACAGTTGAGAGGTAGATTGTTACAGTCCGCTGATATTTGGCATGCTCGATAGTCCGGTCCAACCGCCCTTCTCCGATCTGCCCCGATTCACTGCTGTTCAACTTCAGAAAGAAAATTAGAGAGATGAAAAATATATTTGTAGGGAATCTCAGCTTCTCGGCTACCGAAGAAGCAGTGCGATCGATGTTTCAGGCGTACGGGGCCATTGAGCGCGTAAGTCTGGTTACGGACCGGAACACGGGCCAAGCGAGAGGCTTCGGATTCGTAGAAATGACCAACGATGCGGAAGCCGAGCGCGCAATCTCGGAACTGAATGGCCGGGAGCTTGACGGCAGAGCGCTCAACGTCAACGAAGCCCGTCCGAAGGAAGATCGCGGCGGTGGCGGCGGCGGCGGATACCGCGGCAAGAGCGGCAGCGGCGGCGGCGGTAGCCGGAACAACAACCGCTGGTAATTCTTCAGCAACCCAGGAGTCTCGTCGCGAAAAGCGCGGGACTCCATCCCCCCCGAAAATCTTCGAGCTCACAGCCTGCTAAGGGCGTCCAACGCCAAAGTCTTCTCCACCGCTTTGATCTGATCTGGCGAGATGCCCAGTATCATGATTCGGAAGACGGAAATGCCTTTCTTGACGGTCAGGCTGTTACCCAAAGCAGAATTCGTCGTTACATAGAACGCATCGTCGCCAATCCCGCTGACGGGCGTCTTGGTGATTCCCTCCACGGGAGCCTTCGCGATGGCAAACCGATCGGCAGGGGTAAGGTTGCCGGCTTGACCAATAAGGTTGAGGATAACCATCTTGCGGCCGGAGCTTTTATCGTCTGGCTGAGCCCACTGACACAAAAAGGGTCCGCCTGCCATCCCGGCATTAACCGAAATTCCAAGTGCCGCGCTCACCTGGGCTTGGGTGAGGAGTGAACAGGCATCGGCGGGCGCAGCTGCGCTCACCGGCGAGGCTGCCGCAGCCCCTAATATGACGGTGCCGATGAGGCTGGCGATCAAGCGCATGCCGTAATCCTGTGGTGCGCCCGGAGAGATTCGAACTCCCGACCCTCTGGTTCGAAGCCAGATGCTCTATCCAGCTGAGCTACGGGCGCGCAACCTTCCTCATCGTATCATTAAGAGTCCCGCCATGCAGAAAGAATCGTACATCGAAGTAGAAGTGAAGCTACGCTGGCAAGGCAGGCGCCGATGCACAATCGAGGATTGAGAGCCGCGGCTACCAACTCACTGAGCCTCGTACGCTTGAGTCCGATCAGGTGTTTGACCGGCAGCACGGCAAGCTTCGGCAATCTAACCAGCTCCTGCGTCTTCGGCGAACCGGAGAACGGGCGATGATCACGTATAAAGGTCCGACCCGTCCGGGACCGCATAAGAGCCGTGAAGAAATCGAGTTCGACGTGTCCGACGCCGCCGCGCTGACCAAAGTACTGGACCGATTAGGCTACACTCCGAGTTTTCGCTACGAAAAATATCGAACTAAATTCGCCGCACCAGGCGAACCCGGTATCGTTAGCATTGATGAAACGCCGATCGGCGTATATCTCGAGCTCGAAGGCCCACCGGAATGGATCGACGCTAGTGCCGCTCGATTAGGCTTCTCGGCGTCCGAGTACTTGACCTCAAGCTATGCCTTTTTATACGCGGAGTACCGCCGCTCTAGCCCTGGTGCTCCATGCGATATGACCTTCACAGAAGGGCTCAAACCTAGAGTCGGCTGAAAAGAATCTTAGTACCCCGAATTTCATTGCCCGCTCAAATTCCCGATGCTATGATTCCTGTAGTTCAACGAGAAGTCCACAGAAAGGAGCGGGGTTTATGATCGAACTGACGGCCACCGTCATCATCACCGCAGGCTCCATCCTTCTGTTCGGATATTGGTTCCGTTACACCTGTTTGCTGATTCTGAGCGCCAGGACCACGCGCGATTACGCGGCTTCAGTGGCGATGGCAAATCAGCTCCAGTTTCCCGCGGTGCAATCGATGCTGCGCGAGGGCTCCAGCCTGGATTTGGATGGCTTGAAAGATTCGCTCGATCGCGATTACAAGGTCCTCACGTACCTGTTGACGCACGCCGCGAATCCCAGCAAGGGCGAAGACGCCATCGAAAAGCGCATGCTGCAGATCGATTACCGCGTGATGCGAGCCTGGTACTCGGTTAGCCGTAAGTTCTCGGCGGCTGCCGCGGCCCGCGCCCTGGATGAAATGTCGAGCGTGGTCGCTCACTTCGCGAATGCAATGGGCGAGCGCACCGCGGTCGGCGCTGCCGCTTAACGCGGGTTCGTTAATCTTCGTTAGCCTTCCGTCGTCGGTACTTGCCAACGGCCGCTCTGGAGCTCCAGCGTGTTGAAATTTTCGCCCAGGTACACGCGCCGGACCTCAGGATCGTTCCCTAGCGCCTCAGGCGATCCGGAACGGAAGATTCGACCATTGTTGATGATGTAGGCCCGGTCGGTCACGGCTAGCGTCTCGCGCACGTTGTGATCGGTCACCAGGATGCCGATACCCGCGCGCTTCAGGTCGAAGATGATTTTCTGCAGCTCCAGGACCTGAATCGGATCGATTCCCGAAAACGGCTCGTCGAGCAGTAGAAAACTCGGCTCAATCACCAGGCTGCGCGCGATCTCTACGCGACGCCGCTCGCCGCCTGAAAGTACGTAGCCCTTGCTGTGCCGGACCTGCTCCAGCCCCAGTTGCTCGATCAGGCGGTTCATGCGCTCCCGCCGCTCGCGCCGGTTCAGCGGCAGCGTCTGGAGGATCGCCATCAGGTTGTCCTCCACCGATAGCTTCCGGAACACCGACGCTTCCTGGGGCAGGTAACTGATGCCGCGCCGCGCCCGCTGATACATCGCGAACGATGTAAGGTCCTGATCGTCTAGCATTACCCGGCCGGAATCCGGCGTGATCAGCCCTACGATCATGTAAAACGAGGTGGTCTTGCCGGCGCCGTTGGGGCCCAGCAGCCCGACCACTTCGCCCTGCTCTACCCATACCGACACGTTGTCGACGACCTTCCGGCCGCGATACGCCTTGGTAATCTCAGTTGTTCGCAGGGTTCGCACGAAGCTATTTCTTTTTGTGGATGACGCTCTTGGCGGGATTTTTCTTATCCGCCCCGTCAACGATGAGCCTATCATCGTTGGCAAACCACGTCAATTGCTTGCCGCGAGTCTGCCCCTTCACGCTATCCACCAGCAGCGGCTGCCCTTCATTCAGGATCACCTTTTCTTCGTCCGCGTAGTATTCGGCGTGCTCTGAGGTGCCTGTTCGGGTCCGCTTAAGCTTCTGTGACGTGCTGACCACCTTCACCGTTCCATCGGCGAAGGTTTTATCGAGAGAAGAGTCTTCGTCGGCGTCTTTGAGGAAGGCCTTGATCTGTTTCGCGGTGACAGTCATGTCCGGCCGCTTCAACACTGCGCCGCCCGAATAGACCACGATGCGGGTTTCTTCGTGATAAACCATATCGGGTGCGGTTACGATGGTGAAGATCGGAGCGGTAGCGGGCTTGGACTCGTCGTCTTTCGCCTTATCTTTGTCGACGAACTGGCTCTTGACCTTGCCGTGCGCTTCCATCACCTGCTCATCGCGGTCGATATCCAGGCGGTCGGCCTCCACGCGATTGGCGCCCTGCCACGCCACGGCATTGCCCTGATAGTGAATCACCTGATTGTTGTCTGTCGACGTCATGTGCTGCGCCCGCGCCTGCATCACCTCTTCGGTAGACAACATGGCCGACGAGTTGCCGTTCTTATCCGGCTGATGGGTCGAAGCGACGTGCCCATCCGCCGTGAAGTCCCCAGATTTCTGATTCATGACGATCTTGTCGGCCGAGGCTGAGCCCGTCAGGTCCCACACCCGCGCTCCGGATTCGAGCGTCATTAGATCCTTCGTTTGCTCCAGGGTCGCCTTATCGGCGCGAGCCTGGCGGTCGCCTTCCTGGTACTGAAAATCCGTCTTCTGCTCCAGGCGGACCAACTCGCTGGTTTTCGGATCGAACGTCGCGAACAGCTCCTTGCTTTGGGTCAGCGCGGGCTGCGGAGGCGGCTTGTCGGGAAGCGGCGGCTTGTCCGTGCGTGTCGACGCATTGATCGAACGGAAGCTCTGGATGCGATTTTCAGCCCCATACGCGATCCAGATCCGGTCGCCTTTCACGAAGCGCTTCGGCTTGCCGGGCATGTTCGGCAGAAAATCGATGGTTCCGGGACCAGCGGTCTCCACGTTCTCAATATCTTTACCACCATTGCGCATTTTGAGATTGATGGTGTCGCTACGAAGAATACGAGTCTCCGCGATATCCCCATTGGGCCTCGGCAGCGGCTGAGCTTCGGCGACGCTTGATCCCGTTGCCAGCGCACCCACCAGCGTGCTGTCTTTCTTCGATGTGTCGAAAACCATATCCAGATGATCCGCGGTTACCGTGGTCTTCATCGACGAGGCTGTCGAGACCAGGCGGCCGTGTTGTTCGCCCACGATGTGATCCACCAGCATGCCGTCTAGAAAATGCATCTTGAGCTGGTCGGCGGAAAACTCCACTTTGCGATCCGGATCGTCGCGGACGCCGCGGCCATTTCGCGTGTCGGCCTCGCGAACTTCCCCTTCATCGAGGGTCACTACCGACATCTCGCCTTCCATAGTCAGGGTGTCGCGGATCAGCTTCGACCAGGGGAGCAAAATTACCTTCGATTCCTTCTCCTTGTAATACGCTTCTCCCGATTCGATATGCATGGGAACGGATTCGGCGGTTTTTCCGCGCCAGTCGAGCGAAACCTGGCTGTGCAGGTGCAGTTCCCGAATCTGGGGATCGTAGTCGGCCCCCATCGCGGTTCCGCCGCCTTCTATGGCGCCGTCGGAGCCGAATTCGAAAGACGTCTTGCGGTCCGTAATGGCGACGCCGGTGTCGCTCTGAAAACTGACGCCCGAGGAGTGGACTTTGACGATGCGGCCATGCACCGGTCCGTCGACCGGCACGCCCATGGTGATGTCGACTTGGCCATCGGAAAACAGCGTTTTCGCCGATTCATTGAACGTCGCCGAGGCGCACTGGACCCTGTCGAACTTGCTGCCATCTTTATGAAACAGGTGGAGCTCCACCTCCTGCAAGGCAATGGTAGATGAGTCTTTGTTCTCGCTCATCTCGCCGGCGGTGATGGAAAAAAGCTGCTGAGTGCCGTTGCTCTTGGTGTAGGTCCACTTCTGCGAGCGCGCGTCGATCCCTGCTTCGAGGGGCTTCGGCGCCACGGGCGCGTTCCGGCTGGAAAAGGCTTTGGATTTGACGTAAGTCGCGCTGACCCAGGCCACGATTCCGAAAATGGCGGCGAGGAAGAGCCACCGGGTACGGCGCATAGTGTTTTAACTTCAGGATATCAGCTAAATCGCCGCAACGAGCTTGGCGAGCAGCGCCGTCCGATCCGCGATCCGATTGATAAGAATGCTCTCATTCACCGCGTGCGCGCCTTCGCCGACGCCGCCAAGTCCATCGAGTGTAGGGACGCCGAGCGCAGCCGTAAAGTTTCCATCCGACCCTCCGCCGGTGGAGGATTCTTCAAGATCTATGCCTAACTCTCTGGCGAGAACGCTTGCGGTTTTGAATAACTTGCGGACTCCGGCCGAGCGTTCCATGGCGGGTCGATTCAGGCCGCCGGTGACTTCGATGGTGCAGCGCTTATCGAACGGCTTGAGACTTCCGAAGCTTTTTTCGAGATAAACACGATCGCGGTCGCGCGGGGCTCGGATATCGATTTCGGCGCGGCACTCGGCCGGCACGACGTTGCTGCGGGTGCCTCCGATGACTACGCCGGGGCTGACGGTGACTCCGCGATCAAGACGCGTAAAGCCTGCGATTTTTTCAATTTGCCGGGCCATTTCGACCACCGCGTTGGCGCCATTCGAGAAATCCACGCCAGCGTGGGAGGCCTTTCCCCGAACGACGATCGTGTAGTCGCCGACGCCTTTACGTGCGGTTTTGAGCTTCCCTTCGAGGCCGGTGCCCGGTTCGAGCACCAGAACTGCGTCGCTGATGCGCGCAGCCTCTTCCGTCAGCGGGCGCGACGATTCGCTGCCCACTTCTTCATCGGAATTTACCTGCATGACGATTTTTTTTGTCACGGGAACATCCAGGTCGCGCAGCGCGCGCATCGCGAAGATGAAAAAGGCCATTCCCGATTTCATGTCGAGTACTCCGGGTCCCCACAGCCGGCCGCGCTCTTCGCGGAACGGCATCGATTTCAGCGTGCCGAGTGTCCAGACTGTATCCGAGTGTCCTAATGCGAGGACCTGTCCACGTTTCTTTCCCGGAAGAGTGAACTCGAATCGCGCTTGCTTGCCGTACGCGCCGCCGGAATACGTGCGGACCCGGGCGATATCCGCGGTCTTCGACGCGAGCAGATCCACGAACCGGTTGACACTGGGCGGATGATCGCTGGGCGATTCGCACTCCACCAGCTCGCGGATAAACGCAATAATGTCTTTCTGTTGCTGGCGCGCGTAACGAAGAAACCGGTCCATGATTGTTATAATAACGAGACTCATGCCAGTGATGGACATTCAGCAGATCCGCGAGATCCTTCCGCATCGGTATCCATTTTTGCTGGTGGATCGAATCGAGGAATTGGAGGCCGAGAGAATCGTCGGGATCAAGAATGTCACGATTAACGAGCCGTTTTTCATGGGACACTTTCCCGATTTTCCGGTTATGCCGGGGGTGTTGATTGTCGAAGCGATGGCTCAAGTGGCGGGCGTTCTGGTGTTGAGCCAGATTGAAGATCGCAAAAGTAAACTGGTCCTGCTCGCATCGATCGAAGAAGCGAAATTTCGCAGACCGGTACGGCCCGGAGACCAGCTGCGCATTGAAATGAAGATGGTCAAACGCAAATCCACCATCGCGAAAATGTCCGGCGTGGCTACCATCGACGGCAACGTGGTGGCCGAGGCGACAATGCTGTGCAAGCTGGCGGACCGGACCGACGGGTAGCGATGGCGATTCATCCGGCCGCGATCGTCCACCCCGGCGCTCGCATCGCGGAGAGCGCGGAAATTGGACCTTACTCGATCGTCGGAGCTGAGGTTTCGATCGGGGCGCGCACCCGCGTGATGGCTCACGTGTTCATGGATGGACGCCTGGAAATCGGCGAAGATAATGTTTTCTTCCCCTATTCCACGGTCGGCGTCGCATCGCAGGATCTGAAATATCACGGCGAGGCTTCCGAAACTCGCATCGGCAACCGCAACCAGATTCGGGAATTTGTGACCATTCATCGCGGAACTGAGGCGGGCGGAATGGTGACCTCGGTTGGCGATGACAATCTACTGATGGCGTACACGCACCTGGCTCACGATACGCGCGTGGGGAATCATACCGTGATCTCGCATGCGGCGACGCTCGGTGGGCACGTGACGGTAGATGATTGGGCCATCGTGGGCGCATCGAGCGGGGTGCATCAATTCTGCCGCATCGGCCGGCATGCTTTCATCGGCGGATACAGCGTGATCACGCAGGATGTTTTGCCGTTTTCGAACACCGTTACCGCGCGCGAAGCGAAGATTTTCGGCGCGAATGCCACCGGCCTTAAGCGGCGTGGTTTTTCTCCAGAGGCGGTGGACTCGCTGCACAAAGCGTTTCGGCTGCTGACGCATAGCGGGCTGAATACCACGCAGGCTCTGGAGCGGATTGCGGCTGAGATCGAGCCGTCGGCCGAGTTGACGGAGCTGATCGATTTCATCCGCACGGCCGAGCGCGGCTTCGTCAAATAATGCCCTACGGATTGATCGCGGGCAATGGCCGATTCCCGGTGCTGGCGCTGGAAGCGGCGCGAAGAGCGGGGATCGAGGTGGTTGCGATCGGGATCAAGGAAGAAGCTTCGCGCGAAATCGAGCCGCTGGCGTCGCGGACATACTGGATCTCACTAGGCCAGCTTTCCCGGCTGATTGAGATCTGCAAGCAGGAAAAAATCTTGCAGGTCATGATGTGCGGGCAAGTGAAGCACGCGAAGATTTTCTCGTCGATTGTGCCGGACTGGAGATTGGTGAAGCTGCTCGGTTCCATCGACACGAAGAATACCGAAGGATTGATCGGCGGAGTGGCAAAGGTGTTGAGCGATGAAGGGATCGAACTGGTCGATTCTACGCTGCTGTTAAAAGATTTATTGGCTCCCGCCGGAGTTTTGACGCGGCGGAAGCCGTCGGCGGATGAGGCTCGCGACATTGAGTACGGGCGCAGGATCGCTGCTGCTTTATCGGAGATTGACGTTGGACAAAGCGTGGCAATCGCCGGGCGAGCTTGCGTCGCGGTGGAGGCAATGGAGGGAACCGACGCAATGCTGCGCCGTGCTGCGTCGCTTGCCGAGGGTAAGCCGCTATGTTTGGTGAAAGGCTCGCGTCGGCGAAAGCACTTGCTGTTCGACGTGCCGGTAGTCGGCCCGCAGACGATCGAAGTGATGAGGGAAACTGGCGCGACCGCGCTGGCCATCGACGCGGGGCAGACGCTGTTGATCGATCGAGAGGAATTGCTCGCGATCGCAAACGAGGCCCGAATCGCTATTATTTCGGGGGCGGCCAGGCTAAGGAGGACCTTCCGACAAGCCGTTCAAAGCGAACGGCCGGCGGAAGGTTTGAAATACATCGAGTATTCGTTGCCGCGGGCCTTCCAGGTGATGATGTACTGGCCGTTCGGCAGACGCTCGGGTTTTTTGGTGGCGATCGCGTTCTTAATGTCAGCAGTGAAGTAAGAAGGGAAGCGCGAGACCAGGTCGGCCTCTGTCTTGATCTTGCGGACCGGACCGTTCTCCCAGTCCATGGGAAATGCGGCGCCCGGCGACGACGGTTTTCGTGTCGCTCGCTTTGACGGCGGCCTGAAACTGAGGCCACCATTTCGCGAAACTGTCCTGGGCGTTCGCCGCGAAGGCGAACGACAGCAGAACCAGCAGCATCTTCATCCGACTTTATCCGCGAGTACACGGACGTGGTTGTCGCGAACCTCGACATAGCCGCCGGTGATGTTGTAATCGTCGGTGCGGCCGCCGAAGGTGATCGAAAGCACACCCTGTCCGAGCTCGCTGAGCAGAGCGGCGTGCCCCGGCAGGATTCCCATGTAGCCGTCTTTGCCGGGGATCTGCGCGGTTTCGGCGGCTTGCTTGACGATCAGCTTTTCCGGGGTCGCGATTTCGATCTCGAAAGTATCAGCCATGGGCTATGCCTTCTTCATCGTCTCCCAGGTCTCGAGCACATCGTCGATGGAGCCTTGCATGTAAAACGCCTGTTCGGGAATTTCATCGTGCTTGCCTTCCACCACTTCCTTGAAGCTGCGCACGGTGTCGGCGACTTTGACGTATTTGCCTTTGCGGCCGGTGAATGCTTCGGCAACGTTGAAGGGCTGCGAGAGGAATTTCTGAATCTTGCGGGCACGCGCGACAGCGAGCTTGTCGTCGTCGGACAATTCGTCTACGCCAAGAATCGCGATGATGTCCTGCAAATCCTTATACCGCTGTAGTGTGAGCTTCACGGCCTGGGCGACGTCATAATGTTCCTGACCGATGACGCGCGGATCGAGAATGCGGCTGGTCGAAGCCAAGGGATCGACTGCGGGATATATTCCCAGTTCCGAAATCGAACGGGAAAGATTCGTGGTCGCGTCGAGGTGAGCGAACGTGGTGGCCGGAGCGGGATCCGTGTAATCGTCGGCGGGCACGTAAATCGCCTGCACGGAGGTAATCGATCCGGATTTTGTTGATGTTATGCGCTCCTGCAGGTCGCCCATTTCGCTGGCGAGGTTCGGCTGATATCCCACGGCGCTGGGCATGCGGCCCAGCAGCGCCGAAACTTCCAGCCGGCCTGCGTAAAGCGGAAAATGTTGTCGATGAACAGCAGCACATCCTGATTTTCTTCGTCGCGGAAATACTCGGCGACGGTCAGGGCGGTCAGCGCGACGCGAAGACGGGCGCCGGGCGGCTCCGTCATCTGGCCGTAGATCAACGCGCACTTCGATTTGGTGTAATCGTGCGGATCGATTACGTGGGACTCCTGGAATTCGAGCCAGAGATCGTTTCCTTCGCGCGTCCGTTCGCCCACGCCTGCGAATACGGATACGCCGCCATGCTTGGTGGCCAGGTTGCTGATCAGCTCCTGAATGATGACGGTCTTGCCGACGCCGGCTCCGCCAAAAAGTCCGATTTTTCCGCCGCGCAGATACGGTTCCAGAAGATCGACGACTTTGATGCCGGTCTCGAACATCTGAAGTTCGGTCGATTGTTCGTCGAAAGCGGGTGCCGGGCGATGAATGGGATAGCGCTTCTCGGTCAGCACGGGACCCATCTTGTCGACAGGCTCGCCGATCACGTTGAGCACGCGACCCAAGGTTTGCTTGCCCACGGGAACGGTGACGGGCTCACCCAGGCTCTCGGCTTTCATGCCGCGAACCAGACCGTCGGTAGGCTGAAGCGCGATGGTACGGACACGGCTTTCGCCGATGTGCTGAGCCACCTCGCAAATGATGTTGATGGGGTCGGGCACGTTGAAGCCCTCGCTGGTGATGCGGATGGCCGTGCGGATCACCGGGATCTGGCCTTCCGGAAACTCAATGTCGACGGCCGGTCCGGCCACCTGGATGACTTTGCCAACTATCATAAAAGATCCTCGTTAAAACCTAATCTAGAGCCGCGGCCCCGCTCACAATTTCGATGATTTCCCGCGTGATACTCGCCTGCCGGACGCGATTCATGTACAGCGTCAGCCGGTCGATCACATCGTTTGCGTTGGACGTCGCCGCATCCATGGCCGTCATTCGCGCGGCATGCTCGGCAGCCACCGATTCCAGCAGCGCGCGGAAAATCTGGACTTTCAGGTATCGCGGCAGCAGGCTCGCAAGCAGTTCCGCAGGCGGCTGTTCGTAAATATAATCGACAGTCGCGGCGGTTTTCGGCACCTCGATGGGCAACAGACGTTTCGAGGAAAGATTCGCCGCCATCACGCTTTTGAATTCGTTGCCGAACAAGTAGACGGCGTCCACTTCCCGTTTCGCGAACCGGTCGATGATCGATTCCGCGATCTTCTCGGCGTCCTCGTATTTCACGGTTCGGAACAAGCCGACATATTCGCCGTGAATCTTCGCGCCGCGCCGGCGGAAGTAGTCGCGGCCTTTTTTCCCGATCAGCTCGAAGCTAATTTCCTTACCGCGATGCTCCTCCACGAACTTCTGCGCCAGGCGAATCAGATTGGCATTGAATCCACCGGCCAGGCCACTGTCGGCCGTCACGACTACCACTAGAATCCGATTCTCATCGCGCACATCCAGCAGCGCATTATCGCCCGCATCGCTCTGCGAGGCCGCCTCGGCGACGTTCGACAGCATCTGCTGCAGGATAGTCGCGTAGGGACGCGCGGCGATGGCGCGCTCCTGGGCGCGGCGCAGTTTCGCGGCCGAGACCATCTTCATGGCCTTGGTGATCTGCTGCGTGTTCTTGACGGAGCGTATGCGCCGCCGGAGATCGATCAGGCTCGGCATCTATTTCAGCTTGTGCTCCTGGACAAAGCGGTCCTTACATTCCTTGATGGCCGCCGACATCTTGGCCTTTAGATCGTCGTCCAGGGCTTTCTTTTCGCGAATCGTGGATAGAATTGCCGGGTGCGCGTTCTCGATAAATCGATACAGCGCTTCTTCGAACGGCCGGCATTGTTCAATAGGCAGATCATCCAGGAAGCCGTTCGTGCCGGCGTAAATGATCAGAACCTGCTTTTCGACCGGGACCGGCGAATACTGGCCCTGCTTCAAAATTTCGACCATGCGGCTGCCGCGCGTCAACTGCGCTGCCGACGACTTATCGAGCTCGGAGCCGAACGAAGCAAACGCGGCGAGCGCCCGATACTGCGCCAGATCCAGACGCAAGCTTCCGGCCACCTGGCGCATCGCTTTAATCTGCGCATTGCCGCCGACGCGGCTGACCGAGATACCGACGTCGATGGCAGGCCGCACATTCGAGTTGAACAAGTCGGTAATGAGATAAATCTGCCCGTCCGTGATCGAGATCACGTTAGTCGGGATGTAGGCCGATACGTCGCCTGCCTGCGTTTCAATGAACGGCAGGGAAGTCAGCGAACCGCCGCCCAATTCGTTCGACAATTTAGCGGCGCGCTCCAGCAATCGGCTGTGGAGATAGAACACGTCGCCGGGATACGCCTCGCGGCCGGGCGGACGGCGCAGCAGCAGCGAAATCTCGCGATACGCGGCGGCATGCTTTGAAAGGTCGTCGTAAATGGACAGCGCGTGACGGCTGGTGTCGCGGAAATACTCGCCGATCGCGCAGCCCGCGTAGGGAGCAAGATACTGCATCGGCGCGGGATCGGACGCGGTGGCGGCCACCACAATCGTATATTCCATTGCGCCGAAATCTTCGAGCGTCTTGACCACCTGGGCAACAGTCGAGCGTTTCTGCCCGATCGCGACGTAAATGCAAATGACGTCGCCGCCCTTTTGATTGATGATGGTGTCGATCGCGACCGTAGTCTTGCCGGTCTGGCGGTCGCCGATGATCAACTCGCGCTGGCCGCGGCCGATCGGAATCATGGCGTCGATGGCTTTAATGCCAGTTTGCAGCGGCTCCTCACCGGCTGGCGATCGACCACGCCGGGCGCAATGCGCTCAATCTGGTTAAACTGCTTGGTCTCGATGGGACCCTTGCCGTCGATAGGCTGGCCCAGCGCATCCACCACACGGCCGATCATCGCCTCGCCCACCGGATCGACATGATGCGGCCGGTGCGGCGAACCTCGTCGCCTTCCTTGATTTCGGATAATTCGCCGAGCAGCACCGCGCCGACATCCTCTTCCTCAAGGTTCAGCGCGATTCCAGAGACGCCTTCGGTGAACTGAATCAGCTCGCCGGCCATGACGTTTTCCAGGCCGTAAATGCGCGCGATTCCGTCGCCTACCGAGATGACGGAGCCGGTTTCGGCAACGTCGACGGCACGCTCATAGTTCTCGATCTCCTCGCGCAGCACGCGCGAAATTTCATCTGCCCGAATGGTTGACATCCGCTACCCTCTCCCCAATTTCACGCGTAATCGCTCCAATTGTCCCCGCACGCTGCCGTCGTATAACTTTGCCCCGACCCGAGCCACCACGCCGCCGATCAACTCGGGGTCGATCGAAAATGTCAGCTTCGCGGTCTTGCCCGACAGCCGGGAAAGCTGGGCCTCCAGGCTCGATTTCTGCGGGCCGGTCAACTCCCGGGCGCTCTCGACATCGGCGCGGACGAAGCCCAGACGTTGATCGAGAAGCTCGTCGAACGCATCCACGATCGACTTAAATTCGTGAATCCGGCGATGATCGATGACGATGAACAAAAAATTCCGCACCGGCCTCGATACGTTCATCGGACCGATCAGCCGCTCCATCACCGCTCGCTTGCGCGACGGCGCTACAGCCGGCGACAATAGCGCGGTGTGAAGCTCCGGGGAAGCCGCGACCAGCGCGTCGATGGCTCGCAATTCCTCCAGCGTTTTCTTCGGATCCACTTGAGATCCGGGGGCAAGGACCACTTCAATCAAGGCTTTGGCGTAGCGCGCTCCGATGGCGGAATGCATTTAGTTTTGCGACGCCCCCAGATCGGCGACGAACCCTTCCACCAGCGTATTTTCGGCGGCCTCATCCAGGCGAGTTCGAAGCCGCTGCTCGGCCAAGTCCAGCGAAAGCTTAGCCGCAAAAGCCTGCAATTCGCGGCTGACCAGCTTTCCCGCGGTTTCAATTTCGACCTGAGCCTGCTGCTGCAATTTCGCGATCTGCCGAGCCGTCTCTTCCCGAATGCGTGCCGATTCTTGCTCCATTTCGATGTTCGCCTGAGTGCGGAACTTCTCAATCTCCGACCCGAGCGCCTGCAGTTTCGCATCCATCGCGGCCGAACGAGCTTCCGCCTCGCGCTTCACTTGCTGCGCTTCAGAAATTCCCTTTTGAATTTCGGAAGTGCGCGAACGGAACAGCGGCGGCAGAAACTTCACCATCGCATAACCGACCAGCGCCGCGAGAATCGCGAAATTCACCCACTTCAGAATCTCGGTATTGTCGCCGCCGGTTTCCTGCGCGTTCAACGCGGCGGAGAAAAGCAAGATAGTCAGGACGAGCCGTTTCATCAAGCGCCCTCGGCCTTCCGCGCCAGGATCGCATCAGCGATGCTCTCGGCGAGTCCTGAGCTGGACGCAGCCAAACTCTCTCGAGCCGCCGAGGCCTCGGTAGCGATGCGCGCCTTTTCAGCCTGCACCATTTCACCGGCCTGGGTCCGCGACGCTTCCACTTGGCCGGCCTGATCGTCCAGCCACTTCCGCCGAGTCTCTTCCTGCGCTTTATAAGCTTCGGCTCGCGCCTCGGCGAATTTACGTTCGTATTCCAGCTGCTTGCGCTCCGCCGCGGTCAGGCTCTCCTCGGCGGCTTTACGGGCGCCGGCGGTGAGTTGATCGCGCTGCCTCAGGACCTTTTCAAGGGGCCCAAACAGCATGGATTTCAAATAGAAATAGAGAAGGATGAGAAGAAGAATCGTGGGAATGGCGGTGACCATCAACCCACCTAGGTCGTGGAGAGTCTTTTCCATCTAAAGGTTGTACAAGGGAACGGACACACGAACAACAGAGACGGTTACGACGCGAATCTCTGAAGACATTAAAATATCACAGCAGGCAGGTTCGGGTCAACCGAATGCGGCATGGAGGTAGTGTCCGATCTGCGCCGCTTGACGGCGCGTCTCCCCGCCGATCTATTCGGACTTCCGTCGGCCATGGTTCGTCAAGTGGAGCCTGATTCGGAATATCCTTGTGGATATAACGAAGATTGACAATCTTTGTGATTGACGATAGCGTGAGAAAAACAGGAGCGAAGTGCATGAATGTTTCTCTTACCCCAGAGCTTGAAAAATTTGTCAGCCAAAAGGTTGAAGCAGGCCGCTACAATTCCGCCAGCGAAGTTGTGAGGGAAGCATTGCGGCTGTTGGAAGAGCACGACCAGAACCGGGCAATGCGGCTCGGAGAATTCAATCATGAGCTTGACCGGCGGCTGGAATCGCTCGATCGCGGCAGGAACGTCAAACCAGCAGAGGCCCGCGAACGACTCAAGCGTAAATCCGAACAGCGCCGCAAATCCGGCGCATGAGCGCGTATGTTTTAAGCGAAGACGCCTTCCTCGATTTGGACGACATCTGGGAATACATCGCCAAAGACAATATCGACGCCGCAGACCGCTGGATCGGAAATCTGTTCGACTCGTTTGAAGCCATCGGGCGATCACCAGGCATTGGCCACAAGCGGGAGGACCTTACGACCTGTACGGTGTTGTTCTTTTCGGTAGGCGCGTACGTTATCGTTTATCGAGCCGTTCATCCGACGGTCGAGATTGTAGCCGTGACCAAGGTTCGCGTGATATTCCGTCCCTCCTCCGGCGCAGAATTGCCCATGAAAACTGAGAATATCGACCGGAGTTCGAACGTTCACGCCATGGCTACGTCACGCTCCCTGCGCCTTCGCCTTCGCCTGCTGCGCCACTGCGAGCTTCTCCGCCAACGGAGGCTCCATCTTTGACAACCCCAGCTTCACGCGCAGCGCCGTGTCGATCTTGTCCGCGGTGGCCGGGTGTTCCTTTAGGAAAATGCGGGCGTTATCGCGACCTTGGCCGATCCTCTCGCCGTCGAAGCTGAACCATGATCCGCTCTTTTCGACGATTCCCTGTTCCGCGCCGGTATCCAGCAGGTCGCCTTCGCGGGAAATCCCGTGGCCGTAAAGAATATCGACTTCGGCTTCCCGAAAGGGCGACGCGACTTTATTCTTCACCACCTTGATCTTGGTTCGATTACCGATGGCGGCGTCGCCGTCCTTCAAGGTCGCGATCCGCCTGACATCCAGGCGAACCGAAGAATAGAACTTCAGCGCCCGCCCGCCCGTGGTGGTTTCAGGATTCCCGAACATCACGCCGATCTTTTCCCGGATTTGGTTGATGAACAGCAGGCAAGTATTGGCGCGCGACAAAGCTCCCGTCAGCTTGCGCATGGCCTGGGACATCAACCGCGCGTGGAGTCCCATGAAGCTGTCACCCATTTCGCCTTCGAGCTCGGCTTTGGGAACCAGCGCGGCTACCGAATCGATCACGACTAAGTCGATCGACCCTGACGCCACCAGCGCGCTGGTTATCTCCAACGCTTGCTCGCCGCAATCGGGCTGGGAGATGAGCAGATTATCGATGTCGACCCCCAGGTTCTTGGCGTAACCAGGGTCGAGCGCGTGTTCCGCATCGACGAATGCCGCGATCCCACCGGCTTTCTGCGCTTCCGCAATCACGTGCAAGGCGAGCGTCGTTTTCCCCGACGATTCCGGCCCGAAGACCTCGATCACACGTCCGCGGGGCAGCCCGCCTACTCCCAGTGCAGCATCCAGCGAGATGGAGCCCGTCGAAATCACGCTCACCGGCAGCGCGCTGCGGGAGCCGAGCTGCAACACCGCGCCTTTGCCGAACTGCTTCTCCATCTGGACTACGGTCTGTAAAATGATGCGTGCCCGCTCGGTGAGTGCCATGACCATTGGTGCGCAGCGGACTCAAAAACTCTCAGGGAAACTTCCGGCCTGCTATCATAGCGGTGCAACATGCCTGATCAGCGAACGGAAGTCGCGCCGGTATCGGAAGCCGTTACCAACGATGTCCGCGTCGAAGTTCTGGCCCTCCATTCGCCAGAGCATTCGCGGCCGGGGCTGAACGAATGGGTGTTCCAGTACACTGTCCGCATCACCAATCAGGGAACCGATACGGTCAAGCTGCTCAGCCGCCATTGGATCATTACCGACGCGCTGGATCACGTGGAAGAGATCCGCGGCCCAGGCGTAGTGGGCGAGCAACCCGTTCTGGCGCCCGGCGAATCCTTCAAATATTCCTCGTGGTGCCCGCTCAAGACTCCAACCGGCTATATGCGCGGCACTTATCGGATGGCCCGGTCCGGCGGAGGCGAGTTCGATATTGAAATCGCTCCGTTTGGATTAAAGGCCCGCCACAATCCGCTAATGTAACTGGCTGTGGAAGGTCGCCGGATCGGCATTCCCGACGCGATCACCGGCTAAAGGAAGCCCGCCGCCATCGACTTTCATCCCCGTGGCCCGATCGTGGCCCATCACGAAAGAGATGTGCGACCGGGCCGCCGATTGCATCGCAAAACTGCCGTCGTCCTGTTTGAGTAATCGCTCCGCGCCTTGCCCAAGGATCTGAATCATCAAACGCCCATTTTCGTTGAAAACCCGATATGTCCGGACATACTGCGCGTAAGAATCGTGCAGCGTCGGCGGCAGCTTCCCGGCTTTCAGCAGAAAAGTACCGGAGAGCTGAGCCAGCTCGGCGGGAGAAACCGGTTTGTCGGCTAGGGTCACCTCCGCGTTTCCGGCGGACGGTTTGGGAAGATCGGGCAGTTGAAGAACCGCGCGCGCCAGCGCCCTGCCGATCGCATACGCGTTCTGGCCTTCGGTGTTGGTCAGCACCACCACCGTAAGATGATCCTCGGGAAAATCATACATGCTTCCGCTATAGCCTAGCAGCGAGCCGTGCTGCCCCACGCTGCGATGATCGTCCTCATGATTCAGGGTCAGGGCCAAGCCGTAATGCATTTGTGGATCCTGGGCGCTCATGTGTTCCGACGGACCCTGGAACGTGCTCATCATCTGTAGGGTTTCGGGCTTCACCAGCTTCTTCTCTTTGACCGCCGTCCAGATCTGGTAGAGATCGCCGACGGTGCTGCAATAGCGAAGATCGGTGTTGTAGGCGACTCCATTCTCCAGCGCCGGTACGGAAATATTACCCATACGCCGATAGGCGTGAGACAAGCCATGCGTGAGCGTGAAATCGTCGCAATAGGTCGTGGCTTTGACTCCCGCCGGTGTCAGAATATTCTTCTGCACATATTCCTGATAGCTTTGGCCGGTCACCCGCTCGAGAATCGTGACCAGGAGCTGGAAGCCTGAAATCGACCAGTCCCATTTCGTGCCGGGATCGTTCACCCACCGCTTGCCGGAGTAGAGCGCCATCACTTCGTCCAGAGCTTTCGGCTGTCGGCTGGTAGCTTCAATCGGATCGCCCAGATAGTGATAATCGACGATTCCAGAAGTATGGTTCATCAACTGGCGCACCGTCACATGATGGCCTTGCAGAGGAAATTCGGGGATAAACTTAGAGATATCGTCGTCGAGCGAGAGCTTCCCGCGCTCCACCTGCTGCATGATGGCGATGCCGGTGACGGGCATCATCGGGCCGACGACGTGATAAACCGAGTCGGCCATAGTAGGGGCTTCAAGGCCAAGATCGGCGAACCCGTAGCCCACGTTGAAAATAACCTTGCCGCTCTTCGCGACCAGGACCGACGCGCCCACTACGTGCCCTTGCGTCATCGCGCGTTTCGCGATAGCGTCCAGATCTTGCGCATGCAAGGTGCACGCCGCCAGCACGCAAAGGAATTTCATGCGCTGGATTATACCAGACGCTTGCGCGGGACGAAGGCCAGGAATCGCCGCGGATTGTCGACCAGGATTTGGTGCAACGTCTCGTCTTTCACGACCGCCGCTTTCAGCTTGGGCGCGAAAACCGTTACGGTCTTGGCGTACCCGCCTCCGCCGTTGTGCTTTAGCTGATTTGCGGTTGATAAGTCGGAGGAAAACAATAGGTTATCGGTGTAGCCCGCCTCGATCAGGGCCAGAACCATGGGCACTTGAGCCGAGTCTCCGGGTCCGCCTTGGCGATCGAAGCCGATGAAGGCTCCGCGCTGGCACAGAGCTTTGTGAACTTCCACTTTCGGGTCGATCAAGCCGCCGACGTGGCCGATGGCGACGCGGTGCGGCTTGACACCTGCCGACTCCAGAATATCCAGCTGCTCGACGGCATCTTTGCCGTATGCGGTGTGGGTGAAGATCGGGAGATTGGTTCTCACGTGAGCCTTGCCCACGGCCCGGAAGACTTTACGCTCGTCGTCGGTAATCTTGTCCCATGAACCGATTTCCCCGAACGCGCCCACCCGTTGCGTGTTCACTTGACGGATCAACTCCTGGGCGATCTGGTCTTCGCTCATCGTAGAAATTTCGGCGGGATAGAACGGCTGCGTGTAGTAGCCGCACCCGGCGACGATCGGCATCCCCGATTTCAGGGAAAGCTGCTTGAGAAAATCCAAATCTCGTCCCATGTCGGGATGCCCGCCATCGACGATGCAGGCCACGCCTTCTTGCGCGGCTTGGCGCAGCTCGTCAGACATCAGGTCCAGGTTCCGCATGAAGAACGGCCGGGGCGCAGCCGGAGGAGGAGGCCCGCTCTTGGTTGCGCCGGTTTCACCGCGTTGCGCTCGCGCCAGAGCGATCCATTTGGGCATGAAGCCCGGCGCCAGCGACATGTGTTCATGGAACAACGTCGCGCCGCCCGTAAGATCCTGAGGCCGCAGATCCTTCAGGATGGTGCGAATAATCGCACCCTTGGGAAATTTTGAGTCCCCGCGCAGCATGGCTGCTCCGATCAGAGCAAGAGCTTCGCGGCGTGTTTGCATGGCCTACTGCTTGATGTACTTCTTCAAATCCTTCGGTCCGACCTCGGCTCCATAGATATTTCCGGCGGCGTCGACGGCTACTCCTTCGGCGGCGCTAGTTCCTTTCGCGTCGGGCGAGGGATCTGGAATGAATGCAATCACTTTGCCGTCCTTCAGACTGCCGATCCGGATGCCACGCTTCCAGCCGTTGTGGTTCCGCGACACCGACTCGGATTCGGAATCCGCAACATAAATCATGTCGTTTTTATCGATGAAAATGCCACTCGGGCGGCTGAATTGGCGCATCTCGGAGATATACTTGCCATCCTGGTCGAACACCTGAATACGGTTGTTATTACGATCCGCGATGTAGAGACGGCCCTTGGAGTCGAAGGCCAAGCCGTGGGGCTGGTCGAATTCGCCAGGCCCGGTTCCCAGTTTGCCCCAGCTTTTGATCAACTTGCCGTCTTTGGTGAATTTGAATACCCGGTTGTTACCCGCGCCATGGCCCTCCGAAACGAAAATATCGCCGTTCGGGGCGACGATCACGTCGTTGGGCTGATAGAAATAATCCGGCTCGGCCGCGCCGCCGGGTTTGCCCAGCGTCATCAGCACTTTACCCTGCGGACTAAACTTGATCACCTGGTTGCCCTTAGTGGCATCGGGTTGGGGTCCGATGGCGGCAGGTGGCGCTCCGTCCGCTCCCCCCCGGCCTCGGCGAACTTGGGTGCCGTTATCCTGGCCGTCCGTTATCCAGATATTGTCGTCCTTGTCTACGTAAATGCCGTGCGGAAAAATCATCAGTCCCGCGCCGAAGCTGGTGATTAATTTTCCAGAGGCGTCGAAGTGGAACACCGTGTTCATATCGCTCATGGTGCCGGTCTTACGGTCTAGACAGCCATTCTGGCCGCAACGATCGGCTACCCAAATGGACTTGCCGTCGCGGTCGATGTCAACGGCGCTGGTGGACCCCCAGGTTCTGCCTTCAGGAAGCTGCGCCCAGCCAGTGATGGTCTTATATGGATTCGGCGCGTCGTTGGTCGGAGCGTCGGACTGCGCCGAACCGATTGCCCCGAACGCCAGGATGGCAACTGCAAACTTGAATCGCATGCGATTCCTCCTCGAAAAACCAATGCTCCTTAAGAGACTCGCGCATCGAAATCGCGCTGTCAACTCATTCCTGCGGATTTTCTACCGGACGGACGGTTAAAGCGGGCTTGCGTTGGAGGCTGGAGACTAATATTATTGTCCAGAGCTTGCATTTCTCTGTGGAGATATCCGAATGAACAAATCATGGTTGATGGCCGGGTTGCTGTCGATGGCGTTAGTGGCGACGGGGCAATGGAAGCCCAAGGATACTGAATGGCCCACCTACACGGCCGACTTGGCGGGTACGAAATACCGGCCTCTGGATCAGATCAACGCATCGAACTTCGGCAAGCTCGAAATTGCCTGGCGCTTCAGGACGGATAATCTCGGGACACGTCCGGAGTACAAGCTGGAAGGGACTCCGTTGATGATCAACGGGGTGATTTACGCGACAGCCGGCACGCGCCGCGATGTGGTGGCGCTCGACGCAAAGACGGGCGAGCTCATGTGGGTCCACAGCTTACGCGAAGGCCAACGCGCGGCGATTTCTCCACGGCAGCTTTCCGGGCGTGGACTGGCATATTGGAGCGACGGTCGCGGCGATGATCGCGTCATCTATGTGACAACAGCTTATAAACTGGTCGCGCTGAATGCCAAGACCGGCATGATGATCCCTAACTTCGGCGAAACCGGCATGGTGGATTTGAAGAAGGGGATGTACACGGGAACCGGACAGCAGATCAATCTTGAAACCGGCGAGGCCGGCCTGCATTCCGCGCCGACGGTCGTGAACGATGTGGTGATCGTGGGATCGGCGTTCAAAGAGGGCATGACGGTAGTTACGCATAACAACACCAAGGGATTAGTGCGAGCTTTCGATGTGCGGACCGGCAAGTTGATCTGGACGTTCCACACGATTCCGAAAAAGGGCGAACCGGGTTACGATACTTGGGAAAACGGATCCGCCGATACCAATGGGAACACCGGTGTGTGGACGCAGATTACCGTCGACCCGCAGCTGGGCCTGGTGTATCTGCCGGTGGAATCGCCGACGTCGGATTATTACGGCGGCGAGCGGCCGGGCGACAATCTTTACGGCGAAAGCTTGGTCTGCGTCGACCTGAAGACTGGCGTGAAGAAGTGGCATTTCCAGATCGTGCATCATCCGGTTTGGGATTACGACTTGTCCTCGGCGCCCATCCTGGCCGATATCGTGGTGGATGGCAAGCCGATCAAAGCGGTCGCCGTGCCGAGCAAAGAATCTTTCTTATACGTGTTCGACCGCGTGACGGGCAAACCAGTGTGGCCGATCGTCGAAAAGCCGGTTGCTCAGACCGATGTCCCAGGCGAGAAGACCTCGCCCACCCAGCCGTATCCGACCAAGCCGCCCCCGTATGGACGAAACTTCGTCAAGATTCCCGACGACCTGATCGACTTCACGCCGGAAATGCGCGCCGATGCGATCGACAAAATGAAGAGCTATCGCGTAGAGGGCATGTTCACGCCCCCGGTGATCGGAACTCCCGGCAAGTGGCTGGGAGCGATCAATTTGGGCAACGCGAGCGGCGGCACGAATTGGCCGGGCGCGGGTTACGATCCGGAAACGCATATCGTGTATGCGCAGGCGGCGGCGTCATTTGTGACGCCGATCTCGCTGCGAACGCCTCCTGAGGGATTCACGGACATTAAATATGTATCCGGCCGCAACGATCAGACGTTCCGGGAGTTACAGGGGCCGGGATTTGGGAGCGCCGCCGATGCTCCGCAGCGTCCGGTGGCGCGAGCTGCGCGCGCAGGCCGCGGCGCGGAAACTCCGGCTGCTGCCGCGCCTGCGGCGGGTGGCCGTGGACCTGCTCCCGCGGCGGGCGGCGGTGGTGGCGGATTGACGGTTCAAGGCTTGCCCATCGTGAAACCGCCCTACGGCGTGATTTCGGCAATCAATCTGGATCGCGGAGACTTGCAGTGGACGGTCCCGTACGGCGAAACACCGGATGCGATCCGCAACAATCCTGCGCTCAAGGGGAAAGACATCGGGAATACTGGGATGAACGGCAGCGTCGGTGTCCTGGTCACGAAGACGCTGGTGATTCTGGGCGACAGCCAGATCACCTCGGTGACGCATCCGCGCGGTGCGATGATGCGGGCCTACGACAAAGCTACCGGTAAAGAAGTTGGCGCGGTGTGGATGCCGGCTCCGGTCAGCGGGTCGCCCATGACTTATAGCTGGCAGGGCAAACAGTACATCATCATCGCGGTAAGCGGCGGAACGGCTACGGGCGAATACCTGGCGTTTGCGCTGCCGGATGCCGAAGAGACCGGACAGGGCCAGCGCTAGATCCGATGGATCTGCGAAATTCCGTCGCATTGATCACCGGGGGCAGTGCCGGCATCGGCCGGGCCATTGCCCAAACCCTGACCGATGCTGGAGCTCACGTCGCGATCACCGGGCGCGACCCGGCTCGGCTGAAGGAAACCGCACAAGCGCTAGGTGTTCATCCGATTCACGCCGACGTTTCTAAAGAAGCGGATGTCGAGCGAACCTACAAGGAGATTCACGAGCGCTTTGGCGGGCTCGACATTCTGGTCAACAACGCAGGCTTCGGCGTCTTCAAGGGCTTGGTCGATTTCGATAAAGCGAGCTTCGATGCGGTGTTCGCGACCAACGTTACGGGCGCGATGCTGATGGCTCGCGAAGCCGCGAAGCATTTCATCCAGCAGAAGCGGGGGAACATCGTCAATATTTCCTCGACGGCCGGTTTGCGCGGGGCTGCCAGCGGAACCGCGTACTATGCGAGCAAGTTCGCGTTGCGCGGCATGACGGAGTGTTGGCGAGCCGAGCTTCGCAAGCACAATATCCGAGTGTTTCTAGTCAATCCTAGCGAGGTTCTAAGCAACTTCGCGGCGACGGCCGGGTTCCCGCAAAAAGAAAATCCGAGCAAGCTGCGGGGCCAGGATATTGCATATGCCGTGAAGGCCATCCTCGAAATGGACGATCGCGGGTTCACGCCGGAGCTTTCGGTCTTCGCTACCAATCCAGTCGATTAAATTTATCGGCGTCGGTTCGCGACCCGCATCAGGCGATGGATCGAATCAGCGGGTTTGTGAACCGCCCAGGGCGCGCCGCTATACTAAAAGCTTCATGCAATCCAAGCGTTGGCTGATCACCGCGCTGACCCTAATCGCCCTTGCGGCCTGTTATGCAACGACGGTGCGCGGCATGGTCGATCAATGGTCGAACGACGAGGATATGGGCCACGGATTCGTCGTGCCGTTCGTCATCGCCTGGGTCGTCTGGAGAGAACGGACTCGTTGGAGCGCTTTACCGGTCGCGCCGCAGTGCCATGGGGGTTCGTCATTTTACTGGCCGGAGCCGTTTTAGAACTTGCCGGAGCGGCGGGAGGCGGGCTCTTCATCAGTTCTGTGGCACTGCTGCTGACAGCGGCCGGTGTGGTGGTTTGTTTTTACGGATTTCCACGATTACGCGCGTGGGCGTTTCCGTTCTTGCTGGCGCTGTTCATGCTGCCGAAGCTGGCCATCGTCTATAACCAGGGCACGCTGCCGCTTCAATTGCTCGCGAGCAGGACGGCTGCGGGGATGCTGACGCACACCGGCTTTGGGGTGATTCGAGGGGGCAATATCCTCGACGTGAATGGGCATCGGATCGCGGTCGCCGAAGCTTGCAGCGGGATTCGGTATCTGCTGCCGCTGGGGTTCATGGCTATCGTATTCGCCTATCTTTCAGATTCGAAGGCGTGGATGAGGGTCGCGCTGCTTGCCGCCGCGATTCCGGTGGCGATCCTGGCGAATGCCGTGCGGGTTGCGGTGGCGGGCGCTTTGCGGCGCTGGCCGTCGGGACGCTCCACGCGGTAAGCGGAGGAATCATCTTTATTCTGTGCCTGGCGATGCTGGTGCCTTTGAGACGGCTGTTCAATGTCGTCTACGAGGCTTGCCATGCTTAAGTTTCTGGTTCCCGGGCTGTTGACGGCCCAGGCTTTGATGATCTTCGGGGTGTCGAGCGCGGAACGTCCGCCCGCTCCGCCGCCCCTGTCGAAGTTTCCTGCGGCGTTCAATGGATGGACGGAGATTCATGAAGACCCGCTGGATCCGGATGTGGTGGCTCAACTCCGTGCCGACGAACTACTGAGCCGGACCTACGCCCAAGCATCCACCGGCACGCCCGCGAGCTTGTTCGTCGCCTGGTTCCAGTCACAACGCGGCGGAAAAAGTCAGCCGCATTCGCCACAGGTGTGTTTGCCCGCGTCAGGGTGGACGCCGCAGCTTACCGGGGAGATGGCCATCGATACCGCGGCGGGCGCCATCGTAGTGAACCGGTACATCGTGGTGAATCAGCAGCAGCGGGCGGTGGTTTTGTACTGGTATCAGACGCCGAGGCGCGCTGTGGCCGGCGAATTGAAAGCCAAGCTATGGCTGATGGCCGACGCATTACGGGATCGGCGGACGGATACCGCACTGGTGCGAATCGTGGTGTGGTCGAGCGAAGGGCATGACGATGCGGCAACCTCTACCGCTTCCGGCTTCGCGAGGGCTTTGTATCCATTGATGCGCCAGGAGTTGCCGCGCTAGCTTACCGGGATTCCAGGTAACGGGGCCGCAAGGTTACCGGCCGCGTGTTTGACGTGTCTCCGGTACACCAGCCAGGCTGAGCCGATCACGGCGATGGTTCCCAGGGTGAGCTTCAGTTCGAATAGCCAGACGCGATTGACGTCTTCGGTGGGGACCACCGAGCAGGCCAGCGCGAGAGCGGTCACGGCCAGGCCGCATGCGGCGCTGATCCTTTTACCTGCGAGCCAGCTGCTTCCGAATATATAGAGATAGGGGATAAAGCCGGAGATCACCATCAGGGAGACCATCGCATGATAGGCGGCTCGCATGGTGTCGCCCAGTTGGATCAGCACCAGCAGCACCGATGCGATCCCGGCCAGCGTCAGGATCGAAACATGCGGGGTGTGCCATCGGGAGTGGATCCGGCTGAATGCGGCGGGCAACAGTTGGTCGACGCCGACGGCGAAGGGAAGCCGCGAAACCGAGGCTCCCAGGCCGCCGAATTGTCCAAACGCCGGCAATAAAAACCAAACCCGCGATGGCTTGGGTAAACCAGGGAAGGCCCAGCGTCCGCCCGGCGATCTCGCCACCTGAGCATAGCCGTTCATCTCGCCGATTTGTTCCGGTTTAAGAAGGACCAGCAGCGCCACGGTCAGGGTGGCGTAGAACGTGGTGGCGAATCCCGAGGCGATCCACCCGGCGCGAGGCAGATTGCGCTCCGGATCGCGAATCTCGGCGCCCATCAGGCCCACCATTTCGAGGCCGCTCATGGCGAACGCAATGGTCGCCCAGAAACTGGCGGTTTCCCAATTGAGCTTGGGGATGATATCGATGTGTGTCGCGGTGCCGCGCTTGGCGAATACCAGCAGGGCTCCCACAAGGAATAAGGCGCCGAGAATCCAGGTGGCGATGCCGCCCAGGTTTTCGGTCCATTTACCGATCTTCATACCGATCATGTTGGTGATCATCGCGATCCAGATGCCGGCGAGGGAGGCGCAGATCAGATAGGTCCGGCTGCCGGCCAGGTGCGCGTACTGAGGACCGAGCATCGACGCGATCGCGGTCATGTAAGACATGGCGGCGCTGGGTACCAGAAGGCAATTCCCATCCAGTAGATCCAGAAACAAAGGAAGCCGTGCCAGGGGCCGAAGTCGCTGCGGGTCCACGGATAACCCGCCGGCGCCGGGATACTGCACGGCTAACGCTCCACGGCCATCGCCAAGGGAGCGACGAAGAGGGGCCGCCAGCAGCCATAACAGGACCGATCCGGGACCTGCGTGCGCCGCCGCCGGCACCCAGCGGACGCCGACGATGC
>CAVPKR010000151.1:0-13083 GCA_963705675.1 Terriglobia bacterium
CATGGCTGGGCTTGGCCCGGCAACCCACGTCTTTACTGTTGCCATCAGGAAAGAACCTATGCCGGTGGTAGTGGCAGCCGGGAGCTGGATCGGGTTCGGTATGCGTCCCACACCACACGGGAGCATCCGATGCGTATCGAAAGCCAACTGCAAGATCACCCCGACCGCCACCACGGCGGAGCTTGCCACATTGCTGGTGTCGTTTGAACTGAGCCAGAGCAAGTGGGTACTGACGATCCGACCGCCGGGCGGTGGGAAACTGTCGCGCTTCGTGGTGCCGGCGCGCGAGACGGAGAAGGTGCTGAGCCTGCTGGCGACACCGCGTCAACAAGCGGAACGGCGCGTCGGCCGGCCGGTGAAGATCGTCGTTTGTCTACGAGGCAGGTCTGGACGGGTTCTGGCTGCACCGTTGGCTGGCAGGCGCAGGCGGTCGAGAGCCACGTGGTGGATCCGGCCTCGATCCTTGGGCCGCAGCGCAGGCGGAAAGCCAAAACCGATCGGATCGACGGGGTGAAATTGCTGCGCAGCCTGGCGTCGTGGCTGAGCGGCGAGCGAGACGTGTGCTCGATGGTCGTGCCGCCGAGCGTGGCGCAGGAAGATCGCCGGCGCCTGTCGCGCGAACGCAGTGAACTGGTGGGCGAGCGGACGCGGCTGAGCAATCGGATCGGTGGGCTGCTGGCCAACCAGGGGATCGCCGCGGTCCTTGGCCTTCTGATAGGGGCCGGCGCCGATGAACGCCGGCAGGAACGAGTGGTGGATGTTGATGATCGGCACCCCGGCCGCACGGATGAAGTCGCCGGAGATGATCTGCATGTACCGGGCGAGGACGACCAGGTCGACGTTGCCCTTGAGCAGCCGGAGATGCTCACGCTCCGCCGCCTTCTTGTCCCCGTTCTCGACGGGAACGTAGAAGTACGGGACGTTGAACTGGCGGACCTCCCGGCGAGATCGGCGTGATTGGAGACCACCATCGCGACGGACATATTCAGTTCCTAGGCTCATGACGGGATCGCGTGAAATGAACCGCGCGGTGGATGCGTCGTAGTGCCGGTCGCGCACATAGTAGAGGCTGCCGCCCTCCTGAATGACGCCGAACTGGCCCTGCCACGTAAACGGATTATCGGAGGTTCCGGCGTGCAGCGCGACATCGCCATACGGAGTAATCGCGTATGAATCCGTTACCGCCCCGCTGTCGCCGGTCAGAAACGCGGTGTTGCCCATTTCATCGAAGTGATAAAAGTGACGCGACTGATCCGCCGCCTCGATGCTGTAGATCAGCGTCCCGTCGGGAAGGTAGACGTAGTAGTGAAGGTCGGCCGCGGCTTGGCGCGTGATCAACAGCGCCGGCAGATCGAAAGTGTAGTTGAAAACGAAACTCTGCTGCGCTCCCGAGACCGTACTGGTCGCGATCTCGCCCAGTCCATCGTAAGTGAATGCGCCCGAATTCACGCCGTCGTGAAACGAAGTGAGTTGCGAGGCGAGGTTCCACACATAAGTCCGTCCACTTTGCGAAGTGACGCGGCCCATCGCGTCGTAGCTCGCGCCCGTCAGTTGCGCGGCGGAATCGTAGGAGAACTGCTGCGCGTTGGTCTGTAGCGGCGGCGTGATGGGCAGGCTACGATTCGCGGAGGTGATTCTCCCGGCTGCGTCTCGTGTCAATGCGATAGATCCGACGCCGCCCATGGCGACTCCAATCAAGTTGCCGTCCGGATCGTAGCTGTACGTGGTAACCACGCGGTTCGGATAAGTCAACGTGGCGATTCGATTTGCCGCGTCATGGGTCAGGGTGGTCACTCCGCCCACCCAGTCCGTCACCGTCGAAAGCCGTCCTGCATTGTCGTACCCGTAACGCACCGTCTTACCGGCCGCATAGGTCAGCGAGGAGGCGCGACCATCGGGATCGTAGGCGACGGCGATGCCATTCACCAAGGACGCTTGACCGGCGGCGTCCCGTTGGATCGATACGCTGTCCGCCGAGATGAGCAGGCCGGTGGAGTCGTAGGCGGTGTTGATGGTTGTGCCGTCGGAGAACGCCCTCTGGACGATCCTGCCATCCAAATCTGTAGTGATATTCACCGATCCAAGAGGCAGCGTAATTGCAGAGAGTTGATTCTTGAGGTAAGCAAAGCTGGTCGAGTTGCCCAAGGGATCAGTGATCTTAGCCGGGTGTTGCAGCGCATCGTATGTGATCGACCACGTGTTTCCGTTCGGCGTGGTAATCGACGCCGGCAGCCCGGCAAGGTTCCTGGTGAGGCTGGTGGAAATCGATCCGGGCTGCGTGATTTTTGTAAGCCGGTTAAGGGAATCGAACGTCCGGATCTGCGTCTGCCCCAGTGGATCGGTCGTACTGGTCCGGTTGCCGAAAGCATCATAAGCGCGCGTATACACATGCCCGCCGGAGGTTGTAACGCCCGACACGCGGCCCAGCGCGTCATAGGTATACGAAGTCTTTCGGGCCGTCGCGTCCGTACGCGACAACATCCGGCCCTCCGCATCGTAGGCGAACGAGAACTGGGTACCGGCGCTGTTCGACATTGTGATCGGACGATTCGACGGATCGTAAGCAATGGAGTTGGCTTCGCCCGCCGGAAGCCGGATGGCAGTGAGCCGATCGTCGGCGTCATACGAATACGTGGTCTTGTTGTTTAAAGGATCGATCAGAGAAGCCAGCTTCCCGGTTCCGGTGTAGGCATAGGCAAACATGCCTCCCCGCGGCGAGGTCCGCTGGGAGAGGCGTCCATTCGCATCGAAGACATCGCTCGCGCTTTTCCCCAGCGGATCGGTGGAATTAAGGATACGGCTGTCGGCGTCATAGCTGTAGCGCTCGACTCCGCCATTGGGCCCCGTGATCGTGCCCAGATGCTTCAGGTTGTCGTAGGCGAAGGCGGTCACGTTGCCGGTTGGATCGCTCACCGATGCCACGGTGCCGTCAGCATTGTAGGCATAGGTGGAAGACTGGCCGCTCGCGTCCGTGAGTTTCGTCAGGCTCCCGTGTGCATCGTAAGTAAATTTCCGGGTGCTGCCATCTCTCCCGGTAACGGAAAGTAAGTTTCCATTCGCATCGTATGCCATCGTCTTCGAGGTGCCGTCCGGATAGGTAACCGCGCTCAGGTTAAAAAACGTGAACGACCCTTGGACTTGCGGCGTATAAGTGTTCGAAATCGTCTTGCCCAATGCATCCGTCACCGACGCCACGAACCCGGTGGGCAAGTGATAGGTGAACGTCGTCTTGTTGCCCAGCTTGTCGGTGACGCTGGTCCTCCGATTGAAGCTGTCGTAGACCGCGCCCGCGCTGGCATTGCCCGGGTCGGTTAATTTGGCGAGATCGCCGTTCGAATCGGCGGCGTGCCGGGTAATGTTGCCTAAAGGATCCGTGATGGTAGTGCCGCCGGCTCCGTCGTAGCCGAGCCTGGTCGTGTTGTTGTTGGGATCGGACTGCGCAATCACGCGGCCGGACGAATCGTAGGTCTGCGTGGCCGGCGCATTGCCAAGCGCAAATTGTTTTCTGGTCATCAGCCCGGTAAAGGATCCCGCCGCCGTGTAGGTGTACTGCGTCACGCTATTCATAGGATCTGTCACCGACGCGAGCGTGCCGCCGGTATACGCGTACGCGAATGCGCGGTTACTCTGATCCTGAACGCTCGTGAGCTGAGTGCCCGAATAGGTGAATGTGAGCGTCCGTCCCAGGCCGTCCGTTACCGACACTGGGCCGTGGGCGCCCTGGCTGACCGTGATGATGTTTCCATTGCGATCCTGAATCGCCGTGAGAGCGCCGGTAGAGGAAAATGTGTAGACCAGCTTCGAGCCCGGCGACATCAATTGATATCCAGCGGCCGTTTGTGCGAACTGATATTGGATATCGGCTGGAGACGCGATCTGCCACGTCGCCCCGCTCTTATTGAAAGTCAAGAGTCGCCCGCCGAACAGCAGGACCAGGACGCTGTTTCCAGAAAGCGTCGCCTTCAGATCGTAGTTGCTCATCCAGTTGGTCCCGAGCGCCGATGATGCGCCCGCGCCCGCTAAGGCTGACGAGTAATAACGCGAAAATCCAAGCATCATGGGACCGCCGAGACTCAGATCCACTTCGGTTTCGTAATACTGCCCGCTGGATCCATCCACTGGATCGGCTAAGGCGTCGAGGGTGTAGGTCTTACGGCCGGTATCGGCCGGCGTGGTTCCTCCACCTGCGGAACCGTCGCCCAGAGTTCCGCTGAATACGACGTTCAGCCCCACCGGGCCCGTGCCGAAATCGGAGACGTTAAATGTCAAAGTATTATTGGACCCGGCGACGAAGCCAGAGGTCAGCGTGATCGACGTCGGACTGGCGGGATTGATCGCCGGCTGATTGGCGAGATAGGCTCCATTGAGCTGTATGTCCGCATCCGGATCGGCCATCACGCTCATTTTCAGGTTCACCTTGGAGGGATCCGTCACGGTGAATGTCAGGGTGAAGACAAAATTCCCACCGGTGCCCGGCACGTGACTACCATCCGCTGTGGGGCCGATCCATTGACCTCCGGCTTGGCTGCCCCAGGCATGCGGAGCAGCCGTTGGCACGTTAGTCACCAGGTAAGTACTGCCGCTGGGAAGCCGGTAGTTCGGATCGGTTGCGCCGCCACCCTGACCCGTGGCGGGTGGGACGGACGCCCACGCAGTTCCTCCAACAGATAGCAGGAGCGCAGCAGCGGTTCGAAGTAATGTCATTCAATTCACCCAATTCATAGACCAGGAATTTTGCCTAAGACCTTCACCTTCCGAATCCCGGTGCGGTCCGTTCGAGTCCGAAGCAGTTTTCTCTAGTGAGTAGGCGCGGCGCGTCAAATCGTGACAAAGGATGCCGCATGCAGGTTGAAACTTAAGGAAGTGTTCTATAATGAGCGCACTCGGCACAGGTCGAAGTAACGAGGAAGCATCTGAATCGGTTCAGTCCGGAGGAGCTGGCATCCCTTGTGATGTCCTCCGATCACGCTGCGGAGGAGGAGCTCGCAGCGCGCTTTCGTCCCCGCATCGAAGCGTTTGTCGCCGCCCGCACTTCGCGAGTCGACCTGATCGAGGAGGTGACCCAGGAGACGCTGATTGGCGTCATCCAGGCGTTGCGAGCGGGCCGCGTCAGAGACGTCGCGAACCTGTCGAGCTATGTATTAGGCATCGCCCGGAATCAGTTCGCGGACGCACTGAGAAAGGAGGCGCGCCGGAGAACCACTTCCCTGCCGGATGGTTTCGATGTTCCCGCCCCGCCGGCCGTCCGGGATCCCGAGTTGGTGGAGGCGGCGCGCCGCGAGATCGACAATTTGGATACGGTCGACCGGCACATCCTATGGATGACGATGATCGAGGGGTTTAAACCCGGCGAACTTGCTTTGTCGTTAGGAATGAGCGCGGAACTGGTCCGGCAGAGAAAATCCCGTGCCATGAAGAAGGTTGTGGAAAAACTGCGGCCCGTGTCATGTTCGGAGTCCGGCGGACGACAACAGGATTAGAGAAACCCGATGACGTGCGAAGAAATACAATCCGGCGAGCTCGCGGAGCACTATTTCGCGGGAAAACTCACGGAGCCGGAGCGGGATCGGTTCGAAGAGCATTATTTCGCCTGCGATTCCTGCTGGAAAACTATCCGCGATATTCGTGCCACGCGCCAAGCGCTTCAATCGGCCGGAGTCGGGCCTGCACTCGCCGCAATTCCGCCGCGACGGCCGGTTCGGTTCTGGGCGCCGGCCGCCATCGCCGCCGCACTGGTGGCTGCGATCGCCCTCGGTTGGATGGCGTTGAAGGGACCGCGGATTCCGCCCACGCCGCCGGCCGTGTCGGGCCCGAACCTCGAAAGGATTGCAAGACTCGACCCGCCGCCATTTAAGCGGACGCCATTGCGGGGAGCCGAATCGAATGCGGAGAAGCGCTTCCGGGTCGCCATGGAGCCGTATGAATCAAAGGACTACGTCAGCGCTGCGCAGGCCCTCCGGAAAACCCTCGACCGGGACCCCGATTCGTTCGACGCACGATACTTTCTGGCGATCTGCGATCTTCTCACTGGCCGTATCCCAGATGGGATCGCCGGCCTGAAGACTGTAGTCGACGCTGGAAACCGGTCGCCTTATCTCGAAGAAGCGCATTTCTATCTGGCCAAGGTGTATGCCGGACAGCGCAGGCTGGTCGACGCGCGGCGAGAATTCGAAATAACCGTTGCTTTACATGGCGATCTTGAAACCGAGGCTCGCAGCCTTCTGGAGCAGTTGAAATAATCCATGTTGCAGCGCGTTCCGGGCATCTGCCTCCTCTTGGTGATGACGCTGCTTCCCGCGATTGCGCAAGATACGCCGGCATCTCTGCTGAAAGACGCAGAGGAACAGAATCGCGCGGGAGACTACAGGAAGGCGCTGGCCGGATATTCCCAGGCGCTTGCCTTGACCGAAGCGACCCAGGGTCCGGATTCCATCTTCGCGGCCGATGTCTGTCTGAAAATAGCTGCCGTCGACTACGTGCTCGGCGAACATCCCGCCGGTCTTCGCTTCGCTTCGCGCGCACTGGCGATCTATGAGAAGCACGCGGACGCCGATCCGCTTTCAGCCGGCCGGGCGCTCGCCGCCATCGGCGCCGGCCACGTTTCTACCGGCCAATACAACCAAGCTAGGCCTTACTTTGAGCGCGCCGTCTCCATCTATCAGGAACGCGTTCCCGGCACCCTTGCGCTGGCGGATGTGCTCAACCACTTCGCCTACGATCTGTTGGGGATCGGGGACTATGCTGCCGCGAAAATCAACCAGGAGCGGGCTCTCGTAATCCTCGATCATTCGCCGGGCGACTCGTCCACGTTTTCGAGGGAGGGGCTGCGCAACTACGGCCTGATTCTAAGCGCGCTGGGAGACTTCTACGGCGCGGAGCTGGCTGATTCGCGCGCCCTGGCGATCCTCGAAAAGCAACTGGGACCGGAAGACGTGTCGGTCGGCGACCTGCTTGTGAGCTTAGGAAATTCCGCGAAGGATCGGGCGCAATTCGAGCGTGCCCAGGACTATTATGAGCGGGCGGCTCGCATCTACCAGTTCCGTCTGGGCTGCTGCAATACTCGCGTCGGCGGAGTGCTCGACAGCCTCGGCCAGACCCTGATCGAAATGAAGCGTTATCCAGCCGCCCGCGAAACTCTGGAGCGTGCACTGGCGATCCAAAAGGACACCCTTGGCTCGCGGAGTATCTGGACCGCAAACCTGCTTCAAGGGCTAGCCAAGGTGGCGGCCGCAACCGGGGACTACCGGGAGGCCGAGCGCCTGTTCGGTGAAAACCTGGACATCTGGAACGAACTACTGGGTCACACGCATCCCTACACTATTTCGTCCCTCACGCTCATGGCCGATGTTCTGGCGCACCTCGGAAAGCGCCGGGAGGCCTTTCAGATGGCCTTAGACGCCGCCCGCCTCCGTCACGACCAGATCGCGCTTACGGCCAGGACCATTGAGGAGCGGCAGGCGATCCGGTACGCCGCGGTAAAGATCACCAGTCTGGATACCGTCCTCAACCTGGCTTCGAATGGCTCCGCGGCCGATCGACGCGATGCGTGGGAGGCCGTGATCCAAAGCCGCGCTTTGGTTCTGGATGAAATGGCGGTCCGCCGCCGCGCGGTAAGAGATTCGACCGATCCCGAACTGCCCGTGCTCACCCTCGCGCTGGCCGACGCCCGGAGTAAGCTGGCCACCATCGTCGTTCAAGGCAAAGGCAAATTATCGAATGCGGAATATGACGCCCATCTCGAGAGTGCCCGCGAACAAATGCAACGGGCCGAGCAGGCTGTGGCCATCCGTAGCGTTCCCTATCGCAGCGAATTGGCTCGCGAGAATGCCGGCTTCGAAGAAATCAGAAAGTCTCTCACGCCGGGTACGGCTCTAGTTGCCTATGTCCATTATCTAAAAAAGGATTTCACTTCGACGCAGGAACACGCCACCCCAGCTTATCTGGCCTTCGTGATCAGATCCGGCGGCCTTGCGCCACTCATCGTTCCTATCGGTTCGGCCGAACGGGTGGATTCCGCGGTCGGACAGTGGCGCACGGAAATCGATCGCGAACGTAGCTCCTTCGGCCGCGCGTCCAAGGCCAATGAAACTTCCTACCGCCAGGCCGCCTCTGAGCTTCGCCGGATGGTTTGGGACCCGGTGGCCCCGGCTTTGCGAATGACGACGCAAGTCTATATCGTTCCCGATGGCGCTTTGCATCTCGTAAATTTCGCCGCGCTGCCCTCCGGCGACGGCCGCTATCTGGTGGAGGACGGTCCCACGCTCCACTTGCTGGGCGCCGAGCGTGATCTGGTCTCGCCTGCGAAGCCAGCTGTTGGAAAGCGAATGCTCGCGATCGGAAATCCTTTGTTTCAACCGCATAAAGGAGCCGAAGTCGAGCCCGGTACCCTCAGTTCCTTCCGAGGTTCCCGGTCGACCTGCGCCGATTTTGTGAAATTGAATTTCGAAGCGCTTCCCGGGTCTGAAGCGGAGGTCCGCTCGATCGCGGAACTCTGGACGAAGAAGGGGGGCCAAGTCCAGTTGCTGACCGGAGCCGGCGCCACCGAATCAGCGGTAAAGCAACAAGCTGCTCATCATGTCGTCTTGCATTTTGCAACCCACGGTTTCTTTCTGAACGAAGAATGCCGGGAGACAGCCGTTGAACGCGAGAATCCCCTCCTGCGATCCGGGCTGGCGCTGGCGGGCGCGAATGGCCGTAATACCGCACCTGCGGGATCGGAAGACGGCATTCTGACGGCGGAAGAAGTTGCCTCGCTGGATCTGGACGACACCGCGTGGGTGGTGCTGTCGGGCTGCGATACCGGGCTCGGCGACATCCGGAATGGAGAAGGCGTGCTTGGCCTCACGCGCGCCTTTCAAGAAGCCGGTGCGCGGACAGTGATCACCAGTCTATGGCCGGTCGAGGACGAAGAGACCAGGCTGTGGATGACTTCTCTCTATACCGCTCGTTTCGAACACGGCAAACCCACCGCCCGCGCCCTTCGGGACGCCGATCTCCAGATCCTTCAGTCGAGGCGAGCCAAAGGGCAATCCACCCATCCTTTCCACTGGGCTGGTTTTGTTGCGGTCGGCGATTGGCGGTGAGCGCCGCACCCCCTTTCACCAGACATGGACACGCTTGTCAGGCTCCAGATACAGCTTCTGGGATGGTTGCACGGAGAATGCGCCGTACCAGGAATCCAGATTGCGAACCGTATCGGCGCGGTATTGTTCGGGTGCGTGGCCGTCGGTGGCGATTTCCCGGCGTAATTCCGCATCGCGCACCTTCGATCTCCAACTCTGGCCGAAACTAATGAAAAAACGCTGATCCCCGGTCAGCCCGTCTTTGACGACGTCCGGTTTCCCGCCCAGCGAAAGACGGTACGCATCGTAAGCCGCGAGCAGTCCCGCGACGTCAGCGATATTTTCACTGAGCGTCTGCTGTCCGTTCACCGCTAAATCGGGAAACGGCCGGTAGGTATCGAACTGCGCAGCCAGCGCCTTGCCGGCTGCGCGGAAATGATCGAAATCCGCCTTGGTCCACCAGTTTGCCATGCGGCCTTCCGCATCGAACTGGCTGCCCTGGTCGTCGAAGCTGTGACTGATTTCGTGGCCGATGACCGCTCCCATCGATCCATAATTGTGCGCGGCGTCGGCGTTGGCGTCGAAATACGGAGGTTGCAGGATGGCGGCTGGAAAATTTAGCGCGTTTTGCAACGGCAGGTTCACGGCGTTCACCGTCTGCGGAGTCATCCACCATTCTCCGCGATCGATCGGCTGATGCAGCTTGGCCAACTGGTGACGATATTCGAACAGCTCGGCCCGCTGCGCATTTCCGAGCGCATCGCCTTTGACGATTTCAAGACCCGAGTAATCGCGCCACTGGTCGGGATACCCGACGCCCACCTTCAGGGTCTCCAATTTCTGCTTGGCTTTAACTTTAGTTTCCGGCGACATCCAGCTAAGCGCGTCGATTCTCTTGCCGAACGCCTTGACTAAGTCCGCGACCATCGCTTGTGCTTTCGCTCTGGTTTCGGCGGGAAAATAACGATTTACATACAGCTTTCCCACCGCATCGCCGAGCGCGGCGTTGGTCAGGTCGATCCCACGCTGCCAGCGTGGACGCAGCTCCGGGATTCCGCTGAGAGCTTTTCCATGGAAATCGAAGCGCTCGTCGACGAACGCCTTCGGCAGGTAACTGCCGGAGTCTTCGATAGCATGAAACGCCAGCCAGTCCTTCCATTCTTCGATGGGCCTCATGGCGGCCAGAGTGGACAGCCCGCTGATGGCTTTAGGCTGCCATGCCACCACTGACGGCGCGTCATTCAGTCCCGCGGCTTCGAAGAACGCGGCCCAGTCGAGACCCGGAGCCTTCGCGGCCAAGTCGGCGCGACTCCATAACACCGGAGTGTGGACGTCCTCCGATTCGACTCGCGTGGCGTGCGCTCCCGCCATCGCGGTTTCAAGGGCGAATACACGACCGGCGCGGACCGAGGGGTCCTTAAATCCCGCGAGCTTGAAGATGTTCTCGATGTGCGCCCGGTATTTCTTGCGCAAGCTCCGCCATGTGCGGCGATGGGAGAGATAGTAATCCCGGTCCGGCATCCCGAGCCCGCCTTGCAGCAGATAGGCATAGGCGTGGGCCGGATCGGTGAGCCCCTGCGTCACCCAGACTCCGAAAATATGCCCGGTCTCGAAATTCGTGTTGTTCAGCGGATCGACGTCGGCGCGCAATTCCGACCCGAGTGTTTGCGCCAGCGCATGCCGGTCCGCGATCGCCGCGAAGGCGTCCAGTTGCGGCTTGAGGGGCTGCGATTCCTTTGGATTCGATAGTGTTCTCATCCATGAAACTCGAATAGAAATCGCCCGCCTTTTGCGAGTCTGTCATTCGCCGTCGATCCGCCTTTGGCAGCCTCCTCGATCAGCGACAGCGTCCGCTTTCGGTCTCGTCGCTAAGGATTGCGTCGATTCCGTAAGACGACTTGTCTGGGGAATGGGCGTGGCTTTGATCCATCCGCCGTTGGTGTACCCGTTGAAATCGTCCCCCGGCGCTACGGATTTGTCCATTCCCGCCAAGTCGATGCCCGAGTTGAGAGGAGGATGTGTCGTGCACGCGAGCATGAAAACGACAAAGATCACCACGAGATTAAATTTCATCGCACGCATTATCCCATGAGACACCGTCGCCGTTGCGGGCCCAAGCCGTTTGTGTTAGTCTCGGGCCGATTGGAATCACGCAGGATGAAGAATGACCACCCCAGCCGTAGAGGATTCTTAGGCTTAGCCGGAGCCGGCATCGCCGGTCTCGCAGGCGGCCCCTGGCTAAAGGCTGCAGCGGCTGCCGATTCGCCAGACGCGGATCTCGTCGTGTTCAACGCTAAAGTCTACACGGTGGATTCCCGCGCCCCGAAGGCAGAGGCGTTTGCGGTCAAGGCCGGCCGCTTCACTTCCATCGGCACCACCGTGGATGTGAAGTCGCTGATCGGCAAGCAGACCCAGACCTTCGACGCCAAGCAGATGACCGTCGTCCCCGGCTTTATCGACTGCCACAATCACGCGACTGGAAATGTCCTGCTCTATGAGGTTTTAGTCGGGAATCCCTATGTAGTGGAATTCGTCACCATCGCCAGCATCGTCGAGAAACTCCGCGCGAAAGCTCAACAAACGCCACCGGGCACCTGGGTGGAAGGTTATTTCTTCGACGACACCAAGGTGAAAGATAATCGCCTGATCAATGTTCACGATCTGGACCAGGTGTCCAAGGATCATCCGGTCGCCGTCCACCATCGCGGCGGACACACTTCGTTTTACAACAGCAAAGCTTTGGAGATGGCGGATATCAACAAGAACACGCCCAACCCGCCGGGAGGAACCTTTGACCGCGATGCGAACGGCGAACTCAACGGGCGCGTCACGGACCGCGCGACGGGGGCGCTCAACAGGGTAGGGAAGCGGCCGGTGTACACGCCGGAGCAGACGCTGCAGCGTAATCGCGACGGGCTGGCGTACATCTCCAAGCAGTTCGTCCGCTATGGACTGACCAGCGTACATCACGAAGGCGGCGATCTGTTCGCGCTGCAGCAAGTGCGGGCGCGCGGCGAGCTTCTGCATCGGGTCAGCTACGAAGCCAGCGGCAAAGTTCTGGAATCGATGATCACCAGCGGCATCAACAGCGGGTTTGGCGATGAGTGGATCCGCTTGGGTGCCACATCCGAGCACACCGTCGATGGGTCGTTCTCGGAGCGAACCATGGCGCTTAAGACCGCGTATCCCGGCACCAACCCGCCGTACAAAGGCAACCTGACCGATACTCAGGACGGCCTTAATGCCTGGATTGAGCGGGTGCATCGCGCCGGCATACAGATCAACTGCCATGCAAATGGAGAAGTCGCCATCGATATGGTGATGACCGCGTTCGAGCGCGCGCAGAAGGTCGTTCCCGCGAACCGACGCTCGGCCTAAAATCACGCATTGCACCCTGATTAACGACGATCTTCTACGTCGCATGAAGGCCGCGGCGCGGTCCCGGCTCCGTTTACCTCCTACGCCTATTACAATTCCGACAAGTTCCGTTTTTATGGCGAGGAGCTCATGAAGCGGTGCATGGCCTTCCGTAGTTTCCTCGACGCCGGGATTCAGGCAGCGGCAGGCTCGGATTTCAGTCCGGGTCCGTTCGATCCGCGCATGGGGATGCAGGGAATGGTGACGCGCACCGGGTGGAATGGAGAAACCTGGGGAGCCAACCAGCGGATCAGCGTCGAAGAAGCGCTGCGGGTGAATACGCTCAACGGGGCGTACAACTCGCATGAGGAATCGATCAAGGGATCGATCACGCCGGGCAAACTGGCGGATTTCGTGGTTCTGGCGGACGATCCTCACACCGTGGATAAAGAGAAGATCAAGGATATCGAGATCGTTCGCACGGTGACCGGCGGTTCTACGGTTTACCAGGCGTGACTTGAGCCGGATTCGCGCGGGAATACGCGTTGAAAATATGGAGGGTTAGACCGCATGAAAATTACGAACCTCTCAACCGATCAATTGGAGCTCAAAGAAGGCAGCGCGTCCGGCATTACCGTGGGCGTGGCTGTTGTCATTGCCGGGG
>CAVPKR010000152.1:0-5262 GCA_963705675.1 Terriglobia bacterium
GTCCACGTGCAGCACCGGCACGCCGAGACGCCACGGCGTGATCAGCTCCACCGCGTCGAAGCCGGCGGTCACGATCAGGTCGGAGGCCGCGAGCAGGTCCCGGATCACCCGGTGCCCGGCCATGTCGAGCACGCCCGCGAAGTACGGGTGGTCCTCGCTGAGCACGCCCTTGGCCATCGCCCCGACCACGACCGGTATGCCCGCCCGCTCCGCCAGCTCCCCGAGCGCCGCCCCCGCGCCGCACCGCACCGCACCGCCGCCCGCCAGCAGCACCGGCCGCCGCGCGTCCCGCAGCTGCCGCAGCTTGTCGCCGCAAAAGCTGCTCGATATGGGCTACGACGCCGGACTGATTCCGCACCGCGTTTCGCTTGAGTTTGTACGGTGAAACCAAAACTATCCTCTTTCCTAATCGCCATTGTTTCCAGCGGGTTGGCATTCAGCCAAACCCCCAACGCCGACACCAAACAGCGCGTCAAAGATGTCAAGGAGCTGGCCAAGCACGGGGCTGACTCGATTCCCAAAATCGCGCCCTATGTCAAGGATCCGGATATCAGCGTACGCATCGAAGCCGTGAAGGCGCTGGTGGATATCGGTGGTCCCAAGACGCTGGATCCATTGGTTACGGCGACTCAGGATCCCGACGCCGAGATCCAAATTCGCGCGACGGACGGCCTGGTAAACGTCTACCTGCCCGGGTTTAGCAAGACCGGGATGAGCGGCACGCTGCAACGCGTCGGGACGTCGATTAAGGGCAAGTTTACAGACACGAACGACAAGGTCATCGACGCGTTCATTATGGTGCGGCCGGATGTGATCGAATCCCTGGGCCTGCTGGCGCGGGTTGGGGCAAGCGTAGAGGCGCGCGCGAACGCCGCCCGGGCCGTGGGGGTCCTGCGGGGGCGGCAGGCGGTGCCTGATCTGATCGAAGCACTACATTCTAAAGACGATCCGGTCATGTACGAAGCTTTGATCGCTTTGCAGAAGATCCGCGATCCGTCGGCGGCGCCACGTATCTCATTCCTGGTGCGGGATTTAGACGACAGGATTCAGATTGCCGCGCTCGAAACCACGGGAATTCTGGGCAACAAAGAAGCGGCACCGGATGTGCGCGACGCGCTGGATCACGCGCGCAATATCAGAGTCCACAGGTCGGCGCTGAGTACGCTGGCAATGCTGGCGGATCCGGCGGATCATGCCGCGTTCGTGCGCGATTTGAACGATAAAGACGAAACGCGTCGCGGGCCGCCGCGGCCGAGGGTTTGGGCGCCGAAGAATCCAACGGACCGAGGCATTCTCGGCAAAGCTTTTGCGGATGAGCATAAGATGAATGCGCGCTTATCCGATGCGTTCGCGATGGTGGGACTGGGGAATCTGGATACGGGCGGGTTCAGCCCGCTGCTCTACCTGGTTAATACATTGAACATCCGAGCCTATCGGGCAGTCGCGGCAGCCTACTTGACGGAAGTAGCCAGAGACCAGGCCGTGAGGCAGGCGATTTATCCGCTGATGACGCGAGCAACCAAGGATGAGAAGATTCAGATGAGCATCGTCTTATCCCGCTCCGGAGATCAAGACAGCGTGCCCTATCTCGAAACCCTGTCGATGGACCCGGATGCCGATGTGGCGCAAGAGGGCATCCGCAGCCGCGCACACTTCGGGCTCGGCTGCCGTAGGGCGCGGCGAAATTACTTGGCTTTCTTCTGCTTCTGCTGTCCGACGCGGACCTTAAACTGCTTCTGTTGAGCTTCCGAATACGCTTTCCAGTCAAAGCGCTGGGCGGCTTCGGAGAGATAGGCGTTCACGTCGACGCTTTTGGGCAGGACGGCCATCAGGCTCGCGCTCATCGACCCGTCGGGGCTGCTGATGCGATACCGTTTTACGTTCGGAATGGACATACATTCACAAGATAACATAGTTCGAAAGCTATGAATATTCTGATCGGAACCAAAGGCGAGCATCGCCGCATCGTGACCAGTGATATCGCCATCGATTTTCTGGGCCTGGAAGGGGCTCGCGTGCTGGGAACGCCGTTCATGATTATGCTGCTCGAGATGACTTGCCGCAATTCCATCGTGCCGCTGATCGAGGCAGGCTACGACTCGGTGGGTACGGAGGTGAATGTCCGGCATCTGGCGGCGACGCCACTCGGAATGGAAGTGACGTTCCGGAGTGAAGTGATCGCGGTGGACGACCGGCGGGTGCGTTTCAAAGTAGAGGCGTTCGATGCGAAAGAGCCGATCGCGGACGGGACGCATGAGCGATTTATCATCAACGTGGAGCGATTCGCGAAACGGCTCGCGGAAAAGCGAGGTTAGCGTTTCAGCGGATCTTGGATCCAGGGAGGGGTGGCTTCCATCAGACGGCCCAGCTCCGGTTCGAGCTGCTCCATCTTCTGCTTCATTTCCCAGGCGATCTTGCGATAGCTGAAATGGCCTTTTACGCCGCTGCGGAGGCGGGCGATGTATTCAGCCTCGGCGAAATCCATCTTGAAAAGGAATCGGGAGCGGGCGGCGAAGGGCAGCAGGTAGTGAGCATCGGTTGCCGTTCATTTGGGCCATCGCTGCGAATGTGTCCGTCATCAGGGAGTGGTAGAAATCCTCTGAAGCCGGCCTCGGCCAGCGCGTCGGGAACATCGTAGCCGAGCTTGACGTGTAGGCTTGGCGGAACTGATTGCAGCGGCGATGACGGTGCAGATCGCGGTAGGCGCCGATATCCATCACCATGTCGAAGGCGTAGAGGCCGCCGCGGAAGCCGCGAAGCAGCTCATCACGCTGGGTGCGGGACCCGAGCGCGACCTGGATCACTTCATTGCGGCGGGCCGCGCTCCAGCCGCAAACCATGTCGTAAAGCTCATGATAGGGACGCTCGGTGACGGGATAGAGAAGCGTCGCGGCAACGTCGGCGTGGGTATCGATGGGTCTTACGACGTGGACCGTTTCGATAGAACTGCCGCTGGACGCAGGCAAGTTCTGGCGCGCCCAAACTTCCAGATCGCTGCGCGATTGCGCTTCGTGCAGGTCGGGATCGACGTAACGGGCCAGCGTGGGCGCCACTGGCTCGGCGGGCGAGGATTCATTCCACACACATGCCGGCGGCGCAGCGCACGCGGCGGCGATTTCGTTTCCGATCTCCCGCAACTCGGCGTATTCGGACGCTTTCAGGCCGCCGGATCTGCCTTTCGAGGGTACGGATACTGGTCACCTGGCCGACTCCGGTGGGGATGCCGAAGAAGAGAACATAGCGCGCGACATCGAAGGCGCGGGCGGCGATATTGCGCTGGTACATATCCGGCTTCATCGATTCGGGTCGCGGAAGATTTTCGGCCAGATGCCCGCACATGCGCTGATGAATCTCGTGATAGGCGGCGAGCAGCCGGGTAGCGGCGATCTCATACGCCTCACCTGCGACACCGGGCGGCGTGATGAAGCCGGATCGCGAAAAATCCTGATAACGGGAAGATCGCGCCTGCCCGTCCCACAACTGCTCATCTTCAATTTCGGTGGCGGCGAGTTCTGAAACGCCTTCGAAACACAGAATTACGTGGCCCAAGTCGGCAATGGAGCCGTGGCCGTATTGGAAATAGAAACTTTCCAGGAATTTTGAAGAATCATGCGTGCGCACCCATTCGAGGGACTCGCGAATGGAATCGGGCGAGCGGCTATAGCGCGCCAAAGCATAGGCAGCTCTTTTCGGGCGGCATCGGGGAGACGGCGAGGACGCGAGAAGTTTTCGTAGGGTTCAAACGGTTATGATAACTGTTCGCCGCTGATCAAAATAAGAATCCATGAAAATTAAAATTAAGAAACTTCATCCCGACGCAACCTCGCCCGTCTATGCACATGGCGCGGAGGAGGACGCCGGCTTGGATTTACACTCCATAGAACGTATAGTATTGACGCCGGGCGTGGCCTGGGCTGCGCCTACCGGCCTGTCGATCGAACTGCCGCCCGGATTCGAAGCGCAGATCCGGCCGCGCAGCGGGTTGGCGCTAAAGCACTCAATTACAGTGAATTTTGGAACCATCGATCCGGGGTATCGCGGAGAGATCCGCGTAATCATGTTTAACCTGGGGCGCGCCGATTACGTGATCGAGAAGGGCGATCGCATTGCCCAGTTGATCGTCTCGCGTTACGAAGCGATCGAATGGGAGGAAGGCGACCTTAGTACCAGCGGCCGCGGGGAAGGCGGATTCGGGTCATCTGGGAGGTGAAACGTTTGCCGCGGCATAGTGTCTTTTAGTAAGAAGCGCGCGTGGATTCATCGATCCGCGTGCTGCTTCACGAGTCTCCAGGACAACGGAGGGCGCGAGGCGGGTACGCACTATAAAGCTCGCCTCGCGGTCCTCGGGACGCTACCGCACCGGTAGTTCAACGTAGGTCGGATATTTCGCCGACCGGAAAATCTTCTGCGTGGCGGGCTGATAATCGGACGCGCCGGCTTTATAAATATTTTCAACGAAGGTCTGAGGGTTCCGGTCGATCAGCGGGAACCACGTGCTTTGCACTTGCACCATGATGCGGTGGCCGCGGCGGAAGGCGTGATTCGAGGAGTGAATGTCGACGGGGAACTCATAGACTTTGCCGGGTTCCAGGGCTTCCGGTTTTTCGAAACTATTGTGAAATCGCGACCGATAGACTTCATTATCGATCATCAGTTCATAACCAGGCAGCTTCGGGTCATTCTCGGGATATACGTCAATCAGCTTGACGATCCAATCACTGTCGGAGCCTGAAGTGGACGCGAACAGGTGCGCCACGACATCCCCTGCGACCACCAAATCGTCATTCAGGGGCCGGTCTTCCAGCTCAGAACGTCGGGACGGAGGTCAACGAAGCGCTGATCCTCCACGAGCCAGTTCGGCCAGCCGGAGTTCGGCGAATAGGTCGGAGGAATGGGGCGGTGGCGGTAGGGGACCGGATGGGCGGGGGTCGGAGACGTAGCTATCGAAGGCGCTATCGGAGTTGTCGTGCGCGGCGTCGAAGGACAAGGCGCCCGCGGCCGAGGTGTACAGCTTGCGTTTCTGGATGCCGTCGGTGGGCGGCCAGGCATCGTAATGCTCCCAGGTATTGCGTCCGGTCTCGAAAGCCATGGCTTCGGGCTGATGCAGCTGGCCCTTGTCTTTCAACCAGTAAGCGAACCACGGGGCTTCTATCTTCTCGCGGAAATACTTCGACTGATCGCCCGAGAAATCGATGGGACCGAGATTTTTCCCGTCGGCGCCCCAGCCGCCGTGGCGCCAAGGTCCGACGACGAGGTAATTCT
>CAVPKR010000153.1:0-9719 GCA_963705675.1 Terriglobia bacterium
GACAGGATTTTGAATTCCGGACCATCGGAAATAACGGTCGTCAACCCCTCTTCGGAGAGGAAATAGATTCGGCCGTCCGCCACGATCGGCGAAGCGTCGTAGTGCCCTTCCAGCCGCTGGTTCCAGAGGAGTTTTCCCGTGCGCCGGGCTTCGAGGCATTGCAGAACGCCATCCTCTTTCAGCGTATACAGGCGATGATCGTGAAAGGCATACGATGGAATCGTCGGCACGCTCTTTCTTTAACTCCCATACCAGGGCCGATTTGGTGATGTCGCCCGTGCCGCCCAGATGCCAGGCGCGGATGGTGATGTCCATCCAGCCCGACTGCGTAAAGCAAAAGCCCATCCCCCATCACCGGCGTCGGGCACCACGCTCTCACCCGTATTCTTCGCCCACCAGATCAGCCTGCCAGTGTCCGGCTCAAATCCTTCTCAACACATCTCCCGCCCCGCTCAAAATCTGCGGTCTTCCCGTCAACCTCAATCACGCGAGCTTCGTCGGGTGCCCGATGCTTAACATGCTCTTTCATTGTTTTCCATTGTCTCTTTCCCGTTTTCTTATCCAACGCGAGCAAATATGCCTTGTCCCACGGCTTCTGCCAGCCCATTTTCAGATCGCCGATCTCTGCGCGGTGCCGTAACGGTGATCAGCAGATCCCTATAGAGAGCGGCGAGGCCCCCATGCCGTGGCGGCTGTAAAACGGATGATCCAGATTCGTCCACGTCGATCTTCCCGTCGAAATCCACTACGCCGCGATCCCCCCTTCCTTAAAGACGGCAAAAACTATCTTCCCGTCCGTCGCCGGCGTCGGCGTGGCAAAGAATTCTTCCCCTCCTTCCGCGTCGGCGTCTGCTCCAAAACCTCCTTGTCCCACAGGATTTTTCCCGCCTCCCGCTCCAACGCAACCACATGACACGAAACTCCGTCCTCGGTGGGGCGGCGGTCATGAAAATCCGATCGCCCCAGACGATCGGCGAAGACCAGCCAAGCCGGGAAATGGCGGTCTTCCACTTGATGTTCTCGGTATCGGCTCCATTTGAGCGGGAAGATTGGTTTCGGAAGATTCGCCCGGACCGGAGGAACCGCGGAATTGGGGCCAGTTATCAGCGGCGTGCGAACGAGGCCATGCAAACCAGAGTTCCGAGCAACACCGCAACTTTATTGAACATGATTTTCTCCACCGACTACCGGCATCATGGCGCTCTCTTGGTTCCGAGTTCCGGAATCCACACTCTGCTGCGGAGGTTTACCCTGAATCCGAACCTCCGTTTCAGTGACGACAATTTGTATCGGCTCTTTCGTTATCGCTCGAAAGGTCAGCCAGGACAGCACCTTCCGCCGAGAGCCCCGCAACTTGGCACTCACAATTGTTGCGCGATCGATACCTGCTTTTTTCAAATCGTCCCAGTCTATCTTGAATTGAATCCCGGACGCATCCTTGATGAAATCCATGCAGTCACCGCCACGCCGTCAAAAGTCACCTCAGGGAACCCTCGTGCATCGCGGCATGCCTCGTGTGCATCAACCTTGTTGTCACCAGAAAATGATCGCTCTCGTGCGTGATAAATATGTCGCGTTCATCAACGGCATCGAACAGCAGCTTCAGAATTGTCCCGGCCTGCAACCCGCGAACTTTCAGGTCGGCCCGAATCTTTTTCGAGTTTTGCCCCGCCATCGATCCCAATCAACTTCAATTCTTGTGCCGGCAGCCTTGGCTACGAATTCCACCGCATCACATAGCGCGATCCCGGAAATTGATTTCAGGAATGATCGTTTGTTGAAGATCGCCCGAGAGGAACCAGTGGTAAAAAGCAGGCTGGATTCGACGTACGCGTCCTTCTCACCAAAAATTAGCACGCCTGAGTCGGGCGCCCAGTCGATTGGTTCACTCGCGTCAATGGCTTTAAAGACGCCCCGCAACTGGTCAATCAATTTCCCCTTTTTGAGTTTAACGGAAACCGGAGTGTACTGGTCAATGCCCTTGGCATTCAAACTCCGCCAGTCAACGAAGAACGGGCTGCCGCTGTCCTTTTCGTAATGAGCAAGAACCTTGCCGAGCGGGGCCGCCCTCCAAACCCTCGCGGGAACTTCACCCACCAGTGCATCGATTATCTTGTTGCCGTTGTGCCAATTCAATCTCGGATGGTTGCGTGGAAGCTGGCTCCGCGAAAACCGTGTTACCGGATTCAAGCAGGCAAAGTACGAACAACAATGTCAGACTTGCAAACCGTGCCATCTAATTCTCCTCTTGAGCCCCATAACTGGCGTGTCTGTGTCAGGGACAATAACCGGTTTCAAGGTCCGCCGCTTTCGCGAATGAAAACCGTGACCGTCCGTTCCGGGGTCGGGCAGACGAAAAGCTGCCTTAGATGCGCGTGGCAGTAACCTGAAACAGCGCATGGGTGCCGAGCGCGATGTCGATCTCGCCCGCCGCGAGCGCCGCGAGCTGCGCGCGGCGGGTCGCCGCCGCATCGCGGCCGGTGAACAGCGCGAGCCGGAGACCCGCGATCTCGCCGAGCGGCTTCATCCGCTCGAAATGCTGGCGCGCGAGGATTTCCGTCGGCGCCATCAGCGCCGCCTGCCGTCCGCCCTCCACGACATGCGCCATCGCGATCAGCGCGACCACGGTCTTACCCGAGCCGACGTCGCCCTGCAGCAGCCGGATCATGCGTTGCGGGGTGGCGAGATCGGCGCGGATCTCGCCGTCGCCCGGTTCTGCGCGCCGGTGAGGCTGTAGGGCAGGGCGCCGAGCAACGACTCGGCGATGCGGCCCTCGCTCGCATGCGCCCGCCCCGGCAAGGCGCGCATGCGCGCGCGGACCAACAGCAGCGCGAGCTGGTTGGCGAGCAGTTCGTCGTAGGCGAGCCGGTTCCAGGCCGGGCTGGTCGGTTCGACGTCGCCGGGGGTCAGCGGATTGTGCAGCCGCTCCAGCGCCTCGGCGAAGGCGGGCGCCTGCATCCGCGACAGCGTCGTCTCGTCGATCCATTCGGGCAGGCGCCCCAGCCGGGCGAGGCCGGCCTGCGCGGCCTTCTGCACGGTGCGGGGGTAGAGCCCCTCGGTCAGGCCGTAGACCGGCTCGAGCGAGCGGCATCTTCGAGAGTTCGAATTCGTCCATCACCCGGTCGGGGTGGACATCTGGAAGTGTTCGACCTGGCGGCTGCGTCGCGCAAGGAGCTGAAAGTGGACCGGTTCAAGGATCAAACTCTGGGCGTGTTCGACGCGCGGGTGACGGCGCGGCAGCGCGAACGGCAGAGGACCGATGCGCAGTGGGTGTCCGACAGCTCCGATAAACTTTACTTCCGCCGGATGAGCCGGGATCAGCACAAGCTGGATGTATGCGTCGCCAATATCGAGACCGGCGACGTGAAGACGCTGATTGAGGAGCGGCTGAATACCTACGTCGAGTTCAAGCCTCTGTGGTTGATCGACAATGGCGCTGAGCTGCTGTTCTGGAGCGAGCGCGATGGCTGGGGTCATTATTATCTCTACGACTCGACTGGCAAATTGAAGAATCAGGTGACCACGGGCGAATACGTGACCGAGGACATCGAGAGCATCGACGAGAAGGCTCGCATGATGACGTTCACGGCGGAGGGTCATGAGGCGGGCGAAAATCCTTATTTCACGCATTTTTACGCGACCAAGCTCGACGGAACCGGGCTGAAGATGCTGGATCCGGGAAACGCGTCGCACGCGGTATCGATTTCGGACGACGGGAAATACTTTATCGATAATGCGTCGACCATCAGCTCGGCTCCGCATTCGATGCTGTACGACCGCGCGGGCGGCGTCGACCAGGATCTGGAAACTACCGATACTTCGGCGCTGATGGACGCCGGGTTCCACATGCCTGAAACGTTTTCAGTGAAGGCGGACGACGGCCTGACGGATCTGTATGGAGTGATGTACAAACCATTCGACTTCGACGCGAACAAGCGCTATCCGATCATCGCGTTCGTGTATCCGGGTCCGCAAACGGAAAGCGTGACGCAGACCTTTTCGCCGAAGAATGCGAATGTGGCGCTGGCGCAACTCGGGTTTATCGTGATCGAGGTGGGGAATCGCGGCGGGAATCCACATCGTTCGAAGTGGTATCACACGTATGGATACGGGAATCTGCGGGACTACGGGTTGATCGACAAGAAGGTCGCGATCGAACAACTCGCGCGGCGATATCCATGGATTGACATCGAGCGCGTCGGCATCACCGGGCATTCGGGCGGCGGCTTCATGTCGGCGGCGGCCATGCTCCAGTATCCGGACTTTTTCAAAGTAGCGGTGAGTGAATCCGGGAATCACGACAACAACGTTTACAACCAGAACTGGAGCGAGAAGCATCACGGAATTAAAGAAATCGACGGCACCGACGGGTCGGTGAAGTTCGAGTATTCGATCGATAAAAATTCCGAGATCGCGAAGAATTTGAAGGGTCACCTGCTGCTGTCGACCGGCGACATGGACGACAACGTGCATATGGCCAACACCATGCGCCTGGCCGACGCGTTGATCAAAGCCAACAAGCGTTTCGATCAATTCATTCTGCCGGGGCAGCGGCACGGATATGGGACGGATTCGAATTATTTCTTCTGGGTCCGCGCGGATTATTTCTGCCGCTGGCTGCTGGGGGATTTCGATCAACGCGTGGATATGACCGAAGTGGACCCGCCGGAAGCGCCTCGGGCTGGTGCCGCGAGGGGGCGGCGCTAGTTCGCCAAAATCGCGATGAGGGCCAGCGCGGCCAAGACCGCGTAGCTGGTTTTATCCTGGACGGCGAACAGAATCGGATCGTCGGGCAAAGCGCCTCGGTTCGCCAGGGTGATCATGCGATTGAACCAGTAAATAAAAAACGGACACATACCCCAGAGAAACTCCGGCTTTCGATACAGAATCGCGACCTGCGGGCTGTTCAGATAGAAGATCAGGACCAGCACGGCCACGTTGGCCGCGGCCATCGCCTGTGAAACCAGGGGCCCCCGGTCGGCCGCGCGATAGGCCCGGCCATCCACCGGCTGTTCGCGATTCGAGGGGGCTCGCGCCAGGTCGTTGATGCGCTTCGCCGCCGCCAGAGCGAAGAAAGTGAAAACCGAGAAGGCCAGCGTCCAGACGGAGATCTCGATGCCGGTGATCACACCGCCGAACAGGACTCGCGCGGTGTAAAACAGGCTTAAAGTCACGACATCGGCGATGAGAAGCTTTTTCAAATAAGCGGAATACAACGCAGTCGCGGCAAAGTAGCCGAGCAGAAACAGCGGCGCGATGCGAGGCAGAGGCAGGCAGGCGATCGCGGCCAGGATCAGCAGGAGAGCGGCCGCGGCTATGGCGGCTTTGATGGGGATTGCTCCCGACGCGACGGGACGGCGGCGCTTCGAATCATGACGGCGGTCGGCTTCGATATCGATTACGTCGTTTATGAGATAAGCAGCCGAGGCCGCTAGGCTCATGGCGAGGAATCCGAAGAGACCGCTCTTCAGGACCGGCCCATCGCTAAAACGATGCGAGGTCAGGATCGGTGTGAAGACCAGAACATTCTTGATCCATTGATGGACGCGTATGGCTCGGGCCCAATCGGAGAGAGATGCGGGCGGCGCGCGTTTGACGGCTTCGGCGGGATACGTCACGTCAAGATCGGAGACACTTCAACGCTTCGAGCGCTTTCGAGGCGAGCATCTGGTCGCCATCGCGGAAATAGATCACATAGCCGAAGTGGCCGCTGCCGTCGGTGACCCCGCTCGAAGCATAGATGCTGACGCCGGCGTTGACCAGCGCGGCTTGAATTTCGGCGAGGGCGCCCAGGCGATCGTCACCCTGAATCAGGCAGGCGTACTGGGGGCCGCGAAGGGTCCAGCCCAGCTTATCGGCGAGGCGGATGAAGCTTTCGGCGCGGTCCGGGAAGATGGTGAACTCAATGTGCTTCGCACCGAACGGCACGGCGCTGAAGGCCAGCAGATTGATATCCTCGGACGCCAATTGCGCCAGCAGATCGTAGGCGCTGGCCGGATCGGCCTCCACTCGGGTGTAGAAATACTGCATGGTCCGGACGCTTAATACCATCGATCCTCCTTCTTCGAATACGATCATTACACATCGGCATACTTGCGTCGCGGGGGATTTTCGAGCGAGAGTGGACTTGCATGAAGAAGCATATCTTTGCGACGCTCGCGATTTTCCTGGGCGCGGGAATGGCCGGCGTACAGGAGCCGGGTTCAAGCGGTCCGACGCAGTTGCTGATCACGTACCGCTGCCCGCCTCCGCGTCGAGCGGCGTTTCGTCAATTCATGACGGAGCAAGGCATTCTGCGTTTCGAGCATTGGAAAAAAGACGGCCTGCTGAAGGATTACCGGTTCCTGTTCAACTGGTATGTCGACGTCGATGCGTGGGATGCGATGGCCGTGTTGACGTTCCCCAGCTATGACCAGGTGGCCAAGTGGAGAGAGGTCGAAAAGGTTACTCCCGGCGGCCTGCCGCGCGATGCGCTCGAAATGGCGTGGCCTCTGAATACGTATTCCGCGGACCTGTTCGCATCCGGCGCCGAGGAGCAGGCCAACCCGGCGCGCAGCGTGTATATGGCGTTCGCGTATGACCTGCCGGGATCGGCCGAGGCTCGCGATTATCTGAATGGCTACGTATTGCCGCTGGCGAAGGCGTGGAGCCGCGAAGGCATCCTGGCCGGATACAGCTTGTTCATGAATCACTATCCGGGCGGGAAGCGCTGGCAGGCGATGCTGCTGGTGGAATATAAGGACCTGGACGCCTTTTCACGCCGTGAAGAGGTGAATGCCAAAGTGCGGGCGCAACTTATAAAAGATCCGGTGTGGCGATTGGCTGGCGATAAGCAGAAGAACCAGGAACGGGAGCCGGTGATTGCGGATCCCGTTATCCCAAAATAGTTCCCGCTAGTTGGAACTCGGCATGGCCTTCAGGATCTCGCCGACGAAACCCTTGGCGTCGCCGAACAGCATCAGCGTGCGATCCATGTAGTACAGCTCATTATCGATGCCCGCGAAGCCCGGACTCATGCCGCGCTTGATCACCATCACCGTATGCGCTTTGTCGACATCCAGGATCGGCATGCCGTAGATCGGACTAGCCGTATCGTGGCGAGCCGCGGGGTTCACTACGTCGTTCGCGCCGATCACCAGGGCCACGTCGGCTTCGGCGAAGTCGGGGTTGATGTCTTCCATCTCATGCAGACGATCGTAGGGAATGTCGGCTTCAGCCAGCAGTACGTTCATGTGACCCGGCATGCGCCCGGCTACCGGATGAATGGCGAATTGCACGTCGACGCCGCGCTTGGTCAGCGCATCCGTAAGCTCGCGCAATTTGTGCTGAGCCTGCGCCACTGCCATTCCATAGCCGGGAACGACGATCACTTTGCGGGCGCTCGCCAGAATTTCCGCGGCGTCTTCAGGCGTCGCCGAGTGGACCGGCTTCGTCGACGTTTGTGCCACCGCCCCGGCCTGCACCTGTCCGAACGCTCCGAACAGCACGTTGGCGAAGGAGCGGTTCATGGCCTTGCACATGATCACCGAGAGGATGAATCCCGACGATGCGTTGACCGCGCCCGCGATAATCAGCAGGCGATTGTTGAGCGCGAATCCCATCGCGCAGCACGCCGCGCCGGCATAGGAGTTCAACAGCGCGATCACGGTGGGCATGTCGCCGCCGCCGATCGGTAGAATCAGCAGGACGCCAAACAGCAGCGAAAGTCCGGTAAATGTGGGGAAAACCCAAGGCGGGGTGGGCTCGACGATCATCCAGACGCCCAGGCTGACCGCGAACGCCAGCAATACCAGGTTCACGAAGTTCTGGCCCCGATAGGTAATCGGCCGCGTCGGCACGAGTTCCTGCAATTTCCCGAACGCCAGGATACTGGCCGTGAAGGTCAGATAGCCGAGCACCGTTTCGATCACCAGCGCGGCCATGGTGAAACCGGTCACCGGGGTTCCCGCGGAATAATACCGATAATATTCGGCGGTCCCGACCAACGCCGCGGCGAATGCTCCGAAGGCGTGCGATAACGCCGTCAACTGCGGGCACAGAGGTCATCGGCATCAGATATGCCAGAGGCGCTCCGATGGCGGCTCCGATGACGAAGCTGACCACAATCCATTCATAGCTGACGACTTCGTGGCGCAGCAGCGTCCCGACCACGGCGAACAGCATGCCGATTTCGCCGGCGAGGACTCCGCGTCGCGCCGTCACCGGGGAGCTGAGCCATTTAATGGATAGAACGATAGAAAGCGCGGCGATGATATATGCCGACTGCCAGAGATGCCGTCGGTCATTTCGCAGCCTTCTTGCTGCGGAACATCTTCAGCATTCGATCTGTGATCAGAAATCCGGCCACGATGTTGATGGTCGACGACGTGACAGCGATGCAGCCGAGCACCTTACTCAGCGTGGGCGAATCGCCTGCGCCTGCGATCAGAATCGCGCCGACCACCGAGATCGCGGAGATAGCATTCGTCAGCGACATCAGGGGCGTGTGCAGCAGAGGCGATACGCGGCGCACCAGCTCCAAGCCGAGCGGCACAGCCAGCACCAGAACGTACAGGCTTACTTCGAGATCGTTACTCATACCTTCGCCCCCAGCAAGGCCTGGACCTTGGGGTTGGACCACTTCGCCGCCGCGGGCGACCAAGGTGTCGCGGGTAATTTCATCATTCAGGTCGATATTCAACGCGCCTTCCTTATTGATCATGTTTTTGAGGAATGTCACGATGTTGCGCGCGTACATCTCGCTGGCGTGGCGAGGAACGGTGGCTGGGACATTCATCGGGCCGAGCACGTAAACACCCTGCTCGATCACGGTTTCGCCGGGCTTAGTAACTTCGCAGTTGCCGCCGCGCTCGGCTGCCAGATCGACGATCACCGAGCCGGGCGCCATGGCGTGCACCATTTCGCGGGTCACCAGCAGCGGAGCTTTCTTGCCGGGGACGGCTGCGGTCGTGATCACGACGTCCTGTTCCTTCATTACCAGCGCCATCTGTTCGCGCTGGCGGCGAATCGTATCCTCATCGAGAGCACGCGCGTAGCCGCCCTCGCCCTCTCCCTTGACGCCGAGATCGATATTGACGAACTTCGCGCCCAGGCTTTCGATCTGCTCCTTCACGGCGGCGCGAACGTCGTAGCCGCTGACTACGGCTCCCAGGCGCCGTGCCGTAGCGATGGCTTGCAGGCCAGCAACGCCGGCTCCGATGATCAGGACTCGCGCGGGGGCATGGTTCCGGCAGCGGTGGTCATCATCGGAAACAGACGCGGCAGCGTGTTGGCGGCGATCAGCACGGCTTTATATCCGGCGATGGACGCCATGGACGATAAAGCATCCATGCTTTGGGCGCGCGTGGTGCGCGGGATAAATTCCATGGAAAACAGCGTCGCTCCGGCTTGCGCGTAGCGTTGCGCGATGGCTGGATCGGTCAGCGGGTCACAAAATCCGATGGCGATTACGTCTTTATTCGGCGGCGTCTCTGGGACCCGTACGTGCAGCAGGATCTGCGCCTGCGCGCGAACCTCATCGGCAGTGCCCACGTGCACGCCTTTGGCTGCGTAATCGTCGTCAGTGAAGCCGGATTCGAGCCCGGCGCCGTGTTCGATCCAGGTGTCGACGCTCGATTTCTTCAGTAGATCGATGACGCGTGGGACCACCGCAACGCGCCGCTCGGATGGAAATGTTTCTTTAAGAACACCAACGATAAGTGCCAAACTCTTTGCCTGAC
>CAVPKR010000154.1:0-22867 GCA_963705675.1 Terriglobia bacterium
AGAGAGAGGTTGATCCCCAGGTGTTGGGTTGCTTTCTCCGGGGTTGTGGGGGATAATCAGTATGCGGCGTTGGGGTTGATGTTATTGGGGACGTTGGGGCGGCTGGGGAGGGTGGTGGGGTGGGAGGGGGATGAGCGGGGATGGTTGAGGTGGTGGATGTAAGGGTCGATGTGGGTCAGGCACGGGAGATGGGACAGCGGGAAGATGAGGATGTGCATGCTGAGGAGGACTTGGGAGTGCCGCTGCTCGGAGAGGAGGTTATGCAAACTGAGGAGGCACAGACCAAGGAGAACGAGAAGAAACATATGGGGTCAGAGAGCGAGGCAGTGCCGGTGGAGACAGACCAGCTGGCAGCGAAGGAACGGAGGAAAAGCATCGTGATGCGCTTGATGAACTATTTCATAAGTATGATCTGAGTGGTGGGAACAGTACATATGAGGCACCGACTATCTACAACCAAGCCAGAACAGGAAACTTCCCAGCACAACATTGACGAGCAGGTGCTGGCCAAAAGCCCACGCCATGCTGTAGAGATATTTCGGCGAGAAGACCGTCCAGATGAAGAGATGCGTCCTTAACACGGTACAAGCTACCATCACGCCCACAAGGCTGATCGTCACAAACAGGGTTAACAAGCTTAGGTGCTGCTTCCAGACGTTCGCGCACCCTCCTGGTGCAGGCGCAGGAGCAGGATGTTCGTCGCGGACGTCCAGAAGATGGGACCGCTCCAGTTGGAGACGAAGGTTAGCAGGCCGACTGCTAGGACGTTGTAGCCGCTTACGCCGTTGTAAGCGCTGGAGAGGTCGATGGAGGAGATGGCGTTGGAGCCGGAGAAGGCGAAGAAGGAGGCGTATTGCAGGAGGAGGGAGGGCGGCTCGCGCGGTTATGGCTTATTTCGGCGGTTTTCCGGTTCGAAAAGTACGAATCGAGATCGTAGAAGGCCGGAAAAGCGGCGTTTCTAACGGGCGAACGTTCGGCGAACACGGCGCGCATTGCAGGCTAACGGTCGGCTCGCACACGACGGAAAATGAGCTGAAAGAAGACTGGATGTGTACCCATGAAATGGTCCATCTGGCGTTTCCGTCCGTGGAGGAGCGGCATCATTGGATGGAAGAAGGCAGCGCGACCTACGTGGAGCCGATCGCGCGGGTGAAGATCGGACAACTGACTCCTGCGCAAATCTGGCGTGACATGGTTCGCGATATGCCGCAGGGGTTGCCTGGCGCGGGCGATCAGGGATTGGATCAGACGCACAGTTGGGGCCGGACCTATTGGGGCGGCGCGATGTTTTGTTTGCTGGCCGACGTGGGGATTCGAAAGAATACCAAGAACGCAAAAGGCTTACAAGATGCGCTGCGCGCCATCAATCATGCGGGGGGAAATATAGAAGTCGACTGGCCGCTGGAACGGGCATTCGAGCTCGGGGATCGCGCTACCGGGACCAAGACGTTGATGGAGCTATATCAGCAGATGGCGACGAAACCGGTGCCCGTCGACTTGCCGGATCTATGGAAGCAACTGGGCGTGAATAGCAGCCATGGGTCGGTTACGTTCGACGATCATGCTCCGCTGGCGGCGATTCGGGCGGCGATTACGGGGTGATTGGTATCCTGAGTAATTAATGCTCAGAGTTCGATTCGCTCCTTCGCCTACCGGGTATCTTCATATCGGTAGCGCGAGAACGTTCATTTTCAACTGGCTTTACGCGCGCCACAATCAGGGAACCATGATTTTGCGCATCGACGACACGGATGTCGAGCGCAATACGCAGGAATCGCTGGATTCGATTTTCGACGGACTGAAGTGGCTCGACTTGTCGTGGGACGAGTTTTATCGCCAGTCTGAGCGCGGGGATTTGCATCGGCGCATGGCGCTGGAAATCTTCGCCCGGGGGATGGCTTATCGGGATTTTACGCCGGCGGCGGGGGAGACGGGCGAGAAGGCTCACGGAGGCGAGTCGTGGCTATGCAATCCGGGGATGAGGGAGCTTTCTTCCGAAGAAAGCGATCGCCGGGCCGAGGCGGGGAGCCGTTTGTGCTTCGGTTTCGGGTGCCGCGCGGCGATCGGCGCGAGGTGGCGTTCGACGACCTGGTGTATGGGCCGCAAGTGAAGGCGACGGCGGACATCGAGGATTTTGCGCTGCTGCGGTCCTCGGGGATTCCAACGTATCACATGGCATCCTGCGCCGACGATGCGGACTTGCGGATCTCGCACATCATTCGCGGGCAGGATCATCTGACGAATACCTTCAAACACGTGCTGATTTTCGAGGCGCTGGGCGCGACGCCACCGAAGTTCGCGCATCTGCCGCTGCTGATCGCGCCGGATGGATCGAAATTGTCGAAGCGCAAGCATGGTCCGGTGGTGAGCGTCACGACGTATCGCGACGCGGGATTCTTATCGCAGGCGTTCGTAAATTTTGTGTGTTGCTGGGGTGGTCGCCGAAGGACGACCGGGAGCAGATGTCGCGGGCGGAGTTGACGGACGCGTTCACGCTGGAAGGCGTGAATCGGAGCAATGCGACTATCAACTTTACCGAGGAAGATCCATTCGATCCCAAGGCGGTGTGGCTGAACGCGGAACATATTCGCACTCTGCCGGTGGAGGAACTGGGGATCGCACTGACTCCGTTCGCGCCGCCGTGTCCCGCGGAGAAGCTGATGAAGATCACGCCGCTGATTCGGGAACGGATCAAATTACTGCGCGATGTGGCACAGGCTGCGGACTTCTTTTTCGCGGACGAGTTGCCGCCGTATCCGGCTGCGGAATTGATTCCGCAAAAGGGTGATGCGGCGATGGCGAAAATGGCGCTCGAGGAAGCCCGGCGGATCTTGGCGGATGCGGAGTTTAGTCACGATGGATTAGACGCGGCGCTGCGGGCGGGCGCGGAGCGGTTGAAGATCAAGACCGGGCAGATGTTCCAGCCGATTCGCGTGGCGGTGTGCGGCCGTAAGGTGGCGCCTCCGCTGTTTGAGACGCTGGTGGTGCTGGGGCCGCGAAACCTCGCTGCGGCGCATCGGGAAAGCGATCGAATTGAATTATGACTCCTACTAATGAGGCGGCCCCTTCGAATTTCATTCGCGACACGATTGTCCAGGATTTAAAGACCAACAAGTACGGCGGGCGCGTCCACACGCGGTTTCCACCGGAGCCGAATGGTTATCTGCACGTCGGACACGCGAAGTCGATCTGGCTGAACTTCGGCCTGGCGACGGAGTTCGGCGGAAAATGCAATCTGCGTTTTGACGATACGAATCCGTCGAAGGAAGAAACTGAATACGTCGATTCGATCATCAGGATGTACGCTGGCTGGGCGGGGATTGGGAAGGGCGGCTGTTTTACGCTTCGGATTATTTCGACCAGCTTCACGCGTGGGCGGTCCAGTTAATTCAATCCGGCAAGGCATTTGTTTGCGATTTATCCGCTGAAGAGGTCAGGAAACAGCGCGGAACGTTGACCGAGCCAGGCACGGAGAGTCCGTATCGGAATCGCAGCGTAGACGAGAATCTGGAGCTGTTCGAGCGCATGCGGGCCGGGGAATTTCCGGACGGAGCGCGGACGGTTCGCGCGAAGATCGACATGGCGTCGGCGAATCTGAACCTGCGCGATCCCGTGATGTACCGGATTCTTCACGCCGAGCATCATCGCACGGGCAACAAGTGGTGCGTCTATCCGATGTACGACTTCGCGCATGGGCAATCGGATTCGGTCGAAGGAATCACTCATTCGATTTGCACGCTGGAGTTTGAGGATCACCGGCCTTTGTACGACTGGTACATCGCGCAGCTGGGAATTTATCATCCGCAACAGATCGAATTTGACCGGCTGAACCTTACTTATACGCTGCTGAGCAAGCGGAAACTGCTGGAACTGGTCCAGAAGAGGCTGGTGAGCGGGTGGGACGATCCGCGGATGCCGACGATCAGCGGGATGCGGCGGCGCGGCTACACGCCGGAGGCGCTGCGGAGTTTCTGCGGGCGGATCGGGGTATCGAAGACGAACGGGATCACGGAATTGTCGCTGCTCGAATACTTCGTTCGGGAGGATTTAAATCGCCGGGCGACGCGGGTGATGGCGGTGCTGCGTCCGCTGCGCGTGGTGATCGACAACTATCCCGAAGGTCAGACCGAGGAGATGGATGCGATCAATAATCCCGAGGATGAAAGCGCGGGAACGCGCAAGGTGCCATTTTCACGGGTGATCTATATCGAGCAGGACGATTTCCGCGAGAATCCGCCCAAGCAGTATTACCGGCTGTCGCCGGGCCGCGAAGTGCGGCTGCGGTACGCGTACCTGATCACTTGCACCAGCGTCGTCAAGGATGAGCACGGCGAAGTGACGGAGGTTCACTGCACGTACGATCCGGCCACGCGCGGCGGAAATACGCCGGACGGGCGCAAGGTGAAGTCCACTATCCACTGGGTTTCGGCGGAGCATGGAATCGACGCCGAAGTGCGAATTTACGAGACGCTGTTCACGTGCGAGAATCCGAACGAAGTGCCGGAAGGCGGCGATTTTACGGATAATTTGAATCCGAAATCGCTGAAAGTGGTCGTAAATTGCAAAGTGGAGCCGAGCCTTGCGAGTGCGGAGCCGGGATCGCGCTATCAGTTTGAGCGGCTGGGATACTTCGCGGCGGATCCCGATACGAAACCCGGAAGGCCGGTTTTCAATCGTACGGTTGCGCTGCGGGACACGTGGGCGAAGATCGAGCAGAAGCTAAAATAACATGCTGATTCTGGGGTTGGGCGGATTGCTGGGCGACGCTGCGTGCGCGGTCCTTCAGGATGGCGAGGTGCGCGCGGCGATTGAGGAAGCGAAGCTGACGCGCGGGTTGGGGCCGGGCGGGATTCCGCAGCAGGCGATCGCGGAATGCCTGCGATTGGCGGGGGCAACGCGCAGTCAAGTGGATTGCGTGGCAATCGCGCGTCCGTTCGCGCGCGGACCCGAATCCTTGTTCCATCTGTCGCTGCGCGACCAGTTTCCGAATAGCGAGATCGTGGTGGTGGAGCATCACGTGGCGCACGCAGCGTCGGCGTTCTATGCGTCGCCGTTTGAGGAAGCGACGGTACTAACGCTCGACCACGCGGGGGATTTTCGATGCGGGACGCGCTCGAAAGCCTCGGGACAACCGGATGGAGGTGGAGAAGGAATGGTATTATCCCGATTCGCTGGGCCGGCTGTATCGCACGGTGACGGATCTGTTAGGGTATCGCGCGGGCGCCGACGAGCATAAAGTACAGTGGCTGTCCGCGTCTGGCGACGATCGATTTGAAACGCTGTTTCAAGACGTGGTTTCGGACGCCGCGCGTGTGGATCCCGCGTTTTTCGACGCGCGCGGCGGGTTCGGATTGAAATTCTTCGAACGCCTGGGTCTGGAGCGGTCGGACAAAATTCCGGAAGCGTTGCATCGCCATATCGCCCACGGGGTTCAACAAGTGTTGGAACAGACGGTGGCCGCCATGGCGGGCGAAGGCGAAAATTTGTGCCTGGCGGGCGGGGTGTTCTACAACGCCTTGCTGGTCGAGTCGCTCGAAAGATCCGGGCGGTTCAAGAACGTTTTCGCGCAAGCGGCGGCGGGAAACGCGGGAACTTCTTTGGGCGCGGCGTATCACGTGTGGTACCAGTTGAACCGGCAGAAGAGGCATGGCGACGGCGGTTCACTGCTGCTGGGGCCGAGCTATGGGCAGGATGAGATCAAACAGGTTCTGGAAAATTGCAAGCTGCGGTTTCAGTATCTGCGATCCACCGATGAGATGATGGCGGCCGCGGTTCGGCTGCTGGGCGAGCATAAGATCGTCGCGTGGATGCAGGGGCGCATGGAGTTCGGTCCCAGGGCTTTGGGGAATCGCAGTATTCTGGCATCGCCGCTCGATCCTTACTCTACCGAGAATCTGAACGTGTTCATCAAGCATCGCGAGCCGTTCCGGAAATTCGCGGCGTCGGTTCCGGCGGAACTCGCGCATGAATATTTCGAGGCGGGTCCGAATGCGCGTAATCTGGCGACCGTGGGGCGGGTGAAGCCGGCGCATCGAAAGACCTTCGAAGGGGCGATCCTGGGGCGCGACATGGTGCGGGTCCACACGGTTTCGAAGGACGATAATCCGCTGTATCACCGGCTGCTGCTCGAAGCGGGAAAAGCCAGCGGCTTGCCGGTGCTGTATAACACCAGCTTCAACCTGTTCGGGGACCCGCTGGTGTCGACGCCGCGCGACGCGGTGCGAAGTTTCTATTCGTCGGGCATCGATACGCTGTTCGTCGGGAACTTTCTGCTGGAGAAATAGCGATTATTGGCGGGCTTCGGCGTGATGTCTGACGTCGACGCCTTTCACCAGGAACAGGACATCCTCGGCGATGTTGGTGGAATGATCGGCGATGCGCTCCAGATTTCGCGTGATGGCGAGCAAATCGAGCGCCTGGCGGATATTCTGCGGGTCCTTTTCCATGAAACTCACCAGCTCGTGGTAGCAGGCCGTGCGGAGGCTGTCGACGCCGTCATCGGAGGCGAGGACGCTGCGGGCGAGGTCGGCGTCGCGGGTGACGAAGGCATCCAGGGCCTTTCTCACCATGGATTGGACCAGGCCGGCGATGTGCGGGATGTCGATCATGGGTTTGACCACCGGCTCTTCCATCAAAGAGCGGGCGCGCTGGGCGATGTTCACGGACAGGTCGCCCATGCGTTCCAGGTCGGTATTGATCTTGAGCGCGGCGACCACCAGGCGCAGGTCCGCGGCCATGGGCTGCTGCAATGCGAGCAGGTTGATGGCGAACTCATCGATCTCGATTTCGATTTCGTTGATGCGCTTTTCGTTGCGAAAGACTTCTTCAGCGGCGCTGCGATCCTTGTTGATGACGGCGCTGATGCTGCGCTGAATGGCGGATTCGACCAGCGCGCTCATCTGCAGCAGCTTGGTTTTCAGTTGTTCTAATTCTTCGACAAAGTGGCGCACGTTGATCCTCTACCCGAAGCGGCCCGTGACATAATCTTCGGTTTCTTTTTTCGCGGGCGTCTTGAAGATGACCGTGGTGCTGTCGAACTCCACCAGGCGTCCCAGCAGGAAAAAGCCGGTGTAGTCGGCGACGCGCGCGGCCTGTTGCATGTTGTGCGTCACGATCACGATGGTACAACTGCCCTTGAGCTGGAAGATCAGGTCTTCGATCTTCGCGGTGGCGATGGGATCGAGCGCGGAACAGGGCTCATCGAGCAGCAAAACCTCGGGATTCACGGCCAAAGCTCGCGCGATGCACAGGCGCTGCTGCTGGCCGCCGGAGAGGCTGTAGGCGGACTGATGCAGCTTGTCTTTGACTTCGTCCCATAGTGCGGACCGGCGCAGACTTTGTTCGACCTGCTCTTTCAGAGTGGAGCGAGAGGCGAGTCCGTTGATGCGGATGCCGTAAGCGACGTTATCGAAGATCGACTTCGGGAACGGGTTCGACTTTTGAAATACCATGCCGACGCGGCGCCGAACGTCGTTGACGTCCAGGCCCAGAATGCTATCGCCATCGAAGCGGATATCCCCTTCGACGCGGCTGCCGCGAACGGTTTCATTCATGCGGTTGAGGGTGCGGAGGAAGGTCGATTTTCCGCAGCCGGAGGGGCCGATGAACGCGGTAACTTGCTTTTCGTAAACGCGCATCGAAATATCGCGGAGAGCTTGGAATGCGCCGTAATAGAAATTGAGATTCGTGGCGCTGAGCTTGACGCCGGACTCGCCCCCGGGCTTCGGTTGGGCGCCGCTTGGGGTTTCAAAACTGGGAATGGAGCTCATCAGTGGAGGGCGGCTTGGTTGTGGGCTGGACGCTTGCATTTTATCACCTGTGATCAACGGGCAACGGGTCCTCTGCGGGCGAGGACCAGTCGCGAAAAGATATTTACGGAAAGAATCAGCACCAGGAGTACGAAGCCGGCGGACCAGGCTTGCTGATGCCAATCCTCATAAGGAGCGACAGCGTAGCTATAGATCATCACCGGCAGAGACGCGGTGGGTTGTTCCCAGCCAGGGCTCCAAAAGCGATTGCCGAAGGCGGTAAACAGCAGGGGCGCGGTTTCTCCGGCCACTCGGGCGAGATTGAGCATGATACCGGTAATAATGCCGTTCTTGGCGGCCGGAATTACGACCGTCCAGATGGCTTTGGATTTCGATGCGCCCAGGGCCATGGCGCCTTCCCGGAGCGACAGCGGCACGGCGCGCAGGAATTCCTCCGAGCTGCGGATGGCGATCGGGATCATCATGATGCCGAGGGCGACGCCGCCCGCCATGGTCGAAAAATGTTTCTGCGGCACGACGATCAGCGTGTAAGCGAAAATCCCCATGACGATGGAGGGAACGCCGTTCAACAGGTCCGTGGTGTAACGGACGACGAAAGAGAATCGGCTGCCGCCGAACTCGGCCAGATATACGCCGCCCAGGAAGCCGATGGGCACGCCGATTAACGTTGCAAGAAACAGAAGTTTCGCGCTGCCAACGATCGCGTTGGCCATTCCTCCGCCGCTTTCTCCGACGGGCGTAGGAAGCTTGGTGAAAAAATCCAAATTAAGACTTCGGAACCCGTGTACGAAAAGATAGCCGAGAATGAAGACCAGCGACCCGGCGGCGGCCAAGGTACACACACCCGACAAGGTCAACATCACTACATTGACTGTTTTCCGCCGCAGCTTGTTCCACGTCCATGCCGGCGAGGGTATCACGTGGAACCTCTGCGTGTGGTGGAGGCAACTAGAATCCGCGCCAAGCCGTTGATAACGATTGTCAGACCGAATAGGACGAGGGCGAGTTCGAACAGCGCGCCCTGGTACAGCGCACCGGTAGCCTCAGAGAATTCGTTGGCGATGACGGCGGCGATGGAATAGCCGGGGGCAAACAGCGAGGTATGGATGGCCGGTTCGTTGCCGATCACCATGGTCACCGCCATGGTTTCGCCTAACGAACGGGCGAGGGCGAGGAAGATGGATCCGACGATCCCCTTGCGGGCGTAAGGCAGAACGATGTTCCAGGTCATTTCCCAGCGGGTCGCGCCCAGGGCGAGCGCGGCTTCGCGCTGGTCATTGGGGACGCTGAGGATCACCTCTCGCGAGATCGAGATGATGAACGGCAAAATCATGATGGAGAGGACCACTCCACCGGCCAGCAGGCTTACGCCATAGAACGGGCCGTCAAACAGGCGGGTCCAGGGGAGCTTCAGCCAAGGTGGGGAATAGCCGAGTGTGCCGCGAATATGGGGCTCCATTTGCCGGAGAAACGGGATGACCACGAAGAGGCCCAGGAACCCGATGATCACGCTGGGGACGGCGGCCAGCAGCTCGATTAGAAATGTCAAAGCGGAAGAAATCGCGGGAGGGGCAAGCTCGGCCAGAAAGATCGCAGCCCCAACGCCTAGCGGGATGCCCATGAGCATCGCGAGAGCGGAGGTGACCACCGTTCCATAGATAAACGGGGCGGCGCCGAACTTGCCGTTGACCGGGTCCCATACGCTGGTCCAGAGAAAGGCCCAGCCGAATTCATGGCGGGCGGTACCGGACTTCCTGAACAACGCAAAAACCAGCGCGGCGGTGATCAGAACTACGCTCGCGGCGCAGACGAAAGTAATCAGGTAGGCGATCCGGTCCCCGTCAAACAGCCGCTGCCAGAAGGACTGCGCCCGGCCTGAGGGCCGGGCGTTGATGGCGGTGGTTGTCGAAGCTGACATTGTTACGGCGCGAGGTTACGGCACCAGACCGGGCGTTACTGGATCTTCGAGATCGCCTTCAATTCCTTGTCAACCACGGCCTGGGGAAGACGGGCATACGACAAAGCTTCCATCGCCGGGTCGGACTGGCCCTGGGTGAGAGCCCACTTCAAGAAGTCGACGATGGCCTTCTTCTTCACCGGGTCCGCGATCTTCTCGGGAATCAGGAGCCAGGTAAAGCTAGCGATAGGATAGGAGTCCTTGCCCGGCGCGTTGGTGATGGAGACGCGGAAATCGTCGGGAATGGTCTTGACCGCGCTAGCCGCGGCCGCAGTCACCGATGCCAGGTTCGCTTGGACGAAATTCCCCGCCGCGTTCTTGACTTTCCCATAAGCCATCTTGTTTTGAAGCGCGTAGGTTAATTCCACGTATCCGATCGAATTGGGCTGGTTCTGAATCTGCCCGGTGACGCCTTCATTTCCCTTCCCGCCCAAGCCGACCGGCCACATCACGGAGTTGCCTCTACCGACTTTAGTCTCCCATTCCTTACTGACTTTCGAGAGATAGTCGGTCCACACGTACGTGGTGCCGCTGCTTTCGGCGCGATGAACCACCACGATAGGAGCGTCGGGGAGCTTTACTCCCGGGTTCGGACCGGCCAATGCCGGATCGTTCCACTTGGTAATTTTTCCGAGGAAGATTCCCGCCAGAGCTTCGGGCGTGAAATTGAGAGACGTGGCGACGCCCGAGACGTTATATGCCGGAACGTTGCCGCCCATCACGGTGGGGAAATGGAAAACCCGGTAGCCGTGCTTATCCTGAAATGCCTTCAGCATTTCGTCGGTCATGGGTCCGTCAGTGGCGCCGAAGTCGACGGTGCCGACGGTGATCTGCTGTATTCCCGCGCCCGAGCCAAGCGAAGAATAGTTAAATGCAATATTGTTGAATTTCTTGTGGTACTCATCGAACCACTTCGAATAAATAGGATTGGGGAACGTCGCGCCGGCCCCGTTGATCAAAACTTGTTGTGCGCTGAGGGAGCCGGCCACCAGGCCAGCCCCGAGAATCGCGCCGAATATCTTCCGAATCATACTCGCCTCCATTTAACCAAGGTTGTGTTACAAAATGATTACTTTCCGAGCGTCGGTGCCGAGCCGGGAAGGGTGTAGCGCAGGTTGAAGAACCCCATGTCGAGATGGGCGTTCGACGGTGCGCCGGTGGCCACAAGCCACGGATTCCGTTGGAGATAGGAGTATTGGAACATGAGGTTGAGGGCTCCCCATTTCGAATCCTTCACGAGGGTGGTGTTGGTGCCGAAGGTGATTTCCTGGATGGCCCGGTTCTGGCCGTCGCTCGCGATAGGACCGTAGCCGATTTTCGCGCCGTTGGTATCGAGAGCCATGTTCTTGGCGATGAAGACGCCGCCGTAGTAGCCGTAGAACAGAGTCTTGCCTACATTCGCCTCAAAGCCGGTGACGGTGGATCCCGAATGGACCAGAGAAATGCTGCCGTTGCTGCGAAGAATGAAGTCCGGGGCTTGACCGAAGATGTAGCGTCCAGCGCCGGAGCCGTAGAAGTTGTTCGTGAGAAGGTGGAAGTTCTTGGTGATCCCGATGTTCAAATTGACCGATCCGCCGCCGCCCGCTTTGGTGAAGCTCTGAAACGCGGGAGTGGTGGCCGGATCGGCAACCTTGTTGGTGATCTCGACGCCGGCGACTTCAAAGTGGACCCGGCTGTTCGGGTCGAAGGCGAGTTTCGCCAGGATATCGGGATGAAGCGCGGCCGCGGAAATCACGCTGCTTCCGTTGTTAATCTGGCCGCCGAGGACTGCGCCGGAAGTGGCATTCGCCGCCCCGACCCATGCCGGAAGAACTGCACCGCTGCCTCCGTTGCCACCGCCGACGTACGGTTCAGAGTTCTCAAGCGCCACACCGAAGGCCACCTTGTCATTGGGATGGAAGACACCGCGGAAGCCGGGGATTCGGCCCCAGACCAAGCCCAATTGGTAATTTACGTCTATGTTCTGGGCGTAGAAGATGTCGCCAGGCAGCGGGGAGATTCCTTTGCGATTCGGCGTCAACATGCTCCAGGATTGACCGGCCAGGAATTCGAACTTGCCTTTCGTCACGTCGACAAAATACAAGCGCATCCGGAAGACGTAGGGATTGCTGGTGACGGCCAAGCCTCCGTTGGGAGGATTGCCGGTTTGACCCAAAAAGTCAGACTCCCAGTAGCCCAAAACTTTCATGTCTTTGACCAGGGCGTCGATGCGCATGCCGAGGCGCGAGTTCTGAATGCTGAGGCGGCTCTCGGTAAGCGATCCGGCTTGCGTATTCCCATACGGGATGCTGCCGAAGTTGGTACCGATGCCCGAGCCGGGATTGGTGGATCGCGTCACGGACGTCATATCCATGAATCCAACGGGCGTGAAGTAGGCGTCACCCAGCTTGAATTGAAGGGGCGAGGACGCCTCTCCGGAAACTTGGGGTGACGGCGACGAAGCCGGGAAAACCGGCGGCGGCATCGGGGCCGAGGGTACGATCGGCGTGGTGCTGGCGACTTCGCCGGATTTAGGATAGGTCACTGGCGGATTAGTGGCGGCGGGCGTCTCAGATCTAGGCGCCGCGTCAGTCTTGGCGCTATTGCCGGCGAGGGCGCGGCGAAGCTCATCGATCTGCCGCTGTTGATCGAGCAGCATCTTCTTGAGCTGCTCGATTTCGGAATTCGGAGCGGACGCCGTCGTGCTGGAATCATCCGCGATGGGCTTGTCGGCTGCCGTCATGGGCAGAGTGATGCTCAGGAATATCGCCAGCACGGAAGTCAGCTTCCGATTCGGCAGCGGTCGTCTTTTCATGTGAAATTGTCTCCTAGACAGGGATGCTCTTCTCCGGCATCTCTTATAACTTGGCAAAGCAAGACTCGGAAGAATAAAAAAAAGGATAACGAGCCGGAGTTATCGTGTCATGAAGGAACGATTACAAATCGATGAAGACTAGGGTTGGGGAGGTACTGGTACTAATGGCTTCATCGAAGCGTCAGCCGAGTCGAGATCCGGGAAGCAGGGGAGCAGGCCGTCGCAGTGGGTGACTTCGAAAAGGGTGCGGATCCGCTCCGAAAGGCCGATGATCGCGAAGCCTCGTTGAGTGCGCTGGCAGGAGGCGAAGATGCTGATCACGGCTCCGAGACCGGCCGAATCCATGTAGGGAACGCCGCCGATGTCGACGATGACCGACTTGGTGTTTTCCCGGCGGGAGGCGTCTTGAAATTCGAAGAGGGTGCGCAGGGTCAAGGGACCTGTGAGGCGCAGGATGCGGGCACTTTTCGGGCTGTCTAGAATTTCGATCTTGAGCTCTTCGGATCTGCCAGGAGTCACAGGTAATACTGTACCCTCTTTTGGATTTACGAATGTGACGAATTAATAGACATTGGTCTCGAAGGCGGCTCGGGGGGCTGCGAATCGGGTGATTCTGAGGGCGTCGATATCGATGGAATGGGCGCGGCCGTCGAGGGCCTCTTCGGCGATCAACATTCCGGTGGCGGGCGAGTGCATGACTCCGTGGCCGCTGAAACCGCTGGCGTCGATGTAATTGGGAAGCTCGGGATGGCGGCCGAGGATGGGATTATGGTCGGGGGTATTTTCATAAAGACCGGCCCAACTATTGCGGCGAACGATCCCGACGTCGGCCAGGAACGGGAATCGCTGCGCGCCTAGCTCGAGAACGGTTTCGAGCCATTCCCAATCGAGGACCAGGTTTTCGCCAGGAGGCTCGTTTTCATTGGTCACGCCGATCAGGAGCTTGTCGCCTTCCCGGCGCATGTAGAATCCGGTTTCGGTGTCGATGACGAACGGGGCATCGTCGGGGAACGGAAGAGGCTCGGTCATGTATATACAGCGGCGGTAGGGCAGGACCGGGATTTCGAGGCCGGCGAGGGCTCCTACGGCTCCGGCCCAGGGACCGGCGGCGTTGATCACGGTGTCGCATTCGATGGACCCGTGCGGGGTTTCGACGGCGGTGACGCGGGAGCCGGATTTGCGGATTCCGATAGCGGGAGTGGCTCGACGGAGCTCGACGCCGCGCTTTCGGGCTGCCGCTAGATAACCGGTGGCGACGCCGTGGGGGTCGCAATGGCCGTCGTCGGGACAGAAGGTGGCGCCGAGAAGGCCATCGAGATTAGTGGATGGCATCATGCGGCCGATTTCGGCGGGGGAAAGCAGACGGCTGCGGACGCCGAGGCTGTTTTGGAGGGCGACGTTACGTTGATATTGGGTCCAGGTAGCGGGATCGGAAACGAGCAGCAGATAGCCGATCTGCTTCAAGCCCGAGTAGCCGCCGATTTCTTCGGTGAAGTGCTTCAGCCGCTGAATGCTGTAGAGCGAGAGGCGAACGTTGACTTCATTCGCGAATTGATGGCGCACTCCGGCGGCGGAGCGGGCGGTGCTGCCGGTGACTTCGGTGTCGGCTTTTTCGAGGATGACGATACCGGTGCAGCCTCGGGCGGAGAGATGGTAAGCGATGGAAGAGCCGACGATGCCGGCTCCAATGATGACGATGGACACTTTGTTATTTTAGGCCGCGGATAGACGCCGATGGACGCGGATTTTAATTGGCCGGCCTGGGGATTTTCTTGTCGGCCATGGCGCAGTTGTAGGCGAACCAGGCCATGGCCGCGGCGGCCTGGCGGATTTCTTTTACGTCGACGCGATCGACGGTATCCATGTTGGTGTGGTGCGTGCGGACGTCGTAATTGGTGTAGTCCTGAATGGGATTGAAGCCGGGAACGCCGGCTTCGATGAAGCTGAGGTGGTCGGTTGAGCCGACCGGCTCGATCACATTTCGCTTGGCGTTGAAGGTCTTCATGGGCGCTAGCCAGGCGTCGAAAAGGGGACGGACGGCTTCGCTGTTCTGCAAATACCAGCCGTAGATGGGGCCGGTGCCGTTGTCGATGTTGAAGTAGACATCCATTTTTTCGCGCGCGGCGGTGTTGGCGTCGCCGAGAAGATGCTGCTTCACCCAGGCCTTCGATCCGAGCAGGCCTTGCTCCTCCCCGCCCCATAAGGCGACGCGAATAGTGCGGCGGGGGCGGACTCCGATGGCTTTGAGGATGCGCATGGCTTCCATCACGGTGGTGGATCCGTCGGCATTGTCGGTGGCGCCTACGCCGGTGTGCCAGCTATCGAGATGGCCGCCGATCATGACGGCTTCATCGGCGACGGCGGGATCTGAGCCGGGAAGCTCCGCGATTACGTTGTAGGCATTGCCATTGTCGGCATCGTAGAACTTAGTCTGGACGTTGACACGCAACTTCACAGGGATATTGTGCTGAAGCATGAGCGCGATCATGTTGTAATGCTCGGCGGCGAGGGTGATGGCGGGGACGGCGGTGGGGCCGTTGTCGCGTCCGGAGACGAAAACGGTGCCGTGCTCGCCGCGGCTTGGTTTCAAGATTACGCCCGCGCTGGCTTCTCTAAGGGACTGAGCGATTTTTTGCGCGGGGGTGGGACCGGGGCCGCGTCCACCGGGACGCTGGCCGACGCTGGTGGCATAGGCGGCGGAGTTGGGGGTGTAATCGGGGTCGCTGGGCTGGGGGCGATCTTTGCGGACGAAATTGGTCATGATGGGATCGGTCATCACGATGGAGCCTTTGAGTTTCGCGCGCAGCTGGTCTATCTCTTGGGGCGATTTGCCGCCGATGAAGACGGGCGAAGCGACGATTTCGCCGCTGGTGGACGGGGACCACGCGTCGGCATAACCGATCAGGGGGAGATAGCGGGGCTCGATCATCTCGACGGTAAGCTTTTCCATGGACCAGCCGCGTCCAAACTGGAAGGGCTCCAGGTGAACGTTCGAAAGGCCGTAGGACTGAAGGCGATCGCGGGCATATTCGGCGGCGCGCTTGTGGGCGGGCGAGGCGGTGAGGCGCGGGCCGATATCGATGGTCAACATGTCGAAGACGGGCGCGGCTTGAGAATGCTCGACGGCTTCGGTGCGGATTTTCGTATAGACATCGTCCTGCGCGTGAAGGATGGCGGCGAACATGATCCAGACGATTGGTTTTTTCATGGGAACAGATTTATTTCGTGGCGTAGTCCAGTGGAGGCTTGCCGTTGGCTGGAATGCGAGTGGTCCATTTTCGGCCGGCGAGGCGGGTTTCGAAGGAATCGCGAGCGGATTTGAGCTCGTCGGGATTATTCGAAAAGCTCGATTGCGCCCAGGGCGAGGGTTCGGGCCGCGACCACCATTCCCTTGCGGCCGATGCTGGAACCGGCGCAGGCGGCGGCTTGCCAGGTATGCGCGCCGACGCCGGGGACGAAGGTCGCGGCGGTCAACTGAGCGGTGGGAACCACCCAGCTTACGTCGCCTGAATCGCTTGAAGCGGAACTAACGGATTCGGACTTGTCGGCGATGACTTTATCGGGTCCGGGAGAGCGGACGGGAGCGCCTAGGGTTTTCTGCAATTCCTCGGCGAACTTTTTTTCTTCAGGTGTGTAGGTGTAGCCGCCGGATTTTTGCATGGCTCGGCCGAGGACGGCGGAAAACGTGTCATTGGGGAGAACGTTCGAATAGTTGGTGCCCTGCTCAAACTCCATACGGGTGCCGGAGGCGAGGGCGCCGGCTTTGGCGCAATCCATGATGCGCTCCCAGATGCCGTTGAGGACCTGGGCGTCGGGGTTGCGAGCCACCAGATTCACTTCGGCGAAGGCCGGCACGATGTTCGGGGCTTGTCCACCGTTGGTGATGATGTAGTGAATGCGGGTTTCCTGGGGCACATGCTCGCGCAGGAATTCGACGGACTGGAGCATGATCATGACGCCATCGAGCGCGGAACGTCCACGGTCGGGAGCCGCGGCGGCGTGGGCGGCGACGCCGTAAAACTTGAATCGGCCGCCGTTATTGGCGAGCAGGGAGCCGAGGTTGACGCGGTTGGAATCGCCGGGATGCCAGGCGAGGACGGCGTCGACATCCTTAAACAATCCGGCGTGGAGCATGTAGATTTTCCCGCCGCCGCCTTCTTCGGCAGGCGTGCCGTAGTAGCGGATGGTCCCTTTCAGGCCGCGAGCCTGCATTTCTTCCTTGATCGCGACGGCGGCCAAGGCGGAAGCGGAGCCGAGAAGATTGTGGCCGCAGCCATGGCCTGGATCGCCGGCTTTGACGGGGGAGAGCGTGGGTTCTTCCTTTTGAGAAAGGCCGGGGAGGGCGTCGAATTCGCCCATCAGAGCGATGACGGGCTTGCCGCTGCCGAAGCTGGCGGTGAAGGCGGTGGACATTCCGGCGAGGTTGGCGTGGACTTCGAACCCGTTGGCTTGCAGCTCCTGCTGGAGCAGCGCGGAGCTTTTGTTTTCATGAAAACCGAGCTCGGGAGTTTCCCAAATCTGGCGCGAAATGTCGCCGAAGCGGGCGGCGTGCGCGTTGACGTGAGTCAGGACGTCATCGGCGGCGTAGAGTCGCGCAACGGCCAGGATCGCGATTGGGAGAATAGTAAGCTTCATTCAAAAGATTGTAACGCCGCTTAACGGTAGGCAGTGGCCTGGATGTTATAGAGCTGGGCGTATGGGCCGCCGCGGGCGAGCAAATCTTCGTGGGCGCCGGACTCGACGACGCGCGCGCCGTCAAGGACGACGATGAAGTCGGCCATGCGAACGGTGCTGAATCGATGGGAGACCAGGATCGTGATCCCGGCGGCGTTGGCGGAGGCTCCATGGGCGGCGGCGGCGAATCGCTCGAATAGGGCGTGCTCGGTTTCGGCATCCAGGGCGGCGGTGGGCTCATCGAGGATCAGGAGCAGAGGATGCTGGCGCATGAATCCGCGGGCGAGGGCGAGCTTCTGCCATTGGCCGAAGCTGAGCTCGACTCCCTCGGGCCAGGTGGGGCCTAGCTGAGTTTCGAGGCCGGAAGTGAGATGGTCGATTACGTCGACGGCTCCCGCGCGGTCGATGGCGGATTCGACTGCTTTCGGATCATCGAGGTTGGGGGCGTCGCCGACGCCTACGGAGTGGCGGGCGATGAACTCGAATCGAAAGAAATCCTGAAATGCGCCGGCGAGGCGGGATCGCCAGGCGTCGGGCGGGAGGCGCGAGAGATCGGTATGGTCGACCAGGATCCGGCCGCTGTCGGGTTGATACATCTTGCAGAGGAGCTTGACCAGGGTCGACTTGCCGGCTCCGTTTTCTCCGACGATGGCGACGACGGAGCCGGGCTTGAGGTGAAGATTGATGTCGTCGAGGACCTGACGGCCGGTTCCCGGATAGGTGAAGGACACGTGATCGAAGCGGATGCCGTCGGTTAGATGCTCGGGGACGGGAGCGTCGGCCCCTTCCAGCATGGCGGCGGCGTAGTCCTCTAGCCAGGCCAGGCGGCGCGATCCATCGAGCCATACGCCTCGGAGGAAGCCGATTTCGCCGACGGTGGCGCCGAGATACGCGGAGAGACGCGAGCCTGCGGCAAGAACCAGGAGAACGTCGCCGGGGCCGCGCTTGAGGATCGAGGCGACGAAGATCACGGCGCCCACGTCGCCGGCTCCGAAGATCGACCATCCGACGGCGTGCCAGGCGGCGCTGACGCCGCGGGCTGAGGCTACGGGTCCATACCATTTTTCCCAGGCTTCGCGGCGTTGGGCGATCAGGCGGTCGCCGATTCTTGTGACGCGCACTTCTTTGCCGGGAGGGGCGGTGGTGGCGAGGTCGAACAGGTGTCGCGCCAGGCGATTCGATGCCGCGCCGCGTTCCTCCGCCGCACGTTCGACGCCGGGGCGCCAGGCGGAAGTGAGCACGGTCGGCAGAGCGAACACGACCAGCAGCGCGAGCGCGGGATGGATGGAAACGAGCAGGGCGATGGCAACACCCAGGCGGAGGATCCAGCCGCAGGTGGTGAACATCGACATGTACATGTGATCGAGCACGTAGACCTGTTCGCGCAGGACGGAGAGGCGATCCAGATACTCGGGGCGCTCATGATGTTCGATTCCGGTGACGGAGGCTTGAAGATGGGCGACGTGGGATTCGAGCGCGATGGTGACGCGGTCGCGGAAGCGGCGCTGGGTGCGGTCACTGATGGTTTTCAGGAACCAGGTGGCGGTGGTGGAAATCGCGAGTCCCAGAGAGGCGGCGATGATGAGCTGGCGTCGATGCTGAATGACGCCGTCGGCCAGGAACTTGAGCCAAAGGGCGAGCAGGGCGTCGGGAAGGGCGGCGAGCAGCGACAGGCCGAAGGCGACGATCAAGAGGGCGGGCTCGGCGTCGTATCCACGCTTGACGGCTCGCCACATGGAGGAAAACGCGGGCGGGACGTCCTGAATCGGCTTATTCGAGGACATCGAATTTCGCCCCCGGTTCTTCGTCGAAAAAGCGCGAGGCTTGCAGGTCAAACATGGTGCGATAGCGGCCGTTGGCGGCCATTAGCTGATCGTGTGAACCGAGCTCGACCACTTTGCCGTGTTCGAGGACACAGATCCGGTCGGCTTGGCGGACGGTCGAGAAGCGGTGGGAGATCAGGATGGTGGTGGTGTGGCGGGTGGCGGCGAGAATCCGGTCGAAGATCTCGGACTCTCCGCGGACATCGAGTTGAGCGGTGGGCTCATCGAGCAAGACGAGTCCCGCGCCGAGCTGGACGGCGCAGAGGGCGCGAGCGAGGGCGACGCGCTGCCACTGTCCTCCGGAGAGATCGGTGCCGCCGGGATAGCCGCGCGCCAGAGATGGTATCGAGTCCGGCAAGATTCGATGCGCCAGCCTGGGCGAGGGCTTGGAGAATCACGTCGTCGGACGCGCCCGAAGGCGCTACGTTGTCGCGCACCGGCAATTCGAAGCGGATGAAATCCTGAAATACGGCGGTGACGCGGGATCGCCAGGCGTCCAGATCCAGAGTGCGAAGGTCGACGCCGTCCACTTCAATGGCGCCGCTTTGAGGATCGTAGAGGCGGCAGAGAAGCTTCGCGAGCGTGGTTTTGCCCGCGCCATTTTGACCCACGATGGCGAGCGAGGAGCCGGCTGGAATGGTCAGGTCGAAGCCTTCGAGCACGGGCGCGCCGGCAGACGGGTAGGAAAAGGTCACGTCGCGGAAGCGGATCTCGCGCGCAGGCATTCCGGCGGCGCTGCGGTTCGCGGAGGCGAGCGCACCGGCGGGCGCCATGGCTTCCTCTAAGCGCATCACGGCGGCGGCGGGAGCGGCGGCTCCATCGAGGGCCCACGATAATCCTCCAAAGGCGATCATGCTGGTGCTGATGGCGGCGGTCGCAAACATGACCAGCCTGCCGATCGAGAGATCGCCATTCGCGGCGGCATTTCCCAGCGACCAGAACACGGCGAGGTTGGCGGCGGTGACGATCAGAAGGCTCCAGATGACGGGTCGTTCACGAAGGCGCGTCGCGTGCCATTGAAGATCGGCCAGGCGACGGCGGCGGGAGCGGAAGCGTTCGATCACCCAAGTGGAGAGGCCGAATAGACGCACTTCCTTGGCGGCGGGAGGCGCGACCGCCAGGCGATAGGCGTAATCGGCATGGCGCTGAGCGGCGCGAACCTCAGCGGTATTGCGGTCATACCAGACGCCGCTTTCGCGAAGCAGCCACTGAGTGGCGGACCATGCGCCCGCGAGCAGGATCGGCGCCCACCAGGCAAAGGCCACTAGCACGGCGGCGGATGCGAGTCCGCCGGCCAGCTCGACGAGGCCCGCGGCGATGAAGTCCATGGAAATCGACATGGGGGGACCGGTGATGGCGAGGTCGAAGTCGCGCGCCATGGTCAGGTCGTTGGTGAGCTTGGGATCTTCCAGGTGGCCCATGCCGGGCGGACGAACGCAGGCGGTGGTGAGACGGTCATAGAGCCAAGCGGCGGTCCGGCTGCCGAGATTGGCTCCTACAGCCTGATGAATCGGCGGCAGGATTTGGAGCAAAACGAAAATCGTACCGGCGACGGCCAGCGGTGTTTCCAAACTATTGCCATGCTGGACAGCCGCGACGAGCGCACCCATGGCGATCGCGAAGAGAGCGGGCAGGAGTCCGCGGACGAGCAGGAGGGTCCACCAGGCGACGGCCAGAGAGCGGTCCGCTTGCGGCAGGACGGCGATGAACTTCCATTCGTTACGGGCGCGCAGGCCGTCGATCACTTGGTTCGCTCCGTTGCTAGGATTTCATGAGTATAACTTGGCCAACGGATTTACTTCTTGCGTAAGACTCGCGACACCAGGCCTCCGGCGGCACGTAGGGGGGCGGTGATGCGCCAGGAAAGCGAGCGGCGAAGATCGTCGATCTGTTTGGCGCGATCTTCGGCGATCTGGGTTAGCTCGTCCAGGGAAATCTTCGCGGGCGCGGGAGGTTTGGGCACGAAATCAAGATTCTTGGTGAGAAGCATTTTCGTGCCGCAGATCATGAGCGATGAAAAATCTGTGTCCGGAGGAGCGCCGGATAGATCCAAGTCGAAGCTGATCATTCTGGATTTGACGACATTAAAACCGGCTTGCATGATATCTCTATAGAATCGATCCGCGGAATAGCGGTTCAGGGTCAAATATTCCGAAAACATATAGTTCACAAATTGAGCGTTATCGGGATGCGCGGCGCGGTATTTGTCGAGGGCTTCGCGGACCCAATCCGCATCATGTTTCAGGTGGAAGTAGGGTTCTTGAATGTAATCGGAGAGATGACTGCCGGCAAAGGAGGGGTACCAGGGGTACACCTGAATGAAGGCCCTGCCGTCATCCGTGAGCACGCGGCGGATTTCGGATAGTACTTCGGGGACGTTCGCGACGTGCTCGAATGCGGACCATGAAAAAATGAAATCAAAAGAACGGTCTTCGAACGGAAATCGGGCGCCATCGTAGAGGTTATAGGTCGGCCGGCTGGGATAATCGGGCGGGAAATCAATGCGATAAGACTCCAATTTCTGGGCAACGGCCTCGACGTAGCGGAAGGGGGCTTGATTCAGCCCCAGGCCTTCCCATGCAAGGACGGGGCGGGTGTCGAGTCCGGTAACGTGCTTTACGTTGTGGGCGAGCATGCCGAAATCCGTGAGCATTTCGCCGCAGCCTACGTCGAGAATGGTGGCTCCGGCGAGATTTTCGCAGAATGCCGCGGTTTCGTTGGGGACGTCGTAGAAATGACTGCGAACCCAGAGGTCGTCGGAGGGGATGAACGGTCCTATCATTGAATCTTTTTCGATTGCTTTTCGGATCGCTTTCGCCTGTTTATCTTATCGTGATCGCGCAGGGCACGGGCGGCTGTATACTGCTGTAGATCCGGATCGATTAAGGAGGCCTCTTGAAAATTTCGCGGCGAGATTTGAGATTTCTGCTTCCCGCTTTGGCGATGGGGACCGGGAACGCGCAGACGCTTTCGTCCAAGACGTATCGTTTTGAAGACCTGGAGACGAAGACTAATCCGAATACCAAGTCGACGGCGGTGCTGGAGGGAAAGACGCACACCGGGTTTATGATTCAAGTCCACGAGACGGAGGTATTTCCGGGGCAGATGCCGCATCCGCCGCATCATCACGAACATGAGGAGGTGACCATGGTTCGTGAAGGGAACCTGGAGATTACCGTTGCGGGCAAGGTCAGCCACGCGGGGCCGGGATCGGTGATTTTTGTGGGCTCCAACGACGAGCATGGATGGAAAAACGTCGGCACAACGCCGGCGCGATATTTCGTGATCGAGCTGAGGGGCTGAGTTCTGCGCGCCGAAGCGGTGAACAAGCCTCGCAGGTTTTTCGGCTGGTGGATTACGGCGGCGGCGTTCGTCACGTCGGGGCTGGCGGTCGGCGTTCCGTATTACAACATCGGCTTTTTCTACGATTATTTTCAGCGCGCGTTTGGATGGTCGCGCGCGGAGATCACGCTGGGATTTCCCCTGGCGGCGCTGCTGACTCTGTGGGCGGGGCCGCTGTTCATCCATCGCTTCAGCCCGCGCATGCTGATTATCGCGGGCAGCGGATTGACGGCGATCGCGCTCGCGTGGTTCGGCAGAATGGGCGGGACGCTGTGGATCTACTACGCGATCTGGGTGATCTACACGGCCGGGTATATTTTCTCAGGACCCATCCCGCATCAATTGATCGTGTCGTACTGGTTCCGCAAGAATCGCGGGAAGGCGATGGGGATCGTGTACGTGGGGAACGGGCTGCTGGGGTCGGTGGGATCGCTGATGGTGAAACCGCTGACGGAACGGTTCGGATTTCAAAACGCTCTGATGATCCTGGCGGGGTTTGTATTGCTGT
>CAVPKR010000155.1:0-65299 GCA_963705675.1 Terriglobia bacterium
CATGGACGCGATCTGAATCCCCGCCATGGTCTCGGCGGAGAAATTTTTCAAATAATTATGAAAACTAATTCCGAGATCTTTGCCGTTTCGGCCCACGAAAAGATAACGCGCCTTGGAATCAATGGGGAGGGCATCGGCGGCGACGTGGGATTTCATCACCCGTCGCTTTCCCTTTTCCGCCTGCTCTTTGACCACGGCCAGCATCTGCGCATGATTGCCCCAGCTGGAATCCAGCCACGGGGAAGTGTCCGATAGTCCTTCGCTTCGCTCTTCGCCATTGGAAAGAATCTGCTGGAGGATCCGTCGACGTCGTGCCCGCCTTAAAGGGGTCGGCCACGACGATATCTCCGGCAACAAATCCGCCCTGGGCGATAAAATCTTTCCAAACGAGCGAGCTCGAAAGGTAGTCTCGTATGGTTCGAGTGGGAAGAGTCAGCTTGTCTTTCATTTTTAATTTCCTCTTCTCAAAAAGATATCGAAGGAACGGTTATCTTTATGTCCGCGGACATAGCCTTCGCAAATTGCCAAAACAGTGGGGCGAAAATATTTTATGGAAAAGTTGCTCGAAGGTGCTGGCGCCCAGAGTCCCTTTTTTCGGAATATTTTTTCGATAATCGAGGCCGTTCCCTGGGTTCTTTCTAAATGACGTTTGCGGTCAAAAGGCTGTTTTCTTAGGTTTTCGCGGAGCGAAAACCTAAGTACAGCTGAGATTCATCATGAGTTTTCCTGGTTTAATTGGATTGCGAAATCGATCAACCCGGAGAGACAACAATGGAAGTCGAAGGCCGCCATTATTTATATTCCAGCCGTATTTCGATTTTTTCAAGGTTTTCAAATCAAACACATTTAGGAGTGGCGCGACCGCGCCACATGGAAATCGTCCTGCTAAGTAATTAGGGCCGATAGTACTATTGCTGGCGATGTGGTACGGAGCTCGGCCGGCAGATGGTCGTGATTGGCTGAGGTCGAGGCATTTGCGTGCGATGGGGTGGACGGCGTCGGTCTGCTTTTCGGCGCGAGAAACGGGATTGCCCCAAGTGCAAGAAAAGTCACGGTCGGAGCGAATCGACTTTCTTTGTCCCGACGGCGCCACACTCGACAAAGGAGTTTGCTTGGTGGGTGAATCGCTTGACCAGCGAGACGTCGGTGCTAGCGACGAGCCGTTCGAGTCGGTCGAAAGGGAATCTGTTACCGAACTTGATAAATAATACCTTGAGACGGCTTTCGAAGGGTTACAAAATCCCCCAGGTTAAACGTATCGCCGTCGATGAAGTATATGCCCGAGGTCTAAAACAGCTCAAAGAGGGGGAGAATCGAGACGACCTGTTCTTTACGGTTATCGTCGATATTGAGACTCACAAAGTCATCTGGGTCTCCAAGAGTCGCCGAAAGGCCGGCGCTCGACTGAGTTCTTTATTCTACTTGGCCCCGAAGCTTGCGAATCCATCGAGGTTGTCGCCACGGACCAGCATGAGGATTACGGGGCCTCGGTTGAGAACACTGCAAGAAGGCCACGCTTGTTTGGGACAAGTTCCACTTGCTCCAAAACTTTGAAGAAGCGGTCAACAAAACCCGCATGCAGCTTCATGAAGAACAAGGCGCCGGATCCGATATGAAACGCCTATCGAGGGGTCAGTTTCGCTTCCTCTTTCTCAAACGCGCGCACGATTGTACAGAGAAAGAACGAGAGCATATCGATAGCGTTCTTCAAAAAAACGCCGCTTTGCCAAACTCGAAATCATCAAAGAACGCATGCTCACCTTCTTTCAGGAAAAAAACGAGGACTGCCGCTCGTATCGTCTGGGATCAGTTAGGCGACTGGATTCGGCAGGCAGGCTTCGGACATCTCATGGACTGGGACCGCAACCTCGAAAGCGGCTGGGACACCCTCAAAAATTACTTCCGCTACCCCGTTACCACCGGCCTCTCTGAGGGAATCAACAGGGCTATCAAAAATACCGGATCGCGCCTCCGGTCCAGGTACGCGACCGTATCACCCGCGGCATCCGTGGAGAGATTCCCGAAACCCCGAAGCCCGGGGACGCCGTGTTCCGCCGGGTCCGGAACCTGGTCGTCGGCAGCAATCGTTTAGCGGTCGACGCCGCAGCCGCGCAGGCCCGCGAGCTGGGATATCGCGTCAAGATCCTCTCGACCACCATTCAAGGCGACACCCGCGAAGCCGCCGTAATGCACGCAGCCATCGTGAAGAAAATTCAAGCCCGTACCCGGCCAGAATGCCTTCTTTCCGGCGGAGAAACCACCGTGAACGTCAAGGGCCGCGGCCTGGGCGGTCGCAATCAGGAGTTTGTTCTAGCCGCGGCCGTCGCACTCGAAGGCTCAGGTCCCTTCACCATTTTCAGCGCCGGCACCGATGGTATCGACGGCCCCACCGACGCAGCCGGAGCGATCGCGAATCAATCCACGCTCGCTCGCGCACGGTCGCTAGGCCTGGACCCGCAGGCCTTCCTCGACGACAACGATTCGTATCATTTTTTCGAACAACTTAACGATCTGGTGAAAACGGGACCAACCGGAACCAACGTGATGGATCTGCGGATCATACTGAAACCCGCAAAGTAATTACTGGTCGATTTTCTTCAAAGGACCCGCGGGCGTAGGAACAGCCTTGGTATCCTCTTTCGGCCCCAGCGGCTTATCGTCCGCCGATGCTTTTCGCACTATCGCCTGTCCGCGATCCGTGTGAATCGTCACCGTCGGCCCCCCCGCCACCGACCCTTTCAGCGACGCGCCCCGCCCATCGCTTTCCTGCCGTATCGGCGCCCCGAAGTCATTCGTTGCATCCCCACGCGACGTGGTTGCCGTCAGGTCGAACTTCGCACCCGCCGGAATCGAGAGCTCGACGTCGCCCGACCGCGTCGTCGCCTCGATGCGCGACAACGGCACACGCACCGGCCGGATCGTGAGATCTCCACGATCCACCGAAACTTCCAGCGAATTGGTAAAGTCGCTGATCTGTACGTCTTTCGATCGCGTCGTCAAGGTGACCGGTCCCACCAAACCCGAAGCCGTCAGATCGCCCAACGCCATTCTGACTTGGCCGGGCAGCTTCTCGATATTCAAGGTCGTCGTCTGCCCCTGGAATCGCAGTTGCTTCGACAGATTCTTGAATTGAAGGATTCCCGAGTACGAACCGTTAATGGTCACCCCTCCGTCGATATTTTGCAGATCGACATCCGAGCCTCGGCCTCTCAGCTCGAACACGCCCTTCACTCCAGTCGCCCGAACCACGTCGCTGCGCTTCAAGTCGACGCGGGCGTCGCCGCCGATATTCTGAAGCCGCACCCCGGCGTTGTCGGAGGTGATGTCGACGTTTCCGGCGACGTCGGTGATATCGAAATCCCCCAGCCTTCCGTGCGCCTCAATCGTGGAGCCCTTCGGAACCATGATTTCCATGTCCGCATTCAGGCGGACGTTTCCCCCCGAAATGCGATCCTGATTGTTACGAATCGTGATCAGATTCGAGTCTCCGCCGACTTCAAAAGGCGCGTTCTGGTTGGCCTGGTCCGCTCCGCTTTGTTCCAGGCTGCGAATGGTGCGATGACCGGTGACTTTCACCGATGTCGCATCCACACCCGTGATCCGGGCGTTCCCGCGAAAATTCTCGATCACCACGTGAGGCGAGGTTCCGCACGGTTTCTCGCCCGAAATCGGATACTCGTAGTTCTCCCCGAACATATCGAGCCCGCCGACGCTGATCCCGCTATGCGGCCACCAGCTATTGAATCCACGCACCGCATGCAGACTCGCGCCGAAGATGCACAGAAACACCACCAGCACCCATTCGCCAGCCGAAACGCCAGCCGGAGGCAGCGGCTTTTCAGTGGCCGCCCAAAACACCACTTCGCCTAACCGAAGCGCGCCCCACAGGATCAGCAGGAACGGCCAATACTTGGCGAGATAGTCGACCAGCGGCAGTTCCGGCATCAGATTGCGCGCCATAAAAAGGACGCCCACCGCGATCAGGACCAGCGGCGCAACGACCGAAGACCGTCTCATGCGCTTCGAACCCCCGCCCGTTCCGCCAGTTTCAGCAGCCCGAACACGATCAGCAGCGCCGGCCATGTCCGGCCGAAGCTATATGCCCCGAGCTGATCGATTGCCAGCAGCGTGCCCAGCGTGATCATCAGCACCGGCCCTCGAATCGCGCAAATAAAACTTCCGTTCACGACCGTTCTCCTCGAGTCCCGTTAGTGGAATCCGGCGCCATCCGCAGGTACAACATATAAGCGCCCAGTGCGATCAGCAACACCGGCCAATACCGCAAAGCGCGATGCAGATCCAGAACATCCAGATTGTCCAGCAGGAAAATCACGCCCAACGCGATCAGCACCACGGGAGCAACCGGGAACCTGGACGATCCGGCGCGCATCGGAATCAGGCTCGAAAATTCGTCAACCGCCAGACCCTGCTGCCGCCGCTTCGCGGTGTGAAATGCTTCAAACGCCATGTAAGCCCAGAATCCCGCCAGCAGCAAGCTCAGCAAAGGCTCCAGCCCGTTGGCCGCATTGTTGCGACATGATGCTGATCATCAGCCCGACAATGATCGCGTGGACCAGCCCCTTGGCATACTGCCCGTTGTAAATCGCACCGACGCCCGGGATCAATCCCAGCAGAAACGCCAAGCCCGGTGATACGTCGGGATTCGGCACAGCGCCCAATCTCCCCGTATAGGGCGATGCGTAAGGCGAAGCGTCGATTACCGGAGGCGCCGTCGCCGGCTGCCCGATCGGTGGAGGGATAGGTTCCGCAAAGCTCGATACAGCGGGATTAGATAAGGCCATATGCTCCTCGCAATAAATGGTTCCGTTCGCCGACCGGACGCTCGCCGCGTCCAGCGGCTTCCCGCACTGGCGGCAATATCCTACTACGGTGGGATTTGTGCTCATTTGGATTCCGCCGGTTTCGTCTTCGAGTCGTCGGCCTGATCGGTCCATTCCTTCAACTGCGTCTGGATCTCAAACACCACTCGCAGATTCTCGTAATACTTCACGCTACGCTCCCAAGTTCGATGGATGCGATCTTCCGCCGCCATCCACACTTTTACCGGGTCCAGATCCGCCGGCCTCAACTGGCGCACCTCGATCCCCGAAAATCTTCCCAGCATCGCGAACGACAAAATAGTCATTGCCACGCTCATGCTGAAGCGCGGCTGGAGGAATCGCTCACCCCAGCTTCCGAACAGCCTTCGCGACCACGACGGTTTCACCACCGCATGGCTTGGACCCGCCGTCATCTCAAACAGAATCCGCGTCACCAGTTGCGGAGGAGCCTCCACCGTCGCCGCCCGGCCCATGAATGCCACCGCGCCCGTGATGTCCCGCAGCAACTCCGTGCATTCCGCGCATGACGCCAGATGACTCTCGACGGCAGACTTCTGCTCTCCGTGGAGGGTTTCATCCACGTAGTCGGCGAGCAGAACTTCTAAATCCGCGCAAGTCATAACTAATCCGATACGGCGATCAATCGTACACCTTTCGTTACACGTTTCATACCGCCACCTTGTGGCGCCGCAGAATTCGTGCCAGTTCCGCCCGTCCGCGGTTCAATCTTGACTTCACAGTGCCCTCCGGCACGTTCAATACATCGGCGATCTCGCGATATTCCAACTCCTCCAAATCGCGCAGGATTACAGTCTCGCGCAATTCCGGAGAGAGCTTTTGTAAAGCTCCTTGTAGAAGCTCGCTCGCCTCTCGCCCGGCCACCAGCCCGTCGGTCCGGCTGAGCATCGTCGTCTTCTGTTCGAGCATGGGAAGCTGCTCCTCGATCGAGTCCGTCGCCCGGTCGAGCCGCGTACGCCGGTAATGGTCGATCAACAGATTCCGGCTCAACCGCGCCAGCCATACGGCAAACGATCCCTCACCCGAGCGGAAGCTTTTCAAGGACCGGAACACCCTCAGGAACACTTCCTGCGTAAGATCCTGAGCTTCCTGGTCGGTTCCCGTAAATCGATAACAGATTGAATACACACGCCGGGTATGGACCCTCACCAGGTCCTCCCACGCGGCCTCTTCCCCCGCAAGGCATCGCTCGACTAGGTGAGTGTCGGCGTCCAGAAACTGTCCCCGTTCGCGCGCCGTCCACCACGGAACCGTCGTTGTTGCGGCACCGTACCGGCTCGTCGTGCTAATCTGTCCAACTGTGACCGCCGCCATGATTCTCTTCGTCCCCGCCAGTTCCGGACGCTTATTACCTTCCAGTAATGAGAACGAAGAACTAACATGATAAGTTCGATTTACATTCTATCCAGCCCGGGCCCTCCGGGACCAGCGAATTCGACGTTCGGACGAAAAAGGCAGCGCTAAGCCCTTGAAGAAAAAACAGCTCGGGATCGCGATCGCCGTCGTGGCCGCCGTAGGGGCCGTCGCCTTCCTGATTTATCGCTGGCGGACCTCCGGTTTCGATTGGAGCGCCTTCCTCGACACCCTGCGGCACGCCGATATGTCCTGGATGGTGCTGGCGATCGCTCTGGTGCTGGCCACCTACGTCGGCCGCGTCCTGCGATGGGAAGTGATGCTCAGGCCACTCAGGAAAGACGCCAGCCTGAGGGGGATTTTTACAGCTACCGCCATCGGGTTCACCGCCGTCGTCCTTTTCGGCCGGGCGGGGGAGGCTGTCCGGCCGTATTTGATCGCCAAGAACGAAAATGTGACTTTTTCAAGCCAGATCGCCGCCTGGATTGTCGAGCGCATTCTGGACCTCCTGATGGTCCTCTTAGTCTTCGGCATCGCCTTAACACAGGTTTCCTCAAGCGCCATTCAACCCGGCCCGAAAACCCGCGTGATTCTCGAAATGGGTGGCTACATTGCGGGGCTCACCGGTGCCATCTGCCTGGCGTTGCTGATTGTTTTGAGGCAGTTGCGTGGAGACCTTCTCGGCCGCCTGCTGAACTGGCTCAAGTTCCTGCCGGAAAAGGCCGTGGAACGCATCAAAACCGTGCTCGAATCGTTTGAACAGGGTATGCAATCCACCCGAAGCGGCGCCTTTACCCTGCTTCTGATCTTTTACACGATCGTCGAGTGGCTGGTGATCGCCGGGTCGTTCTTCTGTGTCATGCACGCGTTTCCAGCGACGGCCAAGCTTGGGATCACCGATGTCGTGATTCTGCTCGGCTTCGTTGCCTTTGGCAGCGTCGTCCAAATACCCGGCGTCGGGGGAGGCATGCAAATCGCAGCGGTCCTGGTACTAACGGAGTTCTTCGGCGTTGGATTTTCCGTTGCGAGCGGAATCGCTTTGGTCCTTTGGATCATCTCATTTGTAGTCATTGTGCCGATCGGCTTGACCCTGGCCTTCAAGGAAGGGATTAAGTGGCGTAGCCTAAGGCATATAAAGCCCGAGGAAAAATCATCGTGACGTGTCCTTTTTGCGGCCACAAAGAGGACCGGGTAATCGATTCGCGGGAAAGCAAAGAGGGCGACGTGATCCGTCGCCGCCGCGAATGTCTGGGCTGTGAACGTCGCTTTACCACCTATGAGCGTAGTGACGAGATCCCCTACATGGTCGTCAAACGGGATGGGAGGCGAGAGAAGTTCGATCGCCAGAAAGTCCTCGAAGGGCTTCTAAAGGCTTGTCAGAAACGGCCTGTAGCGATGGCGAAACTGGCCGAAGTGGTGGACGAAGTGGAATCGTCCGCTGGCTGACAATCCGGATCGGGAGATTCGACCACCGCGATCGGGGAGATGCTGATGGAGCGGCTCAGGACGCTGGATAAGATCGCGTATGTGCGGTTTGCCTCGGTTTATCGGGATTTCCAGGATGTTGAAGCGTTTCTGAATGAGTTGAAGGACCTGTCTGCCAGCGACGAGGCGCAGGGTGAGACCTAGATGACATCTGTAACCAAGCGACATCCAGAAACATCTTTTGAAATAGGGACTTAACATGAACGAAAGAAGACTGTTATACTGATTGCTAGTCCCCGGTCCGACGGAGAGCATGAAGTGCGTCCCTGATGTACTTGTAAGCTTTTGTGCACAAAGGACTTAACGGGACTGGTACCCCAAGGCAAACGTTCAAGCCTGAGGCCTGAAGAGAAATTGGCGTTGTCGATTGGGGGAGGTGAACACGGTGGATCATTTCGAAGATCAATTTTTAGGTGAAGGGTCACGAGCCGCTCGGGATTCCTTTCGATGAAGAAGGGGCTTTTTCCATCCCGAGGAAGCTCATGACGGCGAAGAATTCGCCGCTGCGCAACGGTCGAAGAGTCGATTTATACGGATGATCCGGTCCGCGTGTACCTTCGCGAAATGGGTGCCGTTCCGCTGCTGACGCGGGAAGGCGAAGTGAATCTCGCGCGTCGCATGGAACGCGGTAAGCTGCGGATGCAGAAGGCGATCAGCCGTTCAGCGCTGGTTCAACTTCGGGCGGTGGAAATCGCCGAGGCGATCAAGAAGGAGACCGAGGAGCTCGACACGTTTCGCGATCTGGGCGACCTGGAAGAGGAGAGCGCGGCCTACACCAAGCGCCGCAACGAAGTAAAGCAGGACTTGGCGGAGATCGTCAACCTGCACAAGAAGCTGCTGCAAGTGTCGGACAAGCTGGCGGATGTGCCGCTCAGCAACAAAAAGCTGCGGAAAAAGTGGATCGGCAAACTGGCACGGGCTCGCGTGGCCACGCGCCAAAGCGATCCGCAAAGTCCCGTTCTATCTTTCGCAATGGAAGCAGTTCGCCAAAGAAATGGAGCGGGTCGTCGAAGAAATTTCGCATCTGGATCAGGATCTTCGCAAGCTGGAAGGCCGTTCCAGCCAAACCGCCCAAGCCAGAGCCCGCGAATTGAAGCGCGAAGTCCGCAAGCGGGAGCAGATGGCCGGCGCGGTTCTGCCGGAGCTGAAGCACACTCTCACGGTTATCCGCCACGGCGAAATCGAAGCCGAGCGAGCCAAGAAAGATCTGGTGGAAGCCAATCTTCGGTTGGTGGTATCGGTAGCGAAGAAGTACGTGAATCGTGGCCTGCATCTTCTTGATTTGATTCAGGAAGGCAATATCGGCCTCATGCGCGCCGCCGACAAGTTCGAATACCGGCGCGGCTACAAATTTTCGACTTACGCAACGTGGTGGATTCGCCAGGCGATTACCCGCGCCATCGCGGACCAGTCGCGCACCATCCGTATTCCCGTTCACATGAACGAGAGCATGAACAAGTTCCTGCGGGCCACGCGCGAGCTCGAAAAAGAGCTGGGCCGGGTTCCGACCAACGACGAAATCTCGCGCCGGATGGATATTCCGGTGGAGAAGGTCCAGAAGCTGAAGACCATCTCGCGCGACCCGGTGTCGCTCGAAACTCCGGTCGGCCGCGACGGTGAATCCGCGCTGGGCGATCTGATCGAAGACCGCTGGGTGGGCTCTCCCGTCGATGCGGTGATCGACACCAACGTTCGCGACGAAACCGCGAACATTCTGAAAACGCTTTCTCCGAAAGAGGAGAAAGTGATCCGGCTCCGCTTCGGCATCGGCTGCGAGCGGGAGCATACGCTTGAAGAAATCGGGCAGGAGTTCGACGTAACCCGCGAACGCATCCGCCAAATCGAAGCCAAAGCGTTGCGGCAGCTCCGGTCGCCGGAGCGGGCTCGCCATCTACGCGCTTTACTTGCAGCTCGTTAAGGAGCTTTTCTTCGTGAAAAAGCTGTGGCTCGGACTTGCAGCGGCAGTGGTGCTAGTTCCTCTCGCCGAAGCGCATTTTCGGTTGCTTGAGCCGAAATCTTGGGTGGTGGAGAACGATGTTGGCAACCCCCAGAAACCTGGCCCGTGCGGGGGAACCGAGGGGGACGCGAGCATCACTACGACCGGCGCGGTGACGCCGGTGCAGGGCGGGCACAAGCTCCACATCAAGGTTCAGGAAACGGTCTACCATCCGGGGCATTACCGGATCGCACTGGCGGTGACCCGCAATGAACTGCCCGAAGATCCCATCGTCACCACTCGCGACACCGACAAAGGTCCGCGCTCCGTTTCGGCGAAGATCGACAATCCCGTAAAGATCCCCATCCTAGCCGACGGCTTATTTCAACACACCGCCAGGGCAACGGCGCCTTTCGAAACCGACGTGATGCTCCCCAACATCAACTGCGCCGCCTGCATTTTGCAGATCGTCGAGTTCATGGCCGAACACGCCTATAACAACCCGGGCGGTTACTCTTATCATCACTGCGCGGTCTTGAACATCACCGCCGATCCGTCTAAGCCCGTCGATCACGGGTGGCCCGCGGCTCACTGACCCCTTTCCCAGATTCCTGCCCTCTCACTTTTCTCCGCGCTGGGGTTCGGTATGATTCCATTGGATCGCCATGCGAAGGGTCTGGCTCTTACTTCTTCTCGGCTCTGCGGCCGTATTCGGCCAATCCGGCCTGCCCGATCCGGCATTCGATAAAGTTCCGTTCGACGACTGGCTGAAAGAAGCCGGCCAGGCACGCATTCGATGGTCGCTGAAGGTCTTTCCCGCTCGTCTGTCGGAACAGCAGCGCATGGAGAGCTACATCTGGGCGATGGTGGACAAGAACGAGTTCGTGAAGCGCCCGATCCGGAAGCGGATGGTCCTCTACATCGAACTTCGCGATCGTGACAACGCGGCCTATCGATTCCATAGGACTTTATTTCTCAGGCAAGACTCCAGGGGCGTGGCGGAGGACGTCAAGCTCGTTCAGCACATGTGGATCATGCCCGGCGATTACGAGATCGCTGCCGCGATGTACGATCCCGAGTCGCAGGAACATCATCTCAAGCGCACCAAACTGCACGTTGCGGAGATTCCTCGCGACCCTCTGGCGGATGCTTGGCGCGATCTGCCGAAGGTTGAGTTTTCCGACCGGCCCTCCCGATTTTCGCTGCCGGTGGAATCAGAGCGGCCTCTTCGGGTCGAGGTAGTGGTCAACGAACCGCTGAACCGCAACGCGATGAGCGGTTTGCTCCCACGGCTTCAGGTTATTGCGGGGATGGAGATTCGGAACGGGTCGATGGGAGTCACGCTGCTTGATCTGGACCGTCGGAAGGTCAGCTTCGCCCAGGAAATTGTCACCCGGCTGGATCGACGGGCCCTGGCTGCGGCGCTGCGCGAGAATGATCCGCACAAGATCGACGCGCACGCGTTAGAAAATTACAAGGAAAACGCCCAGTTTTTTGTTTCCGAAGTCCGCAAGCGGGTAGAACGCGGTGAACCGGCCGACGCCGCTCGCGTGCTGATCATCCTGAGCGTGCCGAGGATCTTTTTGAAAGGAGAGAATCTGCGGCCGATTCAGGCGACCCCGGCGCCAGGGACTCGCGTGTTTTATATTCGCTGCAATTCACGGATCGGTTTAGCCATACCCGACGCGAACTTTCCGATGGAACGACCCCGCTTGAGCGACCTAAAGGACCCGCAGAGACCCACTGCTCGTTCGCTCAATCCTCATGCGAACGACGACTCGCTTGCAGGAATGCTGAAGCCTCTACATCCTCGTCTGTTCGATGTGACGACGCCCGCTGACTTCCGCAATGCTTTCGCGGCAATCCTCAACGAGATTTCGCAGCCGCTTCAGCCGTAGATGGTCTTCGCCATCTCGACGATTGCTTCCGGCACCAGGTGCTCCCAGGGCTCGCCGTCCGCAATCCGTCGCCGTACCTCGGTCGAAGAAACGTGATCTAAGCCGGCCGCGAGATTCAGCGATTCGATCCGATGGCGTAGTGACTCTGGCGGCTCAAACGAGCCTTGCCGCCCCGCGACCAGCAGCCGAAAATCCTGAAGCATCCTCTCGACAGCTCCCGCTTCGCCGTAATCCCAGGTGAGGATGCGTTCCGCCGCATCGCGTCCGCAGATGAAATAAAGCTCCGAGCCGGGTCTTTTACGGGAAAGCTCGCGAGCGATGTCGACGAACAGACCGCCTTCGGTGATCTCGACGCCGTAGCGGCCGCCTGAAGTAGCGCGTAGCATTTCGAGACGATGCTCCAGCGTCGCGCCGTGAAATTCTTTGTGAGGAAAAGCCCGTGGCGTCACGCAGACGACTTCATCGACCACTTGGAGCGCGGCGTCGGCCAAAGCCAGATGCGCCCGGGTGACAGGATTGAACGCGCCCGCCAGAACCCCGAGCTTCACCGCAGATTCTTCATCGGCTGCACCGCATGAATCACGCGCCCGCCGCCATCCCGTGCGCCGGCGTAGCTTCCTTCGACTAAGAACAACGTGAGGGATTTCTGCGGATACGACAGTCGCCGGTAACGAACACCGCTCGCCAGTTTCCAGCAATCCTCGGCGGGAGGGCCCAGCCTGCTCACGATCGAATCGTAGTCGTCCTGCGCGGTGAATGGCAATGAAATTTGCGCCCGGGAGATCGCGGAATGCGATCCCAACGGCCCGTCGCGAAACACGATCAGGACCGCGACGCAAGCCAGCAATCCGGTGGCGACTGTGCCGAGCACGATCCGCGCCCCGCCGCCCGATTCGACGCGAATGCCCACTACCGGGGCCGGCGGCCCGGCCTGGCGCGCGCGAAGATTCATCCGGCCGGCGAGGCATTTCGATCACGCGCCGCACCAGCGGGAGCACCGTGCCGGCGTGCAGTTCCAGCTCCTTCGCCAGCCCGACGATCATCACAGGAGCATCGGTGCTCGAAACCCCGCAGACGAAGCGCCGCGGAATCCATAACTCTATCGACGTCGCCGTGTTGATCACCTGAATGTCGCTCCACGTCGCGCGTTGGAACAGCCAGCGATTCTCGCCGCCGTTGACGATCGGGGGATCGAAAGAGAAGGGACGTTGCGGTTGGAACGGGAACGATCCGGGCAGGTCGAGCGGCGTGGGGATCGGTGGTACGGACACGCAATTCCATTGTATTCTGACCGGGGGCCAGTCGCTACAATGGAATGGTGAGGTTCGCCGCTGCCGCGCTGATGCTCTGCTTCTGTGCCTTCGCGCAATCCCCCATCAAAGTGGAGTACGCCTGCCCGGCCGAGGATATCGAATCGTTCGGCATGTCGTGTTCGGGCGAGGAGCCGTGCGAAGTCTTCCTGGAACTTTCTTCGGTGGAAGCGATCGGCCCGCACTGGTTCGCCGCTGGCAATCTACATACTGGATCGACGACGCTGTATTCAGTACTGATGCAAAGCGACGACGACGGTAAGACTTGGACTGAACCGGTCAAGCGGATTCACGCCTCCGCGCTCGAACAGATCCAGTTTCTCGATTTCGCCAATGGCTGGATCGGCGGCCAGGTGATTGAGCCTCTGCCCAAAGATCCATTTTTCCTGATGACCACCGACGGCGGAAAAACGTGGACCCAGAAGCCCATGTTCGAAGAATCGCAATTTGGGGCTGTCTCGCAGTTCTGGTTCGATTCGCGGACCACCGGCGAAGTGGTGATCGACCATCGGAATGGCCGCGCCATCGGACACGAGGTGTATTCGACCAGCACCGGCGGTGAAAGCTGGGAGATGAAGGAGGCCACTGCTAAGCCGGTTACTTTAAAGGGAGCGAGGAAAGAAGACGCGAAGTTTCGCCTGAGAGCCGACGGAAAGCTATTCCACATCGAACGGCGCGGAGGCACGCGCTGGGACCCGGTGGCGAACTTCGCCATTCACGTCGCGGATTGCAAATAGGTCAGCGCAGCGACTGGCGGATCTTTTGCCCGTATTCCGCCGCCTTCGCCAGGACCGTGGCACGGTCGAGCGTCAACATCTTCCGATCGCGCACAATCGGCCGCCCGTTCACCATAACGTCCGCCACATCCGAGGCTTTCAGAGCATACGCGAGCTGTGAATAGACGTTATACATCGGGGCGGCGTGCGGAGCGTCAAGCGAGATCGTGATCATGTCGGCTCGCTTGCCTTTTTCGAGCGACCCGATCAGCCGGTCCATCCTCAATGCCCGCGCCCCCAGGATGGTCGCCATCGCGAAGGCCTGCTCCGCCGGCAGCGCGCGCGGGTCGCCGGTGGAGACTTTTTGCAGCTTCGCGGCCAGGTCCATTTCTTCCATCAAGTCATGATCGTTATTCGAACCGGCTACGCCGTCGGTGCCGAGGCCCATGGCGATTCCGAGGTCTAAAATCTTCACTACCGGCGCGACTCCGCTGGCGAGCTTCATGTTGCTCGAAGGACAATGCGCCAGTCCTACGCCGCGCGCCTTGACGATTTTCAAATCCGCGTCATCGAGCCAGACGCCGTGCGCCGCGATGGTCCAGCCGGTAAGCACCCCCATCGCATCCAGGGCGGCTGTGGGTGTCTTATGATACTTCGCCAATGCGTCGTCATTTTCCTTTTTCGTCTCGGCGAGATGAATCACCAGCGGCTTTCTATAACGGTCAGCGAGGGCGCGCGCGGCCTTCAGATCCTCATCTGAATTGGTATAAATCGCATGAGGAGCCACGGCCGGGATGATCAACGGGTCGTTGGCGAATTCCTTAAAAAACCGCTCGGTCGCCGCCAGCGTTTCCTTGGGAGTCTTGTAATCCGGGGCGGGGAAGCCGATCATGGTCTGTCCCAGCACGCCGCGCATCCCCGCTTCTTTGGTGGTCTGCGCGATCGCGTCTTCGAAATAATACATGTCGACGTAAGTCGTGATTCCGCCGAGCGCCATTTCGAGACACGCCAGCCTCGTTCCCCAGCGCACGAACTCCGCGTCGACATTCTTAGCTTCGGCCGGGAAGATAAACTTTTCCAGCCAGTCCTGGAGCTTCAAATCGTCGGCGATCCCGCGGAACAGGGACATCGGCGCATGCGTGTGGGTATTGATCAACCCGGGGGTTAGGAGGGCGTCGCCCCGGTCTACCCGAGCCTTCGCCTGCCACGCCTTGTCGATCGCGGCGCGCGGCCCCACGTCGACGATGTGATCCCCGACAATCGCCACGGCGCCATTCTCAATCACGCGCCGCTGAGCGTCCATGGTGACCACCCAGTGCGCGCTCCAGATCCAATCGGCGGGCGCGGCGTGCGCCAGAGCGGCGAAAATCAGAAGACTAAAGAAACGACGCATCGAATGGCCTCGGGAACAGATCTTTCAACTGGAGCGTCTCGCGAGCCCCGTGAAGATTCGTCAAGATAACTTCGATATCTCCGCAAAATTCCCACAGGATCTGCCGGGCAAGCCCCGCACGGCGGCGTCAGCGAATCCGTGTCGGCGGCGATCGCGATGCGGACAAACTCGCGTGCTCCCTCTGAGATCGCCTTGAAAACCGCGAGTCGTTCGGCACATAGAGTCAGCCCATAAGTGGCGTTTTCGACATTGCATCCGGTGTGAATCCGCCCGGTTGAATCGAGCAGCGCCGCGCCCACCTGGAAATTCGAAAACGGAGCGTGAGCGCGCTCCCGGACCGCCAGCGCCGCGTCGATAAGAGAATCATACATGTAGATGACTTACAGTTTATCGTCCGCGTCGTCCAATCTGTGTTAGCCTGACCATCTTATGCCGGATTCCAGCCGCATCTCTAACGCCGTCAAATGGACCGTCTGTGCAGTCGCCGCACTTGGCTTCCTGGTCGACATCTACGCGATCCTGGTAGCCCCGTTGATCCTCCAGCCGGCCCTTTTAGAACTGGGCAAACTGCGACCCGGCACACCCGAGTATCGCGACTGGGCCGCTTACCTTTTCTGGATTCCACCACTTGCCGGGGGCGTCTTCGGTCTGATCGGCGGCTATCTGACGGATCGAGTCGGCCGCAAGCGAATCCTGGTCTGGACCATTCTGATTTACGTCATATCGGCCGTCGCCGCGGGTTACTCGACGTCGCTCGGATGGCTGCTGGTGTGGCGCACACTGAGCTTCATCGACGCCTGCGTGGAATTTGTCGCCTCGGTTGCCTGGCTCGCGGAGCTGTTCCCGGAACCGAAAATGCGCGAGACGGTTCTCGGCTGGACCCAGGCATTCTCGTCATTAGGCGGAGTCGCGGTTTCGCAGGCGAACTATCTGGCGAATCATTTTCACTTGTCGCTGCCTGAAATCTATGGCGGCCATTCGGCTTGGCGCTACACACTAATCTCCGCCGTATTGCCCGCGATTCCGTTAGCGATCATACGCCCGTTCCTGCCCGAATCCCCCTTGTGGAAACAGAAGCGCGACGCCGGTACTTTGAAACGCCCCCATTTCTCCGAGTTGTTCCAGCCCGCATACCGGAGAACCACGATCGTTACGTCGCTCCTGTTCGCCTGCGCCTATGGAGCCGCTTTCGGAGCCATCCAGCAAGCTCCGCAAATCACGCCCGGCCTTCAGGAAGTGGTTCATTTGACGCCGCAAGCCCGCGGTGAAACCGTAGCCAAGGTGCAGCAGATGCAGGAATGGGGAGGCTTGGTGGGACGCATCGCGCTGGCGCTGCTGGCCGTTGTAATCGTCAGCCGGCGTGCGCTTCTCCGGATCTTCCTGATACCCGGAATTTTCATCGTCCCCTGGGTGTTCTACTATCCCGCCACGCACAGCCTGGAACTGCTGCGCTACGGAATGTTTTTCGCCGGAATCTGCACGGTGGCGCAATTGAGCTTCTGGGGAAATTACCTGCCGCGAGTCTACCCGCTTCACCTGCGAGGAACCGGCGAGGGCTTCGCGGCCAATGTCGGCGGAAGAATGCTCGGTACCTCGGCGGCCTATGTGACGACCCATCTCGCCGGCTCGATGTCGGGCACGACTCCTTCGGTCCGGCTGGCCTACGCGGCGGCGTCGGTGGCGCTGTTCGTATATGCTTTGGCGCTGGTCCTGAGCTTCTTCCTGCCCGAACCTCCGGAGCACATCGGCGATTGAAGCGCAGCGCGGGTCTGCTTTTGTATAGAAAGGTAAACGCGATCGTCGAAGTGTTCCTGGTGCATCCCGGAGGACCCTTCTGGTCGAAGAAAGACGACGGAGCGTGGTCCATTCCCAAGGGCGAATACTTGGACGGCGAAGATCCCCTAGCAGCGGCAAGGCGCGAAGTAGAGGAAGAGACGAGTTTTTCCATCGACGGCGACTTCATGCCGCTCGGGGAAGCGAGACAGCCCAGCGGAAAAATCGTCACCGCCTGGACGATTGAAAAGAACCTCGATCCACAATTGGTGAAGAGCAATACCTTTTCGTTGGAATGGCCGCCGAAATCCGGCAAGATGAAGATTTTTCCCGAGGTGGACAAAGGTGCGTGGTTCTCGATGGCCGACGCTAAGAGGAAGATTTTGAAGGGGCAGGCGGTGTTTTTGGATCGATTAGCAAATTTGCTATAGTGGCATTTCCGGATGGGACTTCGCACGGTAAGGTCGGGATCGTCTCTGCGCAAGGAACACGGTGTATGGGTGTACCGCAGTAGCAAGAAACTTACCGCGGACAAGACCAATCAAGTTCTTCAGGATATGCGGGACCAGCGCGACCGAGCGGCCCTAGCTTCTTTAACGACTACTCATACCGCAGCGCCGTCAGCGGATCTGCCCGCGTAACCCGCAACGCCGGAACATAGCAAGCGATCGCAGCGACGGATAGCAACACCGCGGATACGCAGAAAATCGTCAACGGATCCGCGAAGCTTACTCCGAACAGCATCCCGCTGAGCAGTTTGCCGAGGGTCAAGGCGGCTGCGATCCCCGCAGCCAAGCCGATCGCGACCGGAGTCAGACCTTGCCGTACCACTTGGGAGCGGAGGTTCGAGGAGGTCGCGCCCAGGGCCATCCGGATGCCCATCTCGCCGCGCCGCTGCTGCACTGAGTACGAAACCACGCCGTAAATTCCCAGGCTCGCCAGCACCAACCCAATTCCGGAGAACATCATCACCAGAATCAGCTGGAATCGCCGCTGCTCTACCGACGCCGAAACGATCTCGCGCATGGTCCGGAGCCGAGGAACGGGAAGCTCCGAGTCCAGCTTGCGAATCTCGCCGCGCACGGCCTGCGAGAGAGATGCCGGATCGACCGCCGTCCGCACCACCAGGGACATATCGCGCTGATCGCGCTGCCAATACGGAAGGTAGACCGTTAGTTGCACTGATTTCTGCAGGGTGTGAGAACGTACGTCAGCGGCGATTCCCACCACTTCCAGCAGCGGTGAGGTCTCATCGCCCATATGAAAAGACTTCCCCAGTGCATTCTCGCCCGGCCACACACGCGCTGCCGCGGACGCGGAGATAACCGCCACCCGCTTCTGATCGTTGGCCTGAAACGCGCGGCCAGCCACCAAAGGAATGCCCATGACGTGGAAATAATCCTCGCTGATACTTCGCCGGTCGGCCACGGGACGCTGGGTGACCGGAATACTTCCGTCCACCGTGATGCTATTGTTATTTCCCTCTGAGGTGAGTGGAAGAATGTTCGAGACCGCAACGTCGCTTACGCCTGGGGTGGAGCGAACATTATCGATCAGGTTCTTCAGAAACCTGGCGCGCGTGGACGGATCCGGATAGCGGCGGCTGGGAAACTTATATCGGCCGTGGTAATTCGCTCGACCTCGAAACCTCGATCCACCTGCATCAGGCGAACGAAGCTGTTCAGCAAGAGTCCTGCCGCGATCAGGCACACCGTGCTCAAACCCACTTCGAAGGCTACCAGGGAGGAGCGAAGGCGCCCGCTCTGCCGGCTCTCAGTGGAGCCTCTGGCGCTGCTCTTCAGGGCTTCCTGGGGATCGCCCCGCGAACCGCGCCACGCCGGCATGAACCCGAACAGCAGGGCGGAGCCGAGCGTCAACAGGATCGCGAAACCCAGCACGCGGGCATCGATCTGGATTTCGGCCACGCGCGGCAGATCCGCGGGCGCGTTGGCCACGATCATCGCCAGGCTTTGGTACGCGAGCCCGATTCCCAGCGCTCCGCCGATCGCCGCGAACAGCAGGCTTTCGGCCATCATCTGGCGCATCAGCCGACTGGAGCTCGCGCCGATCGCCGCGCGAATCGCCAGTTCCCGGCGGCGGGTTGTGGCGCGAGCCAGCAGAAGATTCGCAACGTTGACGCAAACGATCAGCAATATCGCTCCGACGGCGCCCAACAGCAACAGCAATCCCTCGCGCGATCGTCCCGTGATCTGCGCTTGCAGCGGAACCAGCTCCGCTCTCAGGACCACATTCTGCTTTACAAGTCGCTGGATAATCCCTTCCTGAATCGCGTTCAGTTCGGCTAGGGCTTGCGACGGGGAAACTCCGGGTTTCAGGCGGACCAGTCCGGCGAAGTTCAGGTCGCCCATGGGAGAAAGCTCTTCGTCGCGAATCGCCAGCGGCTTCCACAGGTCTGGATTCACATCGCCGTATTTCATGCTTTGAAGCTGGCTGAGCTTGGGAACTACTAGTCCTGACGGCAGTACGCCGATCACTTCGTACGGCACACCGTCGAGCAGAAGCTTTCTTCCCAGGACGCCAGGATCGGAGTGGAACCGCCGCCGCCACAGACTATCGGCCACCATGACCACCTTATCGCGTCCCGGGTGGTCTTCCTCGCTAAGGAAATTTCGCCCCAACTGCGCCTGGACGCCGAGTAGCGGAAACAGTCCAGCGGAAGCACGCCCCAGGGTCAGTTTTTCCGGCTCGCCATCCGATGTAAGATTCACGGAGTACACGGAAAAAATCGCGATCTGCTGGGCGGCGCGCCAGTCCCTCTGCCATTCGAGAAAGTGATGCGCGCTGACGGGGAGCGGGGCGCTGGCGGCAAACTGGGGCACCAATTCCTGGACCGCGTATAGACGCTCCGGATTCTCGAAGGGCAGGGGACGGAGCAACACCCCGTTCACGATGCTGAACATCGCCGTGTTGGCGCCGATGCCGACGGCCAGAATCAGAATGACGATGGCGGAAAATCCCGGATTGCGGCCAAGCGTTCGAATGGCATAGCGAAGATCGGGCATGAAGATAGCTACGTTATTCGACGCCCGAAGTTCGCAGAAATTAGGCAAATTTCTGGTCGGCGCCTACGCGGCCTGTCTCAATCGCAGCCGCATAATAATTCTCGCCTCGAGTAGGCGACCCAGACATTCGCCGCATCATCGCGAGTTGGCCGATGTGCGTCAGCGAATCGGCCAACGGGCCCTGAAACAGCCTTTCGAGCGGAGCGTGAACAGTCTCCCCCGAAGCCAGGTGCGCATCCAGGGCCGCCAAGGTGGAGAAGAACCGATCGACTTCCTGGTCCCAGGCGAGCGGCGTCGAAGGCTTCCAGCTCTTGTCGCCCTGGGACATTCGCAGCGACCATTCGAACAGATCGCCGAGGTGCGCCAGGATCTCCACGGGAGGCTTACCGGCGCCGTTGAAGGCGGCGAATCCAGCCGGCGCATCGCGGATCGTTTTCCCGCCTCGATAGGCGATGGTTGCCAAAGTGTGTCGAATCAGGTCGCGTTTAGGCTCGGGCATAAACGTATTTCAGATCCTGACGGTCGCGGCGTGCGAGGATAAGTCTATGCGGGGCGCACTATTCCAATGGTGACGAATCAACAGCTCTATCTCGCGGTTGGGATTCCGATGTTGTTCAACGTCGGGCTTATTGGCTTGGTGGTCGCATACATCAACGCCAAGCTTGATGGAGTTAATCAGCGGTTCGACGGGCGCTTCGACGTGATAAACCAGCGGTTCGACGCGATCGACCGGCGATTTGACGACATGCGAGATTTGTGGCGATCCGAGTTGCACCGGGTCGAAGACGTGATTGACGCGCGCCTGAAGCACCTGGAAGAACGGTAGAATCCGCGTGCGAGAATAAGTTTATGCGGGGCGCACTATTCCTATGGGGACCAATCAACAGCTTGATCTCGCCATCGGAATTCCCATTTTGTTCAATGCCGCGCTTATCGGTCTGATGATCACGTATATGAATGCGCGGTTCGATGCGGTTAACCAGCGCTTCGACGGAGTCGACAGGCGATTTGACGACATGCGAGATCTTTGGCGATCGGAATTGCACCGGGTCGAAGACGTGATTGACGCGCGCCTCAAGCATCTCGAACACTAGGTTGTGGCACACTAAAGTAGATTGACCCTCGCCGCTACATTTGTGGGTGGATTTGTTTTAGCGCTGCTGATCGCCGCGCTTTGGATTCGCTCGCGGCCGGAGCCGCCTCCATTTGCCGATGCGCTGGCCCGGATCGAATCCCAGATGCGCGAGTTCGAGTCCCAACGCCAGCATATGCTCGGCGGCCTGGAGCATCAGTTATCGTCGCTTAGCCGCGAAACCGTGTCGCTTTCGCAGGCGCTTCGAGCCCCCAACTCGCGCGGCCGATGGGGCGAGCTGACTTTGCGCCGCGTCGCAGAGCTGGCCGGAATGGTCCCGTATTGCGATTTTTACGAGCAGGAATCCAGTGACCGTACGCGTCCCGACATGCTGGTTCGTCTGCCGGGTGGGCGGACTCTTGCGGTCGACGCCAAAGTGCCGTTGTCGGCCTATCTGGATGCGGAAGCCGCGCCCGATGAGGCGTCCCGTCGCGCCGCGCTCGAACGCCACTCGCAGCAGGTGATGCGGCACGTCACACAGTTGAGCGGCCGTGAATACTGGATGCAGTTCCAGCCGACTCCCGAGATGGTGGTGTTGTTTCTGGCGGGGGATCATTTCCTGAGCGCGGCGCTCGAACGCGACCCCGAAATCCTGGAGCGCGCTCTGGCTAAAAAGGTCCTGCTGGCGACTCCGGTTACCCTGGTCAGCGTGCTAAAAGGCGTGTCCTACGGCTGGCGGCAGGAGAAACTGGCCCAGAATGCGACTGAGCTGCGCCGGATTTCGGGCGAGTTCTACGATCGAATCCGCGCTTTCGCCGACTCCTACACAGATGCCGGAAGGCATCTCGCGAAGGCGGTAGATGCCTACAATCGCTCGGCCGGATCGTGGGAAGCGCGGCTGCTGCCTTCGTTGAAGCGAATGCGCGAGTTGGGTGCATCGGCGGCCGAGGAAGCTCCGGTACCTCCGCGCGTCGACGTTCCGGTTCGCGATCCCCAGTCTCTGGGTCCCGTATGATGCGCCATTTTTTCCTCTACCTTGCAGGCCAGAAACGCTTGCGGAGGTTCATGGAAACCTCGCCCGCATCTCAGAAATTCACTCGCCGGTTTGTCGCGGGTGAGACTCTCGAGATGGCGCTGGCGGTGCTGGAAGATCTGCAAAAGCAGCGAATCTGGGCCACCCTCGATCATCTAGGGGAAAACGTAAGTTCGCTTGAGGAGGCGTCAGCTTCTCGCGATTCTTATCTTGAAGCATTGGATAATATTGCGAGTCGTAAACTACCGGCAACAGTGTCACTTAAGTTGACGCAGTTTGGGCTGGACTTTTCTCAAGAGGCGTGCCTTGAAAACGTCCGAAAGTTGGCTGCCGCCGCTAAAGCGAACGGGAGCAGGGTAGAGATCGACATGGAATCGACCGCTTATACGGATCGCACGCTCGATGTCGCCACCCGGATTCACCAGGAGTTCAATTGCACGCGGGCGGTGATTCAGTCATATCTTCGGCGTAGCGCCGGTGACATTGACCGCCTGAATAAGCTGGGCCTTCCCGTTCGCCTGTGCAAAGGAGCCTACGACGAGCCCGTCACCGTCGCATTTCAACAGAAACGCGAGGTGGACCGGAACTACGTGGTGCTGATGAAGACGCTGCTCGACAAGGGCGCGTATCCAGCCATTGCGACGCACGACGAAACCATGGTGGGTGAGGCGTTTCGATACGTTCGCGAGCGGAAGTACCCGCCAGAGCGGTTCGAGTTTCAGATGCTGTACGGCATTCGCCGGGACCTGCAAAAGCGCATCGTCGACCTGGGCTACAATCTTCGCCTATACGTGCCTTACGGGACCGCCTGGTACCCGTATTTCATGCGCCGTCTGGCCGAGCGGCCCGCCAATGTCATGTTCCTGGCCCGCAACCTGTTCCGCTAATTTCCATAGTTTAAATCCCTAAGGGTATTGATGTTGCGCCATGAGTCAACCGCGCCACGGGGCTGCGGGCGTTACGGTAGTGGTCGCAATGACAACCCATCCCGATGTTCACGCTCCCTGGCGGCAATGGTCCGAGGATGCGACACTGCATGTCGCTTGTGCCTATTCGAATCCGCTACGCTGGCGAACACGCCGCGTGCTGATGAACGATTTTCGCCAGCACATGCAGGCGAGCCCAAACGTCGTGCTTCATGCCGGGGAACTGGCCTATGGAGATCGTCCGTTTGAGGTAACCGGCGGCGATCCGCTCGACGTGCAACTGCGGACATCGCACGAGTTATGGCACAAGGAAAACCTCCTGAACCTGCTGATCCGGCGATTCCCGCCGGACTGGGAATACGGAGCCGTGATCGATGTCGATTTCCACATGACCAGGCGGGATTGGGCACTTGAAGCGATTCATCAACTTCAGCATTTCGACTTCGTGCAATTATTCAGCAGTTACGCGGATCTATCGGCAGAACATAGGCCTTATCGAATTACTCCGAGTTTCGCATTCCAGCACGTGAACCAGCGCAATGGCATTTCAAAATGCCCTCCGTCAGGCAGCTATGGATCGACTGGACCGGGCGCTACCGGCGGAGCCTGGGCGTTCCGCCGAAGCGCTTTCGATACGGTCGGAGGGTTGTTGGATGTATGCATCCTGGGGTCGGCTGACTGGCATATGGCCTTCGGTCTAGTGGGAAAGGCGAATACTGCGCCTGAGATTAAGCGATGCAGCGCTCCGTACATGGAAGCCGTTCGGCACTGGCAGGATCGGGCGTCCTTATTGAAGGAAAACATCGGATTCGTTGAGAACCACGCGATCCATCATTTCCACGGCTCGAAGGTGTTCCGGGCATATGGCGACCGCTGGAAGATCCTTCGGGATCACAGTTACAACCCGGCCACCGACATCGTGCCGGATTGGCAAGGCGTGTGGCAGCTCGCGGGGAATAAGCCTCGCCTCAGGGATGACATTCGAAAATACTTTCGAGCCAGGAATGAAGATGATCCGGCGCTGCGAGGGGGCGAGCGGCTCTTGGGTTAGTAACTACCGATAACAGGTATTATGTAATTATTCAAAAGTGCGGCCAAAAAATCGCCCGGCAGACCGTAGTCTACCGGGCACGAGGGAAGAAAGAATTTATGAGGCCTATCCTTTAACGCCGACCGCCGCCGCGCGAACTGCCGCCTCCACTGGGTCGCGGACTTCCGCCGCCTCTTGAGCCGCCGCTCGGGCCGAGGACTCGCGCCGTTCGAGGATGGACGGCTTTGGACGATCGGCGGGCTGATCCGCACTTGAGGCTGGGAGCTGGAGTAGCTGCTGCTGCGGGCGGCGGCGGGTTGCGAGGATCCAGTGGGCCGCTGCCAGCCGCCGCTTTGGGATGGAGCTCGATTCGCGTTCGACGATCCGTTCATTCTTTGCCATCCGCCGTTCGATGACGCAGCGCCATTTTGAGTGGAGCGGGCCGAGAAGAAACGGGTGTTTTCGCTGGTTCTCGGCATGCCTTGCGTACTCGCCGAATGAGCCGTGAATTGGCGGCTCTCGGCGGATGGGGTCATCGGCAGGCGGCCGTTCACCCCGCCTGCATGTGCCAATTCAGCGCCTGATGCGCGAGCCATATTCGACGCGGAGACGCTGCCTCGGCCGAATTCGGCGGCATTCATGCCGCTTACGCCGTTGGCCACGCGGGCGTTGCGATACAAGCCAGTCACGTTTACGTTGGCTACTACTGCTCCACCACGCAAGCCTGCGGCTCCATACCAGGGCCGATAGCGTTCAAACGGAGCCAGCGGCACCCAGCCTACATGGCCGAAGCCGAATCCAAAGCCGATTCCGACGCCGAAACCCGGCGCGCCCCAGCCGAAGAATCCGACCAAGGCCGGACGCCAGAAATAGGATGAATAGACCGGCCCGGGCCACCACGCCCAGCCTAAGGGGCCGAAGTACCAGCGTCCATAATGATACGGCGCCCAACCCCACGGTTCACAGCCAACCCAGGTCCAGCCGTAGTAATCCACCCAGGTCCAGCGTCCGCAGCTATATGGAGCCCAGCCTGGCAGGTTCTTGCGGGACCCATACTTGTCCGTAAGAGCCGTCATTGGCCCAGCGGCCGTACTGGTCCATGTCTTCGGTCCCGTAAACGTCGCGGCTAACATGCTGGGGCGCAGCCGAGTGCTCCATGAACTGGTCGCGAGAGGAGCTCCAATGGTCGAACTCGTCTTCGGGTAAAGGGGCGATGGTCTGATATTCGGGATCGTTCGCGGACCCGCGGACCAGCATCGTGCTGTTGTTATGAATCTGCTCTGAGCCGCGTGGGCCGAAAACCTCGCCGTCCGCTCCGGCCCGGAGGGTGATCTCAGTAACGCCGTCGGGCTTCACATTGACCCGGTAAATTCCCTTCCTTAATGGACGGACCGACATGCTGGGAGTGCTGATCTCGACCTGAGCATCGGAGTCGCGAAGAACCCGGAATGTCGTCGTTCCCGCGGCGATCTGAATCTGATACTGGCCGCGCTGGAGCTCACTGAAGCGGACTTCAGTCGAGGGCCCCAGGCGAATCAGGTTGGCGAAATCCAACTGGACTTCGGCGCGTCCACCTTCGGCGGTGACTAAGCGGTCGCCGATGGTGAGGGGAGCGTTTACGATGGCTGCCACCAGGTCTGCCGAGTCGCCTCGGCGGACGGAGACGTTGCCGCTCATGAAGCTGAGTCGCGCGACTCCGCGGTCCGGCGCGTTGCCGTCGTCATCCGGGCCATTTTGAGGACCCTGAGGCGGAGGAGCCGGGCGTTGCGGATATGGGGGCTGCTCTGACCATGGCCCCTGCGGCTGCTGCGCGAAGGCAGCCACAGCCAGGATCGCGATCGCGGACAATCGAAGTGCGCCGTTTCTCAATGCCATCACCTGCGGACTGTATGGCAATCGCTAAGCCAAAGGACAAGTGGTTTGTTTCTAAAGCCTTGGCTGTTAACTGCCGATCCTTCTACGTGGCTGAAAACCACCACTCTGATTGGAAAGGAGCACTTCAACCTCGTAATCGGCGGAACCAAACGCTATCCGAGTGTGGCAAACTGAGTATGCGTAGCAACCGATTAGTGCGCGTCGGTGTCCAACACTTTATGAAGTACTGGGGTTACCTGGCCGCAAAGCTGGCGATGGTACTGGCGAGTTTATACGCCATGCAGCGTGGGATTGCCGCCGAGATCCCGCCGGTAGGCCCGAATCCTGTCACCCGGTATTTCAATTCAACCTTTATCATGCTGGCCTTTGGGCTTTTCGCAACCGGGATGGTGTGGCTGGTTTTACGCGACCATCGGTATCGCTGCCGGACGTGTTTACGGCGGTTGCGGATGCCGATCTTGAAGGGGTCGTGGAACCATGTGCTGCTGGGCGCGCCCAGTACGGAATACATTTGTCCTTACGGTCATGGGACGCTAAAGGTGGCGGAGCTGCAAATTACGGGTCATCAGACGCCGGACTGGCAGCCGCACGAGGACATGTGGAAAGAGTTATTTGCGCTCGAAGAGACCAAGCGATGACCGGACGGCCGACGCGTGAGTATTAAGCTGCAGGTGCCTCGAAAGGCACTGCTGGTTCGATTCCTGCTGAGTGGTTGGGGGCGCGCGTTCTTCATCGGATTCGTCGTCACCGTAACCCTCGGACTGGCGGTTTTCACTTATTATTACGAAAAATACGCGCGGATCACGGAAGAAAAACTGCGCGCGGGACCGTTCGCCAACACTTCCCTGCTCTATGCGGCTCCGCGACCGGTGGCCGTAGGCGAGGACGCGAAGGTGGAGGAAATCGCCGACTATCTTCATCGCTGCGGCTACAGCGAATCGAGCAGCAACCCGGTGGGCTGGTATCACGTCCGGCCGGATGCGATCGAGGTGACGCCGGGCGCCAACGCTTACGACACCGAAGGCGCGGTGATCAAGATTCAACGCGGCAAGATCTCGCAGATTATTTCTCTGCGCGACCAGACGGAGAGGACCGAGTTCCATCTCGAACCAGAGCTGATCACGAATCTGTTCGACCGGAAGCGCGAGAAGCGGCGGATTGTTCATTACAACGATATTCCCCAGGTCATGATCAACGCCACGCTGGCGGCTGAGGACAAGCACTTCTTTTCACACTCGGGGTTCGATCCTTTTGGAATTGTGCGGGCAGCCTGGCGAGATGTGGCGGAGCATCGCCTGGAAGGGGCGTCGACCATCACGGAGCAGTTGGCCCGGACGCTGTGGCTGGGGACCGACCGCGGGTGGCGTCGTAAAGCTCCTGAGACGATGATCACTCTGCATCTGGAACAGAAGCTGAGCAAGCAACAGATTTTCGAGTATTACGCGAACTCGATTGACCTGGGCCATCAAGGAAGTTTCGGGATTCAGGGATTCGGGCAAGGGGCGGATGTTTATCTAGGCAAGGATCTCAGCCAGGTGACGCTTCCCGATGCGGCGCTGCTGGCGGGGCTGATTCAGGCTCCTTCGGGGCGCAATCCGTTCCGTCATCCGGATCGGGCAAAGGCTCGAAGGAATATCGTGCTGCATGCGATGCGGGAGGACGGGTTCATCACAGACCGGCAATATGAAGACGCGATCGCGAGTCCGCTGAAGGTGACTCGTGAAGAGGCGGAATCGAGCGACGCGCCTTATTTCGTCGACCTGGTAAGCGATTCGTTGCAGAGCCAGTTTGAGGGTCACGATTTTCTGAATACTTCCTATCGGGTGTATACGACGCTCGATATGAATCTCCAGCGCGATGCCGTGAACGCGGTCCGGGTGGGCCTGGAAGAGACCGACGCACAGTGGAAACGCCGGTCTAAGAAATATGGGACCGATGAAATGCCGCTGGCTCAAGTGGCGCTGGTGTGTCTGGACGCGGTTACGGGCGAGGTGAAAGCGCTGGTCGGGGGACGGAGCTATGGGGTCAGCCAACTGGATCATGCGCTGGCGAAGCGGCAGCCAGGGTCGTCCTTCAAGCCGTTCGTGTATGCCGCGGCGTTCAATACCGGCCTATCGCAATCCTCGGGAGCCGATGTGATTACTCCGGCGACCATCATCGACGACGAGCCGACGACATTCTGGTTCGACGAGAAGCCCTATGAACCTGCCAATCACGGAAACGTATATTACGGCGAGATCCCCATCTGGTTCGCCCTGGCGCATTCGTTGAACGTGCCCGCAGTCAAGGTCGCGGAGATGACCGGGTATGACAAGGTGGCGCAAACCGCGCGAGCGGCGGGATTGAATGTCGATATCAAGCCGACGCCGTCCATCGCCCTGGGGGCTTACGAGGTGACGCCGCTCGAGATCGCGGACGCTTATACGGTGTTCGTCAATCAGGGGCAACTGGTGAAATCGTCATTCATCAAGGCGGTTCGCGATCAGCACGACAAATCGATTTATACTTCGCAGCCGGACCGGAAGCAGGCGCTGGACCCTCGGGTGGCGTATCTGGTCGAGAATACGCTGGAGGAAGTTTTGCGGTCGGGCACGGGGCGCGGGGGTTCATTCGCACGGATTCAATCTTCCGGCGGCGGGAAAGACGGGCACGTCGCGGGATGGCTGGTTTGCGGGATTCACTTCGAAGCTGATCTGCGTGGTGTGGGTTGGATTCGACGACAATCGGGATTTCAAGCTGGAAGGCGCTCGCAGTGCGCTGCCGATCTGGGCTGAGTTCATGAAACGGGCCCACCAGCATCGCGAATATCACAACGTGCATGGATTCGACGCGCCGGATGGAATCGTGACGGCGGAGATCGACGAGACGACGGGTCAACTGGCGACGCCATCATGTCCGAAGATCAGAAATCAGGTCTTCATCGCGGGAACGCAGCCGGTGGAGGTGTGCAGAATCCACGGCGGCGGCCGCACACAGATATCGGGATGGGAGCCGACCGAGAAATTCACGCCCACCACGATTCCCGATAATCGGCCGGAGAACAGACCGCAGGGAGTGGCGGCGGCTCCGCAGGCCACTCGGAGTCCCAGGTCGATTCCGGTATCGCCGGATGGCGTTCCCGCGGCTCCGCAGCCGGAAAAGAAAAAGGGATTGTTCGGCCGGCTGAAAGATATCTTCTCGAAATAGAAGGACACCACACGGACCTATAGTCTGGTCGTTATGCGGAACGTCGTGCTTGGCCTGGGGATCAGTCTCGACGGATATATCGCGCGACCCGACGGCGCCCTCGATTTTCTGTTTATTCCCGAAGATTACTCGATGGCTCCTTTCTTTGCGACCATCGACACCGCCATCATGGGACGCAAGACGCTGGATCAGGGTCTGAAGCTGGGTGGCACTTTCAACTCGACTTCATCCATGAGGTATTACGTCTTCTCAAAGAGCCGTCCGGCGGGCGAGCGCGACGGAGTCGTGTTCACCAGGCGATCTCCGGCCACCCTGGTCGCCGAGATTCGCAAAAACCCGGGCAAGAATATCTGGTTGATGGGCGGCGGTGAGCTGGCTCGCGAATTTCTCAAGGCCGATCTGGTGGATGAACTGCATCTCGGTATAGTTCCGGTGCTGCTGGGTGACGGGATTCCGCTGTTCCCCAGGGGGTTTCCGCAGCGGGATTTCGGCCTGGTCGAAAACAAGACATACGGCAAAGGCCTGATCAGTCTTAAGTACAAACGCTTGCGGGACACGGCCAAAACATAAACCGGGTCCCACCCATTTGGCACAGACTGGTGATACATTAAATGACAAGGTAGGAGGCCTCCTCTATGGTTTCCGTTTTACTTGTAACGGTACTCGCTTTTCAGAATCACCCGGCGCAAACCGCCAACGGGTTTCGTCCCACCGATAAATCTGTACCCGCCGATCCGGCTAAGAGCCTGAGTCCGGAGATGCGCGGCGACATCATGATGGCTCGCAAGATGTATCGCGAAGCGATCGAGACGTATCGCGAAGGTCCCAAGGATTCGGCCGTTCTGGCGAACAAGATCGGGATCGCGTATCATCAACTGCTCGACTTGCCGGATGCGAAGAAACAGTATGAGCGCGCGGCCAAGCTGAATCCGTCCTATGCCGAGGCGGTCAATAATCTGGGGACGATTTATTACGCGCAAAAATCGTACCGGCGCGCGATCGTGCAGTATAAGAAAGCCTTGCGGCTAATGCCCGATTCGGCTTCGATGCTGAGCAACCTGGGCACCGCGTATTTCGCGCGCAAACAGTACGCGGATGCGAGCCTGACGTATGAAGAAGCGCTGAAGATCGACAAGGATGTGTTCGAACATCACTCGGCGACCGGCATCCTGCTGCTCGAGCGGAGCGTCAACCCCGAGGAACGCGCCCGGTTCCACTACTATATGGCCAAGACGTATGCGAAGGACGGACAGTCGGAGCGCGCCATACAATACATTCGCAAGGCCCTCGAAGAAGGCTTCAAGGAGCGCGATAAATTCGTAAAAGAGCCCGAATTCGCGGCGCTCAAGGAAAACCCGGACTTCAAGCTGCTGATGGCGACCGAACAGAAGGTCCTGTAATCGGTGCATGTAACTCGCGGCGCGGTCCTGGCGGTTTGTGTGGGACTGGCCGCGTGCTCACGCGGTGGACATCCCGTGGAGCGCCTGGCGATTCTCCCGTTCGAAAATCTAACCGGCGATGCGTCCCTTAATTGGGTGGCCACCGCCGCGCCGTTGGTCGTAGCGGCTGATTTATCGGGGGCTCCTAAGGTTTTCGCGCAACCGATGCTCTCGCGCAGCGACGCTTATCTCGCGAATTCGACGCGATTTGTTCAAGGCTACTTCACAGGGCACGCCGGGTCGCTGCGATTCCAGGTTGAAGTGGAAGACGCGTCGCGTCACAAAATGGTCGCCGATGAAGCGGCTTCCGGCGATCTGCTGGCGTCGATGAATACGCTGGCGAAGGGCCTGGATTCATCCGCGCACTCGTTTTCGACATCGAATACGGAAGCGATGGCCGCTTGGGGACATCGGGATTACGAGAAAGCGGTTACGCTCGATCCGGATTTCGGCGCGGCGTGGTTCGCGTGGGCGGAGACGCTGGTTACGCGTGGCGAATCCGCGCAAGCCGCCGATGTCGCGGGCCGTGCGCTCAAGAGGCCGGGGCTTCAGTCGAATGTGGATCGGGCTCGATTGGAGCTGCTTTCGGCGACGCTGCGGCACGATGCTGACGCCAGGGCGAAGGCGTTGACATCGCTGGCGCGGCTGCTGAGGACGGACACTCCGCTGCTGGAGGCTCTAGCTTCCGCGGAGATGAATGCGCGTCGCTTTTCGACGGCGGTGGAACTTTTCTCGAATATCGTCAACGTGGACCCGGAGAATGCCGGCGACAGGAATCTGCTCGGGTATGCGCAGGTTTATGCGGGAGATTTCAACGCGGCGGCGAAAACGTTCGAAGAATATGGAAAGATGCCGGATCAGAAAACGAACTCGCTCGATTCGCTGGGCGAGGCGTGTTTTTTGACCGGGCGGTTCAAGGACGCGGAGAAATACTTTCTTCAGGCGTACGATTCGAATCATGCATTTCTCGCGGGGACGGACTTGTTTAAGGCGGCTTACGCGCACTGGCTGGGGGGCGATTTAAAGGGTGCGGACGAACTGATGAAGCGGTATCTGGATACGCGGCGGAACGATCCTTTGCGGGCGTGGCGTGAGGCGTCGTGGGATTATGCGACGGGGCGGCGCGATCAGGCGGTAGCGACCCTGCGGAAGTCCCCGGACGCGCAGATCGTCGATCGGCAAATGGCGGTGCGGGGTCGAATCCCCCGCAGGATGTGGACGCGCTGAAACAACTTTACGAGCACACGCCGCCCGCGTCCGACGGGCAGGCGCGGTCCTTCTACGCGGCGTCGCTGGTGGCGGCGGGGCAGCGGGATGAGGCTCGGAAATTGCTGGCGTTATGGCCGCTGCCCACGGAATCCGGCGGGGACCTGATGCGCGAGTCGATGGTGTTTCCGAAGTTTATCGAGGCTCGCCGCGCGGTGGGATTGCCGGTTCCTTGATCAAGCCTGCTTCAGCCCGGACCCGTATGGGAGCCGCATCTGGAATTCTGCGCCGGGGCCGTTGCCGGTCACCCATAGATCACCGCCGTGATCGAGCAGCGTTTGCCGCGACAGCGCCAGGCCCAGTCCCAGGCCGTTTTTCTTGCCGAAGGTGACGAAGGGCTGGAATAAGCGGTCCCGAACTTCGGGGCGGATCCCCGGGCCGGTGTCTTTGACTACGATCACCAGAGCCGATTCTTCCTGCGTGGCATGGATGCGCACGGTGCCGCCGGTGTTCATCACCTCCACCGCGTTTTCGAAAAGATTGCGGAAGACGCGCTCCATGCGGGCTCGCTCCATAGGACACTCGACGCCGGATGGCACCTCATCCACGAGTTTCACTTTTTTGGCTTCGGCATCAGGCTCGACGGCGGCCCATGCGGCGGAAACTACGTCGCCGACGTAACACATTTCCGGCACGCCGGTTCGGCCTCGGGATACATTCAGGAGCTGCTGCAGCATCTCCTGAATGCCGCGCGAGGCTCGATAGATGTTGATCGCCAGGCGCTTGATTTGCGGCATGGGCAGGTTGCTGTCGAACAGCATTTCGGCGCCGGCGTAGATCGCGGCCAGCGGATTACGAAGATCGTGGACGATGCTGGTCGAGAGGCGGCCGATGGTGGAAATCCGCTCCTGCCGCGTCAATTCCTGGCGGGCCTGCTGGATCGATTCGCACATGGCGTTGAAGGTGGTGCCCAGGCGGCCCAGTTCGTCGCCGCTGTGCACGTCCACCCGATAGTCGTAGTTCTGACGGCCGATTTCGGAGGCGGCGCGATCCAGCTCGGCTACCGGACGCATGATCCTGCGCGCGACAAAGAACGTTACCAGGAGTGCCGCGGCCATCGCCGATAGCCAGAGCGCGACGATTTCGGTGCGCAGCGCCGCGATACTGTGGCGGGCGGCTTCGAAGGATCGAAGAATCAGGAGCTGTCCGATGGGTTCGCCGCGAATATCCAGAAGCGGAGTGGCCAGGGCAAGATAATCCTCGTTGCGGGCAGTCTGTTTATCCAGAAGACGCGCGGTTAAGCCGGCCGGCAAGGTCGTGGTCACCACCTGCTTGCCGGTGACGAAGACGAAGTCGCTGCCGCCGGTTTCTTCCTTCAGCCGGCGCGCCACAGAGATGTCGACGCCATAACCGGCTACCAGAACGTCCAGCAATCCCGCGCCGCTGCCGGCTTGCACGTAGACGGGTGTTACCACCACCTGAAAGAGGTCGCCGCCGCGCTGGACGAAGCCCGGGACTTGGTCGGGAAAATGCGACTCGGCGGCTTGCACTTCGGGAAAATCGGCGTTTGCGCGAATCGGGCCAGACCTGCCGAGTGAGGCGATCACCTTCCCCTGCGGATCGGCCACCAGGAAGAAGGCGTCTTCGGTGGAGACTTTCGACCATAGCTCGCCCGCCGTGTCGCGAATGGTGGCTTCATCCCGGGTGCCGAAGGCGGCGCGGACTGAGGGCATAGTGCTGAGAATGCGGCTAACGCTGGCGAGACGGTCGGCGCGCGCGTTCCAAAGCGACTCGTAGGCTTGGAAGCTCGCGCGAGCCTCATGCTCGACGCTCTCCGTCGTGGTCTTGACGACGCTGCTCTGCACAATCCACCCGGCGGCCGCGAACACCAAGGTCAAAACGCCGGAGGTGGGCAGCAGAATCTTCCATAGCAGCGACAGACGAGAGAAACTCACGGCTTGACTCCAGAATAAGGTCCCGAGTCGGACGCCGGATAGTCCTTTCCGTACTTGTTCTTGTGGGGCAGCAACAGGTAGCCGCTCTCGGACACGTCGATTTTTGGGAGATCGGTGATGCCCTGCCCCACGTCAACGGTTCCGATGAGACTATCCAGGGTCTGCTGGGTGGAGCGTTCGTGAAAAACGCGAAGACGGTAGGCGCCGGGGGGGACGTTGTGGATCGAAAATTCGCCGGCCTTTCGTGGAAACGGCAAAATACGGAGACTTCAGCACGACGATCACGGCGCTCATCGCCGGATGGATGTTGCAAAATACGCGGACGATTCCTTCCCGCTTAAATTCAATCGAGCGGGAGGTGCCGGGAGGGTACAAGCCTACGTCGAAAATCTCGCCGTCGTAATTCGAGAACGCATTGTGAAAAATGGGATCGTAATTGGGAAAATTGATCACGGTCCCGACGTCAATCGCCAGCAGGTGAGGCAGAAATCGCTTCCCCTTCTGAATCATCTCGGCTTTACCAGTGCGGCTGGCGAGGGGCGGGCCGCCTGGCATCGAATCGAGCCAGACCACGACTCCCGAGTAATCGGCATTCTTGCGCACGGCCTGCTCTTTCGACGAGACGATCTCGATGTGTCCCGTGACAGTTCCCCCTGATGCAATCGCAGCGCAACAGAGCCAGATCGCGGGCAAGCGAGTACGCCAATCCCGCCGCACTCCGTTTTGCGCGACTAAGTCAGAGGGAGCGCAAAGGATGCGGCGCGCACGACTGATCCAGCGAACACAACATTCGCGCCGCACTCCGTTTTGCGCGACTAGATCAGAGGGAGCGCAAAGGATGCGGCGCGCACGACTGATCCAGCGAACACAACATTCGCGCCGCACTCCGTTTTGCGCGACTAGATCAGAGGGAGCGCAAAGGATGCGGCGCGCACGACTGATCCAGCGAACACAAGATTCGCGCCGCACTCCGTTTTGCGCGACTAGATCAGAGGGAGCGCAAAGGATGCGGCGCGCACGACTGATCCAGCGAACACAACATTCGCGCCGCACTCCGTTTTGCGCGACTAGATCAGAGGGAGCGCAAAGGATGCGGCGCGCACGACTGATCCAGCGAACACAACATTCGCGCCGCACTCCGTTTTGCGCGACTAGATCAGAAAAGATACGCCACCGCCAGATCGATGTGGTTATTCAACCGGTTGCCGATTCCAAGATACGTCGTCCGGACCTGGCTGGCCTCCAGGCTCAGCATCACATTGGGCGCGATGCGGTACATCGCGTTCGCGGCGAAAGCTTCATTCAAGCCGATGTAGCCGGCGCGCAGGTTCGAATTCTGATCGTCCTGGCGGCCGCCGTAAATGTCGAACGCCAGGCGCTCGGTTACGGGAAAGCGCAGCTGCGCCCAGCCGCCGGTGCTGTGAACCGGCGTGGACCCGTCATAATGCGGAATAAAACCCTGAGGCAGAGCCCCAAGATTCGCGACATTTTGGCCGTTATAGAAGAAGCCCGTGAACTCGACAAACTTTACCGGCCGGATCAGCCAGTCGAGCGAAAACAGATGGGAGGATACATTTGACGAGCCGACGGTGCTCGCGTTTTCGTGAAACCCGGGCGCGATTTCGATGCGTGTATGCTCGCCCCACTGGCGCCAAAGCTCGAAGCGGCCTTCGACGCCCGGCTGCGCGTGTTCGACGGGAAGTCCGGTAAGAGGAGCCGGAACATAGGCGTTGTAACCCGTCGATTCGGCGCCGGGCTCGCGCGTCTGCACCACGCCCACCTGCGCGCGAAGGCCGGAATCCTTCGCGAAATGGATCCGCTGTTCGACGCGAATTTGCGGCTGCCAGAGCCACAGATTCCCCGCCCCAGTGAGCGGCGAGACGCCGACCTGCGCGAAGGAATTCGGATCGCGCGGGGAAATAATCGGCTTATCCTGTCCGAATAGAACGCTGGTTTGATTCCAATCCAGCGAAATAGTCGCGGTCCTCAAGCGAATCAGATGATTCAGCGATCCGGCGGACCCGCCGAATAGATCGAGAGACAGCGCACCGTCACTTTGCCCCCGAAGATCGACTGCGGGCTGTCGTAGACCAAGCCGAGGATGCTTTGGCGTAGCGATCCTCCGCCGGTCGCATCCGCGGGCGTGAGTGGCGCGATGGTCGTGTTCTCCGTGCCGCCGTTGTAGCGGCCGTTCGCATAAGCATTGAACAACGCCATTCCAGTCACCGTGATGGGCAGCTTCTGCGACGACGCGACTTTGGTTTGCTCCAGCTCCTCCACTCGCGCCTTCTGGACTTGAGCTTGCTCCTCTGCCGGCTCAGCCGCTGGTGCCGCCCCGGATCGCGCCACCGCCAGCTCCTGCCGCAGCGACTTAACTTCCTGATTCAGAGACCGGTTCGCGTCTTCCAGCTTCTGCAAACGATCCAGAATTTCGCGGATCTCGGGAGTGGATTGCGCCTGCAGCGCGACTCCTCCGATGACGACCAGCAGTAGGCGTTTCATTTTTTCAGCAACTGCTCCAGTTTCTCCCGCACTTTCACGGGCGAATATGGCTTCATGAAAAAAGCGTTGGCGCCGAGCCGTTCGACACGCTGCGGCGCATCCGGATCGGCCGAGCCGGTGATCACCATGATGGGCACGTCGCGATGCACGCTGTGGCCGCGGACACGCTCAATCAGCTCGAACCCATCCATGCCCCGCATTTCGAGGTCGGTCACGATCGCCGAAAGATCGCTTGCCGCGTTGTTCTCGATCAGCCCCCAAGCCGCTTCGCCGCTCGGAACGGTGAGGACACTCAGGTCCTCCAACCCGCTGAATACGATCTCAAGCATGGAGGCGCACGTATCGGCATCCTCGACGATCAGCACGGTGCGTTGCATTTCCTTATTATGGTGGCCCCGACTGAAACAATCTTGCGCGAACTTGTAAAAGAATTGTAAACCGTTTACGGCAGGAATCGATAGCCGACGCCGTGAACGGTCAGGAAGTGGCGGGGCGTGTTGGGGTCGGATTCCAGCTTCTGGCGGAGCTTGACCACGTGCGCGTCGACGGTCCGAGTGTTCGGAAACGACTCGTAGCCCCACACGGAATTGAGAATCATGTCGCGCGTCAGCGGCCGGTCGGGATTCGAAAGGAAATAAGTCAGCAGATTATATTCCGCGGGAGTCATTTTAAGAGGCTCGCCGTGGCGGCTCACCACGCGTCGCTCGAACTCGATCAGCACGTCTCCGAACTGCGCCACTTTGCGCGCATCGGGCGAGGTGCGGCGGAGCACGGCCCGGATTCTCGCCAATAGCTCGCGCGCCCCAAATGGTTTGACTACATAATCGTCGGCGCCGATTTCAAGCAGCAGTACCTTGTCGACCTCTTCGCCAACCGCGCTCAACACGATGATCGGCGTGTTCACGTTACCGGCGCGAAGCTGCTTCGAGATCTCGATTCCACTCATGCCGGGCAGGCGCAAATCCACCAGGATCAGGTCGGGCTTGGCGCTGAGGGCGCGCTCATATCCGGTTTTGCCGTCAGAAGCGAGCAGGGGCCGATAGCCTTCCTGTTCCAGCATCAGGCCGATGGTATCGCGCAGACTTTCGTCATCGTCGATCACCAGGATGGTCGTCATCGTATGCCCCATTCTACCGGACGCGGCGCGTTTACAAGACTCGTAGACGTGTGCCGCTGTAATCTGGATGCAATCCGGAGCAGCGTGCAGCGTGGCTCCTCGGGGTGATTGGCAGAGAGGGGTCCTGCCAGTCGGCTTCTCGGAGCCGCGCAGCTTGTGATTAGCGGCTCGCCTGGACCGGATCCATCCGGCGCCAGAGCCGGTACCCGGACACAGTTACATCGGGATTCTGAACCGGCTGATAATTCTTCTCAAGCCAGGCTTCCAGTGTTTCGTACCGGAAATCGAGATTCGAACCATTCGGAAAAATGCGCAGGAATTCTTCCCGCGATAGCTTCAGATACAACAGCCATTCCGGCGGATCGGCCTCCAGACCTTCCAATGCGACACCTGCGTCGCGAGCCGTCGACATACCTGGATTGAGATACGCATATCGCGTCGGATTTTTCGCCTGCGTCAGGAAATAATCGATCGGCATGTAGGGATACACGAACAATCCCTCGCCCGGACGCACTTTCGCCAGCAGATTCTGCGTCGCGGCAAGCTGCCCTTTGTCGACGCGCAGTGTCCCGACCGGCGAAGCCACCCGCCTAGTACCGCTAAACGTTATGAAGAAATTCGACGCGAAGATGCCCGCCATGATCATCGTGGCGATCGTAAAGCGCGGGCCTCAACCGGTCCGGAATCATCTGCGCAAGCGCCGCCCCCGCGAGCACGTAAGAAAGCGCCGCGATGAAAGCCAGGTGCATCACGTCGGCGCGCGGAAACAGAGTCGCCACAAATGCGATCAGCGTCAGCAGGAGCAACTGAACGGTAGGGCGGATTTGCTCCGGGATCGTCCGCCGCCACATCGCGGCCGCCCATGCCAACAGCGCCACCGGCGGCAGGATCGCAGGCAAGGCCACGCAGGCGACCAGGATCGCCCGGATCGTCCATTCATACCCGCCGCTGGACCCTTCGAACAAGGCTCGATAGCCGCCGACGATGGTTCCGTAGGGCATCGTATTGACGCCCGCATAATTCTGTCTCAACCACAGCAGTTGTTCGAGGAAAGCACGCAAGCAACCTTTCTCGATCAGCCATCCAAGGGCTAGCGCCGATACAGAGACGACGCCAGCGGCCCATGGAAGCAAAGCCTTGCGGCGTTCGCGGGAAACCGCTAGCCACAAGGCTTCCGCGGCTCCCACCATCGCCACTGTAGGCGTGCACCAAGTTGCTGCGGCAAGCAGAGCTCCGCTCGCTGCCCACTTTATTTTGGACGATGCTGACACCCCGATCGCGATTCCGGCTAAGGCGAGCGTAGCGCTGTCCCATCGATGCTGCGCCGTCAGAAACGCCGGGTCGGCGATCTGGAATCCGGCGAAGACGAACAGACACTACCGCCGCTGCACGAATTGATGCCAACCGCGCGGTCAGCCAAAAAACCAGCGCGCATTGGATTGAAAAATCCAGGATCACGATCAGGCGGCCAGTGATCAGCGAAATTCCGAAAACTCGGAACACCGCGGCTTGAAGCCAATAACTCCCTGGGCTCATGTAGGCCCAGAAATCGACATAGGGGCGGGCTCCTGCCGCGACCCGCTGCGCCGGCTCCAGCAGGATTCCTTCATCGTTCGTCGCCACCACGCGATTTCCGTGGAACGCCAGCAGCAGAATCGCGACGCCCAGAAACACCGCGCCCGCGATGCGCGCCGTGCGGTTCATCGAAGGACGCTCGCCGTATTGCGGACCGGCGTCTTACCCAAAATGAAGTACGGTGCGTCCCTTTGCAGCAGGAATGCTGGCGAATTCCGGCGGTTCGCGATCAGGAATGAAAATAGAATCGCGAACGTCAGGGATTGGAAAATCAGGCCGATCAGGCATCCGGTGACGAAGCTGGTCCAGCCGGGGATGGGGATAAACGCGCGAATCGCAATCGCGGCCAAGCCCAGGACCGAGAAGATGGCCGACGCGGTCAAGAGGCGGGCGCTTACCTGATCGCTATAAACCGAGATCGCCGACAGCGCGTGCATCAGCAAGCTGACGAAATTCATCTTCGACTTGCCAGTCAGGCGTTTGCCTCTCGGAATCGGAACCAGTTGCCGTGGCAGGCGGGCGCGAAACACGGCGGCGGAATAGTTATTCCACAAATCCGGCGATGCCATCATCCTCGACAAGGCTCCTCGCGACATCACGCTGAAATTACCTACCCGTACTTCCACTCCGGTCAAAATTCGATGCACCACCTGATAAGCCCTATAGAAAAACTGGAACATGAAACTTTCCATGCGGCGTGTTCGAGCGGCGAAAACGATGTCGCGCCGGCCGCTGCCTTCGTGTTCGTCGAGCAGCACCGGGAGATCCATCGCGCGATCTTCTCCATCGCCATCCATTACCAGGACCGTCTCTGCGTCGCTGAACTCGTGAACATGGTAAAGACCCAGCGCGATGGCTCGCTGATGTCCCAGATTGCATCGCAGGTGCAAAACGTCCACGGCATCCAGCGAATGAAAATTCTCCCCCGGCCAATTCTCCGGGAGCGGCTCAGTCGAGGCATCGTCCACCACCAGCACGGAGGCTCGACGATGTGCGCCGGCCAGCGCCTGGTCCACCAGCGGCAACAGCAGCCGGACGGCGTCCCAGTCATTGAAGCTGGGGATCAGGATGACCAGAGATGGACGAGTGGCGGCCATGGGCGCTAACGTCTTGTCATCGGCATTCCGTCGGCGCTTCTGTAGAGTATCCTCATAGTGATATGGCTTTCTCCCCGTTGCTAAACGTTCGCCAGCATTTTCCCGACCGAGGCATCTCCGACATTCCCGGCGCGATTTCAAAGGAACTGGGTGCCTCCGGCTTCGCGTCTGCGTTGAAACCAGGGGCTCGCGTCGCAATCGGCGTCGGAAGCCGGGGCATCGCGAATATCGCGACCATCGTCCGCTCTGTAGTCGATTTCTGGAAATCGCGCGGCTTTCACCCGTTTCTTTTTCCCGCCATGGGGAGCCATGGAGCAGCCACCGCCGAAGGACAAGCAAATGTTCTGGCGCATTACGGAATCCACGAAGCCGCAATGGGGTGTCCAGTTCTGAGCGCTCTGGACGTAGTTTCGCTAGGCAAGACCGACGACGGAATCGAAGCGTTCATGGACCGGAATGCCTACTCGGCGGACGGCGTTTTCCTCATCGGGCGTGTGAAATGGCACACCGATTTCGCAGGGAAAATCGAAAGCGGGCTGTTTAAGATGATGGCGATCGGCCTCGGCAAGTTCGCGGGGGCGCAGCGGTATCACACTTACGCGTACCGGCTCGGATTGGAATATGTGATCCGCACCGTCGGCCGTCAGGTGCTGAAGAGCGGCAAGATTCTGGGAGGCTTGGCGATTCTTGAGGATGCGAATCACCATACCGCGCAGCTGACCGCTGTCCCGGTCGGCGAAATGGAGCGTCAGGAAGAGGAACTGCTGACGCTGGTCAAGTCCTGGATGGGCCGCATTCCGGTGCCGCTCGACATTTTGATCGTCGACGAAATCGGCAAGACGTATTCCGGCGCCGGGATGGATACGAAAGTAGTGAATCGCGGAGTGAATGGCGAGTATAATCCTTGGGACACCGCGCCGGTCATCCATCGAATTTTCATCCGCGGTTTGAGCCCGCATAGCTACGGAAATGCGGTCGGGCTCGGCATGGCGGACGTGGTGCATGACCGCCTGCTTCAGGCCATCGACTGGAATCCGACGCAGATCAACTCCTTTACAGCTTCGACTCCTGCGGCTATTCGTACGCCGGTTCATTTTTCTACCGATCGCGAATGTCTCGAAAAATTCTGGCCTACGGTGGGTAAGCACGATCAGCGCGAGGTGACTCTCGGATGGATCGCGAATTCGATGGAACTCGGCGCCATGCGCCTAAGCGAAAATCTTCGCGCCGACATTGAAGCGAATCCAAATCTTGAAATCGCCGGTGAACCGGAGCCGTTCGAATTCGACGCCAAAGGCGATCTCGAGCCGATCACGGACGCAGTCGTCTTAACCCATTAACGATGCACATCCCGCGACTCGCGACGGCCCTTGGGGTCTTAATCCTTAGTGTGCCTTCGTTCGTGTTCGTCTGGCATAACCGGGACGTCCCGCACTTCGGAGTCTTGCAGGATGATGGACTATACTTCATCGGCGGAAAGGCTCTCGCGACGGGAACCGGTTATAGGATTCTGAGTCTTCCCGGCGAGCCGTATCAAACCAAGTATCCGCCTCTGTATCCCCTGTATTTGTCGCTCGCGTGGCGGATGAATCCCGCATATCCAGCGAATTTGCCGATCGCGCTGATTCTTTCTTGGCTCGCCCTTTTGCCGGTTCTGGTGATGTTTCATGTCTGGCTGCGGAGGAACGCCTTCCCCGCCCGCAGCGCCTGGATCGTCACGGCGTTGTTCGCGCTGAATCCCTATGTTTTGTTCTTTATCTCGAATCTGGGTTCCGAGCTTTTCTTCTTGCTGTTCCTGTTCGGCGCGATGTACTTTGCGGAAAAATATGGCCGCGATTCCGCCCTAATTGCCGGGTTGCTCGCGGGAGCCGGATATCTGGCTCGAACTGCTGGCATCGCGATGCTGCCGGCCGCCATCCTGTATTTCTTGTGGATCAAGCAACCGCGGCGCATTGGGTGGTTCGTCCTCGGAATGACGCCGGCAATTGCCGGTTGGACCGTCTGGTCTCACCAGCACGCCGCCCCCGGCCACGACATCGTGACCCTCTGCTATACCAACTACATCGGTTATCAGTTTTACAACGTCGGCTGGGACAACTTCGCCTCGGTCTTGTGGCAGAATACGAGCGCCTTGCTGGTTTCGATGGGTTCCCTGGTATTCCCCGAAATGATTCAGGGCCTGCCCGAGAAAATGCTGCTGCCGTCGCTGGCCATCGCGACCATCCTCGGTGGAGTGCGGCTGGTCCGCAGCGGATTCGCGCGCCTGTACGGGCTATTTGCGGCGATTTCCTTGATGATGCTAGTGATCTGGCATTTCCCGCCCAATCAGCGATTCATTCTGCCGGTAGCTCCCCTGCTGCTGGCCTGTTTTTGGACCGAGGCGGTTCACTTTGCAGGGATGGTTCGAGGCGCATTTCGCCACCCCGACCGGAGCCAGCGGGTAGTCGCTTACGCTTTCGCAGGATTTCTGGTCGCGATTCTAGCCACTGGAGCCGGGCTCCAGGTTTATATGTGGGCCAGTGTCCTGCCTGACCTGGCTCGCGAGGATCGCAGGAATGCCCGATCATTTCACGAATCCTATGAATGGATCGCTTCACATATCGACGTCACATCAAACATTCTATGGGAGAACGACACCGCACTATACCTATCGACGGCCGCCACTCGACGTCGTTTCTCATCCCGACGCGCCAATACTATGCAAAGGGAACAGATGAGGATCTGGCGCTCTATCAGAGGATCGATCGATACGCCCGCGAGCATGGTTTGGACTACGTGATGCTTCCCAAGATCGGTCCGCATCGGCAGGATAAGGTGTTGGAATTGGCGGCGGGGAATCCGGGCCTACAAAAGATTGACGAACAGGCGGGGACGGTTCTCTACAAGGTCCAATAAAAATGCAGAAGGGAGCGAGCGCAGCTTTCGCCTTGCCCACTCCCAAATCCTGCGGTTAGGTAGTGTTTAGCTACCGGTGGTCGAAGCCGCCGTCATCACAGACGCGACCTTCGAGAAGATCGTGCTGATGCTCGTGGCAACACCCGGCATAATCGCGCCAGCCGCGACTGCAACAAAACCCGCCATCAGAGCGTACTCGATGAGGTCCTGTCCGCGCGTATCTTTCCAAACCTGCAACTTCAAGATAAGATTCTTCATTTTTCCTCTAATCTCCTCTCCCTACGGTGCGCGACAGGTCCCTGCCGCTGTATAAAATCTAACATCGCTCCGGCTTGCAAAGAATCAGGCTAATTGCCTAATGCGCCCGCTGAAAACTCTCAGGTCTTCCAGCTTTTGGGCCGCTGGCCGTACCTTTCGGACCACTCCAAGCACCCCGCCGGTTGAGGTGTATGGTAACGTTTATCCGTATGACTTCGAGGCTCCAGAGTGCCTTTGGCTTAGTCATTCTGATAACTTTATCGGCCTGGATCGCCTTGAACAATAGCGACTTGCCCGAATTTGGTGCGAATCACGACGATGGCATATACTTCGCCTCAGCAAAGTCCTTAGCTGAGGGCCAAGGGTATCGGATTCCCAGCCTGGTTGAGGACCCCTATCAGACAAAATACGGTCCTCTGTTCCCTCTTTACATGTCGCTGGCCTGGAGGATCCAACCGTCTTTCCCCGCCAATCTTCGAGTTGCAGCCTGGCTTGGATGGCTAACCATCCCTGTTTTCTTGGCTTTGAGCCTGTTGTTATATCAAAGTTGGGGGATCAAGGGTGTGCGTTTGTGGATTCTGTTGGTGCTGCTGGCGGTAAATCCATACGTGATCCACTTTGGAATCAGCATCTTCTCGGAAATGTTCTTCACCTGTCTGATTCTGGGTGCCCTGCTTTGCTTGACTCGATCGGGTGTAAAATGGGCGATTTGGGCGGGCGTGCTGGGCGGATTGGCTTATCTAACTCGTTCAGCCGGGTTAGCTTTGCTCATTTCCGCGCCGATTGTCTTGCTATGGCGAGGAGAGCGTCGCCGTGCGATGTGGCTGGCAGGCTCGATGTTGCCTTTCGTCATCGGCTGGACCGTCTGGACCCGCGGACATCAATTCAAAGGCGCTGACGAGATCCTGCTATATTATACAAACTACTTTGGTTATGCTCGCCAAGCGATTTCTCTATCCGATCTTCCCGTAGTCCTGTGGAAGAACGCCGACGGCTTGCTTTACGCAATGGGAGCGATGGCGCTGCCGGAGATTACGTCGGCGCTGCTGGTGAAAATTCTGACCCAAGTGTTGGGGATCGCGATGATCGCGGGGATCGTCAGGATGGCGCACCGGGGTGTCGGATGGCACTACGCGGCCTTTGGCGTGATTTCGTCGGGCATGCTGCTGGTTTGGTATTTCCCGCCGAATGAGCGATTTATCCTCCCATTGATCCCGTTTCTTCTAGCCGGATTGCTGACCGAGATGGACCACTTGCAGGGCATGCTTCGCGGAGCTTTGACGCATAAAGACTGGTCCCAGCGGATCGTCGCGGCGGGATTTGGGGTGGTCCTTGCGATTGTGCTGCTGGGCGCGGTGGCGCTTCAATTCTATACGGTACTCTCGCTGATGCCGGACGCGGCCCATCAGCGACGGCAGCTCGCAGCGGAAAATCGTGTGGCTTATCAATGGATTGCGGAAAACATCCCGCGCGATGCCGCATTCATTGCTTACGAAGACCCCCGGTTCTATCTCGAAACCGGACATCCGGCGATGACTTTGAATCTTCCGCCGAAATTCTGGTATCGCGGCGACCGCGCGGGGATGGTGGCGTTCTACTCGCAAATTGCTGAATTTGCTAGGGCGCACGGCATCGGATACGTCTATTTCACCTCCGAAGACCTGGGCCGCGAAATGGCTGGGGAGGACAAGGACGCGGTTTTGAAGGCCATCGCAACGAATCCCGAGCTGACGGCGATAGAGCACACCAAAATCGGCACCATCTATAAGATTCGCTGAAGTTTCCGCCGATTTCTTAAGGGAGATCGAATGTCCTCCCTGGCGTCATCCATCCCGCAAACGATTCCTCAGCCGCGTACGGAATTGTGGTGCCGCAGGCTGCTATGGATGTTTGCGGCGGTCGCTTTCGTGTGCATCTTGTTCCACTTGGCGATGCTCTTCTGGGCTCAGAATGCCTTTTCGGGGCCGGAATCGGTGGTGAGCGCGCAGTCTCAGATGCTGGCCCACGATGGGACGCTTTACTACGATCTGAACCGGTATCCTTACACGGTTAGCGCTTATACGCCGATTTTCTATCTGACCGAAGCCGCGCTTCGAAAGGCCGGGCTGCCGGCATTGGCCGCCGGGCGGCTGATCAGCTTTGGCTCGCTGATCGGAATCGTCATTCTGATCTGGGGGCTGACCATGCTCTACACGGGGGACCGGTACTGCGCCTGGACGGCCGCCCTTCTCGCGGCGTCCACGTCGCTGCTACTGAATTGGGGAACCATCGGGCAGGTCGACACGCTGGCCGCCTGCTTCGCGATGGCCGCATTCTGGCAGTTTTCCAAATACCTTCTTCGAGGAGATAAAGCGCTTGTGACCGCCGGAATCTTCGCGACCCTTGCCTTCTTTACCAAGCAGACGATGGTCGCGTGCCCGCTTGCGATTTTCGTCGTCCTGTTGATAGAGCGTCCCAGAGCTGCTTTGCGATTCGGGATTGGTTTGGCCGCTGTCGTAGCCGGGGTCGCGCTGGGAATCAATGGGATCACGCAGGGACATTTCTTTGCCAACACAGCTCGCGCGAATCTGAACCCGTTTGCTCTGTCGAAACTAAAGCCGCATTTTATGGTCCTGATCGGCGTGACGCCGATGATGGTGGTGGTACTGGCTGGAGCGAAACCTGCGTGGCGGGCCGGGCGGGCGTTATTCCTCTATCTGGGATTCGCAGGCGCGATTTTCCTATTGACCGCGGCGAAAATCGGGTCGGACACGAACTATCAGATCGAATTTACCATCCTGCTGATTCTGTGCGCCTGCCTGGCGCTGCACTCGCTCGATTTCTTTCCGCTCACCTTCGGCGGCAGCAAGCACTGGATCACCCTCCTGCAAATCCCACTGGCCGTGCATCTGGTATTGAATTTCAGAATCACGACCAACATCCTGCTGACCCGGGTCGCGATCGAGCAGCAATTTCGAGCCGAAATATCCGCGCTGAAACCCTACGTCAATGGACGGCTGTTATCGACAGACTACAATGCGAGTGAACGGCTGCGCGGATCGATCGAAGTCGAAACACTGATTTACGGCCTTCTGGTTCGCGCGGGCGTGGTCGATCCCACACCGGTGCGCCGGGATATCGCGGCAGAGTCTTTCGGAACGATCATTCTTTTCGAAGATGCGCATCATCCGGCTGCCGGCCGCGACCTCGAAATATCCGCGCTTCCGGAGGCGCAGATGGAAGAGATCCGCTTACACTATAAGCTGGCCGCGCATATTCCGGGGCCCTACAGCGACGGCGTGTACGTGTACCAACCGATCCCATCACCACGATGACCACCGCCATCAAAAATTATCACGAGGTCCGCTTCCAGTACGATCCGCGCCGCGCGGTTGTGTGGGTCGCGATTTGCCGGTATCTTCAGCGATGGGTTTCCGAAGACGAAGGGCTGATCGAGCTGGGCGCCGGGTACGGCGAATTTTCGAAGAATATTCGGGCAGGCGCGAAATGGGCGCTGGACATGAATCCGGAACTGGCTGCGCATTGGGGCCGGGATATCCGTCCGCTGATTCAGTCCGCAACCGATCGGCTACCGGTTGCGAGTGAGAGCGTCGCCACAGTGTTCGCTTCAAACTTCTTTGAGCACTTTACGATTGAGCAGGGCGAAGTGATTCTGAGCGAAGCCTATCGCGTGCTTCGGCCCGGCGGACGGCTGATAGTAGTCCAACCGAATTTCCGGCTGGAGCCGCGACGCTATTACGACGACTACACGCATCGGACCGCCTACACCGACAACGGATTCACAGATTTTCTACGCTCGTTGGGATGGAACATCGTGCACTCGGAACCTCGCTTCACGCCGTTCAGCATGAAGTCGCGCTTTCCGGTGGCGGGCTGGCTGATACGGCTCTATCTGGCACTGCCGTTCCGCCCCTTCGCGGGACAATTCATGCTGGTCGCCGAAAAGCCCGCGCGGTAGGATAGATTTACATCTCATGATAAAGGCCGGCCAGAAGGCTCCCGATGTAGCGCGCGCGATTCCAACAGGCGAGCCTTGTCTGCTGGTGTTTCTTGAAACCGACTGCCCCACCTGCCGGCTTGCGATGCCGTATCTCAACAAGTTGGCGAGGCAATCGGCGCAGGTTTTAGGGATTTCGCAGGATTCCGCGGAGTTGACGCGTATGTTCGTCGAACAGACTTCAGCTGCGTTTCCGGTGGACGTGGATCAGGGATTGCGAATCTCGCGGGCTTTCGATCCGGTATCGGTGCCCACGTTTTTTCTGATCGGCGCGGACGGACGCGTGATCCGTACTGTGATCGGTTTCGATAAGAGCGATCTGAACGCCGTGGCCGCAGCGATGGGACGCGGAGCGATTGCCGATGCATATGACGGGAATCCGCCGAGCAAGCCTGGATGCTCTTCCCGTCACTTGGAAACGGCTGACGATAGTCCGGCAGCGGAGGCTTTGAACCTTCACGCCGCGCGTGGAACGCGGGCGTCTCGAATTGAGATTTCTGAAGACCCCTACGATTACTCGATGCGGGCTTTCGGGGATCCATTGCCGGTGATCCCGCCTACAGTGGAGCGCGTGGACCGGATGATCGGCGAGCTGGATCCTGCGGAAATCGTGGGGCGGATTCCGCCGTGCTACGGCGAGGCGACCATCGAAAAGATCGCGGCCAACGCGGTGATGGCCGGGTGCGTTCCTCAAATGATGCGGGTGCTAATCCCGTTAGTGCGCGCGGTTTGCGATGAGCGATTCAACGCCCATGGCGTGCAGGCGACCACCCATTTCGCGGCGCCTCTGATTATCATGAACGGTCCGGTTCGCGACGAGCTGGGGTTCTGGTACCGCAAGAATGTATTCAGCAATGTCGCGCGCGCCAACAGCACTTTGGGCCGCGCTCTCCAGTTGATGCTGTTGAATCTGGGAGGCGCGCGGCCAGATGGGATCGACATGTCGGCGCTGGGAAATCCCGGTAAGTTTTCATATTGCATCGCTGAAAACGAAGAGGAGAGCCCGTGGGAGCCGCTGCAAGTCGAGCAGGGATTTTCGCGCTCCGACAGCACATTGACACTGTTCGCGGGGGAAGCGCCGAATGGAGTGAGCGAACACATGTCGCGGACCGCAACGGGAGTGCTGACGGCGATCTCGCGGGCGCTCGCCACGGTGTGGAGCTATCGGACATGCATGAGTATCGAGGCTATGGTCGTCCTGTGCCCGGAGCACGTGAAGACGATTCATCGCGACGGATTCAGCAAGTCCGACGCGCGCGATTTTCTGTTCCGCAACACGGGCATTCCCGTGCGGGCATACGATATAGAAGGCGAGGGCGCGCAGCACGTGAAACTGTATCGCGAAATCGAGATCGGGGGCGAGCGCTGCTATCAGAAATTCCGCGCGCCGGAATCGATCAAGATTGTGGTAGCCGGTGGAACCGCCGGTAAATTTTCAGCCGTGATCGGCAGTTGGAGCGCGGGGCCGCGCGGCAGCCAGATGGTGACTTATCCATGCTAACGACTTTAGTTAATCCTTGTGACGAGCGGACGGTTTCATCGACGGCGGCTCCGCGGCTGGACACGCTGGCGGGGAAAACGGTGGCGCTGCTCGATATCAGCAAACCCGGCGGCAGTGTTTTCCTCGACCGGCTCGAAAGAATTCTGATGGAGCGCCACGCGGCGGGCCGAGTGATCCGGCTCATGAAGCCGACGTTCGCCAGGGCACCCGGCAGGTGCTGGATCAGCTGCGCAGCGTGGACGCGGCGATTGAAGCGCTGGCGGATTGAGGGTCCTGTACCACGTGCAGTTTGCACGACACGATCCAGTTAGAGAATTGGGGAATTCCCGCGGTGCCGGTGGCCACGCACGAGTTTATGCTGGCGGCGAGAGCGCAGGCCGCGGCTTTGGGGAGGCCGGACTTCGACGCGGTTTACGTCGCGCATCCTATTCAGGATCAGACCGGCGCGGAGATTGAGGCTCGGGCGGATGCGGTTGCGGGCGAGATCGTGGCGCGGCTCATCGGGCATAGTTGACCAGAATGATTGAAACCTGGCGTTGCTCATTTGCGTAGAGTTCTTTCATATGGACCTCAAGTTCGCCCTGCGATCGCTTCGAAAGAGTCCGGGGTTCACTGCGCTGGCCGTGCTGGTGATGGCGCTCGGGATGGGGGCGAACACCGCAGTTTTCAGCGTAGTTAACGCGGTGCTGCTGCGGCCGCTGGGGTATCGCGATCCCGATCGGATCGTGGTGCTCACGTCGTCGTGGAAAAAAGGGGTGCTGGCTGGGGCGCTATCTAAACAGGTTTCCGCACTGGACGCTCAGGATTGGCACGATCAAAGCAGCGCGTTCCAGTGGATGGCCTATTATGCGACCACGCAGGCTTCGGTGCTCGCCGGTGAGGCTGCTGCTTACGGGCGTGTGACCCAAGTTACGCCGGAGTTTTTTCGGGTTTTTGGAATCGAACCCGCCGCGGGGCGTATTTTCCCAAGCAGCGGGACCGTGGTGATCAGCCACGCGTATTGGCGCAGCCAGTTTGAAGCCAATCCCAGCGCGATCGGACGCAGCGTGCGGATGTTCGAAAGGACCTTCACCGTGGCGGGCATTATGCCCGAGGGGTTTAACGATCCGGTGCATAGCGATCTCTGGCTGCCGATCGAAATGAAGGCTCAGAAGCCCGAATATCGCGCGGGGCTCAATTACGAATGCATCGCGAGGCTCAAGCCGGGCGTGAGCGTGGAACAGGCACAGGCGCAGCTGACGTCCATCGCCACCCGGCTGACGCAGCGATATCCCAATACGAACGAAGGCCGCGGCGTTTCTGTCACGCGATTGAGAGACGAGACGGTCAGCGAGGTTCGAACCACGCTGTATACTTTTGCTGGGAGCGGTGGGAGTGGTGCTGCTGATCGCGTGTGCGAACGTCGCGACGCTGCTGCTGGCCAAGGCGACGGGACGGGCGCGGGAAATGGCGATTCGCGCCGCGGTGGGGGCCACTCGCGGGCGGATTCTCCGGCAGTTGATCACAGAGAGCCTGGTGTTATCGGTCATGGCGGGCGGCGTGGGACTGGTAGTGGCGATATGGGGATCGAAGGCGCTGGTCGCCCTCGCGCCGGCCGGGGTGCCGAGGTTGGCCAGCACGTCCACCGACGGGTGGGTTCTGATGTTCAATTTCGCGATGGCGGTCGTCGCGAGCCTGCTGTTCGGCTTGGTTCCCGCAATTCACGCGTCTCGGACGGATTTGAATCAGATGCTGCGCCGTGGGGCGGGAAGTTTGAACTCGATGCGGTCCGCGCTGGTGATCGCGGAGATTGCGATGTCGGTGATCCTGCTGGCCGGTGCGGGATTGTTGATGAAGAGCTTCATCGCTCTGCGCGGTGTAACGCTCGGATTCCAGCCGGAAAACGTGCTAGTGATGAAGACGACAGTTCCGGCATCGAGCGATTCGGGCACTCGTCGCGCCAACCAGTTTTTCAAAGGACTGCTGGCTGACATGGCGACATTGCCGGGCGTGGAGGCTGCGGGCGCGACCACCTCGCCTCCAGGGCATATCGAAACGTCGACGCTGTACTGGATCGATCGGATCCCTAAACAATTGGACATGAGCGGGACGCCGGCGTTGGTATCGGTGGTCGCGCCGGGCACGTTCCATGCTCTGGGAATTCCCCTGAAGCAGGGACGCGATTTCAACGATTCCGACGGTCCCGGGACGCCATTCACCGTCATCGTGAATGACGCGCTGGTGCGAAAATCGTTTGCTGGGCAGGATCCGATCGGCCGCACTATCTTTTGTCCTTCCGATTCGCTCGACGGGATGAAGATTGCCGGCGTAGTGGGCGACGTTCGACAGGAGGGGCAGGCGTACGCGCCGCAGCCGGAATGCTACATGCCCTACCAGCAGCATCGCTACAACGGGACCACCCTTAGCGTAGTCGTCAAGACCGCGGGCGATCCGCGGGGGCTGATGGACTCCCTGCGCAAGATGGTGGCGAATCGCTCGCCCGAAGTGTCGGTGGATTTCACTACGATGGGAGCGCTGCTCGCCGGGAACGTCGCGCCGGATTGGTTCAGAACGCTGCTGCTGGGAATCTTCGCGGGCTTGGCCGTCTGCCTGGCGATGGCTGGGGTCTACGGGGTAATGGCGTATCTGGCGGCGCAGCGGACCAGCGAGATCGGTCTGCGGATGGCGCTGGGCGCGTCCCCAGGTAACGTGCTGCGGCTTATCTTGGGCCAGGGGATGACGCTCGCAATGATCGGTGTCGCGCTGGGTCTCGCGGGAGCTTTCTCGGTCTCGCGGCTGCTCACCAGCATGCTGTTCGAGGTGAAACCTGGAGATCCGGCGATCTATGCGTCGGTCGCGGCAATGGTGGCGGCAGTATCGTTCGTGGCCAGTTATCTGCCTGCGCGCGCGGCTGCAAGTGTAGACCCGCTGGTCGCGCTGCGCAATGAGTAGCCTGAATGCGCTAAAATCCTGCTTTGCGATCCGTGAATTCCCGCAGAGCTCTCGTTCCCCTCCTCGGCCTGCTGATCGCCGGAAATTTTCTTCCGGGACAAAGCAAGAAAGAAAAGAAAGAGCCTGTCACTCAGACCCTGCCGCTACTTAAAGACCCGCCTACGGCTCTCGCCGCCGAGACCGCTCGATTGGAATTTCACGTTTCGCCGCTCTCCGCGAAAGGCCTGCTTTCCCCGCAAATTCGCGAGGCGCTGAAGGCGCTGTTCAATGAGAATCACGGCGCGACTATCGTCAAGCTGCGCGCATTCGTGGCCGGATCAGGCGATTTGCGGCGCGTGCAGACGCTGGTCAGCGAAATATTCAGCGATCGCAAAGTGAATCTTCCGGCGCTCAGTACGATTCAAGTGGGCGCGCTTCCGCTGGATGGCGCGCAGGTGATTTTCGAAAGTATCGCGACCGATAAGAAAGCCGTGAATCCGAATGGACTTGCGTTTTTCGCGGGTCAGCAATCGAAAGACGTGCGCCAGTCGATCCAGCAGCTCCAGACCGCGGCTAAGGCGGCAGGGGTGGCTTCGAGCGAGATGCTGCGGGTCACTTGTTTCCTCAGCTCGATCGAGGATGTTTCCACGGCGCGCGGGGCGCTGACAGCGGCTTTCCCGAATGCGGCGGCGGATTATGTGCAACTTCAGCGGCTCGGTTTAGAACCGCTGGACGAATGCGAAGGAGTGGGACGCCTGGAAACCGCTCCCGCATCGGCGGTCGAGCTGGTCAATCCTCCGGGTTTGACGCAGAATCCGAACTACTCGCAGATCGCGCTGGTGAATGCGCCGAAAGTGATCCTCAGCGGGAGCCAGATGGTGTTCGGCGAACAAGAGTCGGATGTAGTCCTCGGATTCGAACGATTGGAGAAAGCGCTGGAGCCATTGGGAGTCACTTATAAAAACGTGTTCTGGTCAAGCACGTATCCGCTGGCGAAACCGGTGGCCGATAAAGTCCGCGCCTTGCGATTCAAGTATCTGGATCAGTCGCGGCCGCCCGCGAGCACCTTTTTGTTATTCGAAGGACTCCCGTCGCTGGACGCGAGCGTGGCGTTCGAGGTAATCGCCGCCCAAATGTGATCTAGCCGGATTCTAGCCGTGCTGGGCGGAAGTGCGGATCACAGGGTGCGAGGCGACAATCTGGCGGATCATGGTTCCGTGCAGTTGTGAAGCAATGGACAGAAAGGCCTCGCGAGCTTCTTCATGCGTAGTCGCCGCGCTGGCGATGCGAGATGTGCGGTCCTCGTCAGACAGGCCCGCGGGAAGGCTTATGAGCACTGCGTTGAAAGCCGCCGAGGACGCCTTCATTTTCGCGGAGGCCGTCTGAAACGCAGCCAACAGGGTGGCGTAGTCGCTTGCGGCAACTTTGTCTTTGCCTGCAGCTAATTCGTCATTCTGGACCGGGGATTCTTGAAGGCCAAGCATCATCGCGATGACTCCGGTGGGACCGGACGCGTAGTCAAGACTCGAAGTCCGCGCCCAGGTTCAGATTACCCGCAAGATGCTCTTGTGAATAGCTGGACAAGTGTCCAGGTTACGGGGTCAAAGTAGGGACTAGGCCCTCGCCTGATGCTTACTGGACCAGTCCTTCGTCCAGGGCGTACTTGGTGAGCTGCGCCGTGCTCGATAAACCGAGCTTGTGTTTTAGATTATTTTTATGGAAAGCGACGGTTTTTTCGGAGATGGCGGCAGCGTACGCGATCTCCTTACGGCTCTTTCCTTCCGCGATCAACTGGAGGATCTCGCGCTCACGGGCGCTCAGACGAAGTTTGTCGGCCGCGTGGCTGGAATCCGCGATCCCGCTGGCCCTGTCGCCGCCAACGCCTGGAGTGATATACAAATTTCCGGCGAGGACCGCCTCGACCGCCGCCAGAATCTCCGTGCGGCCAGACGACTTCACCGCGAACCCGTTCGCGCCTGCCTCAAGCGCCGCTTGCAGATAGGTTGGCCGCGTATGCATGGTGACGAACAACAGCTTCATGTCGGGCAGATGTTTGCGAATCTCGCGCGCGGCATCGATTCCGTTTAGTAACGGCATCGTGATGTCCAGGATGATCAGATCCGGTTTCAGACGAATGGCCGCTTCCACCAGCGCTTTCCCGTCTTCCATGGAACCCACCACGTTATAGGGCTGGAGCAGATTGCGGATCCCGTCCAGCATCAAAGCATGGTCATCCGCTAGCAGAATGAGCGCGCGCTTCATGGCTCCGCCGGCAACGGTACTTCGACTAGCACCGTCGTCCCATGTCCCGGTTTGGATTCAATCGACAGCTTGCCGCCCATCATCTTCGCCCGCTCCGTCATGCTGACCATGCCCAGCCCGCCTCTACCTTTCACGGCCGCGGGATCGAAGCCCACGCCGTTGTCTTCGACAGACATCCTTAAACGGTGATCCGGAATGGCCAGATTCACGGTGACTTGCCCCGCCCTGGCGTATTTGGCCACATTTTGCAGGCTCTCCTGCGCGATCCGGTAAACGCCGGACGCGATGCTCAAAGGAACCGAATCCGGCAGCTTGCCGGCGGTGAACTTTACCGGAATATCCTCCGCCGCTGAAAAATCGCCACACAATGCTTTAAGGGAGATGGTCAGCCCCAGGTCGTCCACCACGGACGGATGCAGTTCGTAGGCGATGTGCCGCGCCTTTTCCGAGGTTTCGATCACGCGCCCTTCGAGAGCCTTCAGACGCGTTCGCGTGGATGCGACCGTATCGGGTTCGCTTGCCAACGCTTCTACATCCAGAGCCAACGAAGCCAGTTGCTGGCACAAGCTGTCATGCAATTCTCGCGAAACCCGGCGCCGTTCTTCTTCCTGCGCCGTCAGCAACTGTGCCGCCAGCGCGCCAATCTCGGTCCGGTAGATGTCCGATTGCTTCTCCAGACGACGCCGTTCGGTGACGTCCACAAAAACGCGACTGCCAGCCGCCGCTCAGTACGCTCGATGGTACTGAAGGTAGCTTCAACCGGAAAAACGGCACCGTCACGACGGCGTGCTTCGAGGCCGATTCCTATACCCGCCCGCTCTTACGAGCGCCTAAAAATCCTTGCAGAATTTCGGAGGTATGCTGCCGGGGGCTCTCCGGAAGCAAAAAGCGGAGAGGCTGGCCGACGATCTGATCCCGGCGGTAACCGAACATCTTTTCCGCTCCGCTATTCACCAGCACGATCTTTTCGTCAACGCCGGCCGCGACAATGGCCTGTCCCGACGACTCCAGCAGCGCGCTCGCATAATCGCGCGACTGGCGAGCTTCCTCGAGCAACGGACGTTTGATCAGGTCAATGTCCAGCAGGACCACGATCACGCCGTCGATCTTATTATCGCCGGTACGGTACGGACGCAGACGCAGCAGGTACCAGTAACCGTTACGGTCTTTGACCTCGCGTTCGATCGGGCGAACCTGGTCAGTAACCTCGCCGACCCATTTTTCCCAATCGGGCATCTGGAAAGTGGACGCGATGTCGCTGAAGGGCCGTCCCACGTCGGATTCGAGCAGATTCAGCAGTTTTCCCGCGACCGGAGTGAAGCGGCGGATGTGCAGGCTCCCGTCGAGAACCAGCACCGAAATCTGGACCCCCACCAGCAGGTTGTTCAGGTCGTTGGTCAGGACGCTCAGCTCGGAGTTGCGGTGGCGCAGCTCTTCATTGAGCGTGATCAGCTCCTCGTTCGAGCTCTGGAGCTCTTCCTTCGCGGTTTCCAGCTCCTCGTTCGTGCTCTGCAGTTCTTCGTTGCTCGACAGAGCCTCCTCGCTGGCCGCTTTCATCTCCTCCTGCGCGGCTTCATGCTCGGCGATCAAAGTGCGCATGTATTCGCGCGCGGAAACCAATTCCTTCTCCAGGCGGGAGGCCGGTAGTTCCTTTTGCGTACGCTTGCGCTCAGCCGGAGCGTGGGCATGCTCCGTTTCCTTGAAAACGATCAGGAAATCCGGTTTCTGCGCGGCATTTTTGTGGAGCAGCGACACATCGATGCGAACGTTTCCAGGATGCCCCTTGTGCGGATACGGGATCACATCGGTCGACACCATGGTTCCTTGACGCTTCGCCTGCGAGATGGCGCTGCGAATTTCGACCACAAACTCCGGACGGATTATTTTAAACAGGTGATAGGCGGGCGGGCCCGTGGAAAGAGCCAGATAGGGACTGGTGTCGCCTTGAAAATGAACCACCCGCAGATCGGAATCCACCACCAGAGCAGGCGGCACGTAGCGGTGCAGCAGAATTCGTTCGGCTTCCTTCTGATGATCCATCAGTGGAGCGGCCAGAGCGATCTTGGGCTGCCCGGTCCGGTGCTCTTTCTGTTCGCCACTCAGCCAGTCGAAGCGGGATGCCAGCGGAGCACCCTCCTTGCGGGAGAAGATCTTGTGGGTATGGTCCTCAGGACGTAAAGATGTTCGCAAACGCGCTGATCGCCTCGGATTTTCCGAGCATAAGGGCACCGCCGGGCTTCAGCGCGTAATGGAAAATTCCTAAGACCCGCTTCTGTAGAGCCGTCCCCATGTAAATCAGGACATTCCGGCAACTGATCAGGTCAAGTTTCGAAAACGGAGGATCGTTGGCCAGGTCATGCCGCGCGAACACACACAGGTCGCGCACGGATTTGTTGATCTGGTAGCCATGGTCGGCTTTGACGAAAAAGCGCTTAAGGCGCGCGGCCGATACACCATGCACTGCGGCTTCCGAGTAGATTCCGACGCGCGCATGCTCGATCGCGCGCTCACTGATGTCGGTGCCGAACATCTGAATCCTCAGCCGGCTGGCGTGCGCGCCCAGATCCTCGAGCAGCAGCATCGCAATAGTGTAAACTTCCTCGCCCGTCGAACAGCCGGGGACCCAGATGCGGATCGCGTCCTCAGGCGGCCGTTTACCACGAAGCTTCGGAAAGACCTGTTTTCGGAGCGCCTGAAAGCACTCGGCGTCGCGGAAGAATCCGGTGACGTGGATGAAGATATCGGCCGCCGCAGCCTCCGCCTCACTACGGTCCTGCTTCAGGAACTGCGCATATTTGTTGAGCGAGTCGATTCTCTGCAAAGCCATCCGGCGCGCCAGACGGCGGCGGACCGTATGCTGCTTGTACCAATGGAAGTCCAAGCCAGTGGCGGAGCGGAGCAGTTGATAAATCTTCTCGAGCCCGTCGCCCTCGGGAGCTTCCCGGTTCTGCTCCAGTACGTACGGATGGTGTGCGATGCGCACCAGCTCGGCGGCGATTCGGGTGGGCGTCAGCACAAAGTCCACCGCGCCAGCCGCGATGGCGCTCATCGGCATGGCCGACCATTCTGCGGTTTTAGGATCCTGCGCGAAAGTCACGCCTCCTTCGGCCTTGATCTCCTTGAGACCTTGCGTCCCGTCCGTTCCGCTGCCCGATAGGATCACGCCGATGGCCGCGCTGGTCTGCTCCTGGGCTAAGGCCGCGTAGAATTCGTCGATGGGATGATGCGGGCTGGGGGTCCCTTCGCGCGGCATCAGCTTGAGCGCGCCGCCGCTCACAATCATGCTCTTGTTCGGTGGAATCACGTAGACGTGATCCGGCTGGACCACAATTCCGTCGGTCACTTCCCGCACAGGCATGGAGGTGGCCTTCGAGAGGAGCTGGGTCAGCGCGCTGGGGTGCTGCGGGTCAAGATGCTGGATCAGCACAAAGCCCAGTCCTGAATGGGCGGGCAGCGCCTTCAGTAGCGCGGTTAAAGCTCCCAATCCACCCGCAGAGGCGCCTACGCCGACAATCGGTACGGGACCTGTTACAACGGAATGGCTTTCAGGGCGTGGATCCTTCGACCGCCCCCGTTTGGATTTTGACGCGATGGTTTTTTTCTGAATCGCCACGCTTCGCCGCTGACCGGCATTCTGCCCGCAAGGGCTTTCTGAAAGATACCACTCCTGACGTGCGCTAGCGGGACACACCCCTCGGCGGAATCGCGAGTACGTCGCGCACGCTTCCTAACAGCGCGCGCGCACCCACCGGTTTTTCGAGGAAGGTCAAGTTACCCCGCCCCCCGGCTTCCAGAAATTCGTGGTCCAACGAGTCGGTTAGAGCGATAATCTTCACGTCGGGAAACGTCGCTTTCACCGCCCGCATAGCCGTAAGCTCCGATTCATTTGCGCAATTCAGATTCGCAATCACCAAATCGACATGATCCGCCGCCGCCTCATGCTGGTTGGAGGCTTCGTGAATCCGGTAGCCTTCCCGTTCAAGCAGCCGGCGGAAAGCCGGCGCAAGGTCTGGTCGTCATCGAGGAGAAGAATCGAGCTCGGGATACGGACCGGTCCCTCGACCGCCAATTCCGCAATCGGAGCCGGCGGCGATTCGTGATCCTCCCGAAATGACCATCGATAAAACCGCGCTCGACACTTGCGGCAGCGAAACGGAGCGACAAATGCGATCCGCAGGACGCCATCGATCATGCCTTTCCGGTTGGCTGTGCGCACACTGCTCCACCCGCAATTCGGACATGTCCTGGCCTTAAGCATCTGCTATGCTCATTCAGATGCTGAAACTCACTAGCTCGTTTCCCCTCTTTAGATGGAGGTAAAACTGCTAGCCTATCGGCCAAGGAGCTTACCGTGTCCGACACCACAAAATGCGCACATCCCGCCTGTCAATGTCTTGTAACCAGCGAGACCTATTGCAGTCAATATTGTAAAGACGCCGGCGACGACGAAGTGGAGATCGCTTGCGATTGCGGCCATCCCGCTTGCGACGACCTGGCAACCCAGTAATTTCTACACGCAACGCATCAAAGGGGGATCTTAAACTGAAAATTAGATCCCTTTCCTAACTCAGATTCCACCCAGATGTTCCCGCCGTAACGCTCCACAATCCGCCGGCAGATCGCGAGTCCGACGCCGGTTCCCGGGTACTTGGTGTTGGTATGAAGACGTTTGAAGATCTCGAAAATCTGCCCGTGATACTCCGAGGGAATACCGATCCCATTGTCCTGGATGGAGTAAAAGCACCAGCCTTTCTCGGTCTTGGTGGTGATTCGAATCTCCGGCGCCTGCTCGCTTCGATACTTAATCGCATTACCGATCAGGTTCTGAAACAACTGCTGAAGGTGAACTTCCTTGATCCGCAGCCGGCAAAGCTTATCGTAGTTGACCGAGGCCCCGCTGCTCCGAATCACCAGTTGCAAGCTCGCTAGCGCGAGTTCGAGCGGCGGCCCGGGGTCGACGGCGTCGTGTACGGCATCCTCGATGGCGGAGGCTTCTGTGTACGTCAGCAGATCGTTCACCAGGGTTTCCATCCGCATCGCACCGGTTCTGACATACTCCAGGAACAGCCGCGCCTGATCGTCCAGCGCGTGCCGGTAGCGATTCGCAATCAGCTCCGTATAAACCGCGATGTTCCGGATGGGCTCCCGCAAATCGTGGCTGGCCGAATGCGCGAATTGTTCCAGGTCCGCATTCACCTGAGCCAGCGCTTCCTGGCGATGCCGGGTCTCATATTGCCGCATGCGGGCTCGAAGGGCGGCGCGTAGAGCGCCTTTTACCGTATCCGGGCGAACGGGGCGCTCCAGCAGCGTCATATTCCCCAACGATTCCAGCTCGCGAGCCTTCTGGCTGTTGGTCGGACTTGGACGGCCGCCCGACGTCAACACCACGAACGGAAAATCCGACCACGACGGTTGCGACTTCAGCCAATCCGACAACCTCTCCAGGGCTGGAGCGGATAATGCCTCTTCGGCAACGATCGCGGCCGCGGCCCCTTCACTGAGGTTTGACAGGAGCGTCTCCGAATTCAGGCAGGTCGAGGGGACCAAGCCTCCGCCCGACAAGGTTTCTGAGATGAGCCGCGCATCCCGCCCGGTCGGCGCCAGAACCAGAATGCGAGCCTCGGCTTCGGTTCTGAGGTACATAACCATCACCCTGCTTGATCCTTCTTCAGCAACGGCGACTCGCTTCCCCGGTATCGCGGAACGCCGGTCAACACGCCTTCGAACTCTCGCAACGGCTCGCCGATTCCGACGCCATTCGAGCCCAGCCGCATTTCCCGAATCGTGCGCTCATGCGCGCTGCGTCTTTTTTTCACCACCGAAATCGCCTGCCTCACTTCGCCCATGGCCTCGAAAAAGCGCAGCAAAATCACGGTGTCCGCGAGAAAACTCACGTCGATGGGAGTCTGCATCGCCGGACCCAGCATGCCGTGCTGCGCCATCACCATCAGCGAAAGGACGTCTTTCCTGCCTAGATAGCTGAGCAGCTCATGCATTTGAATCAGCAGCGACCGTTCGCTGGGCATGGCGTTGAGGTAGCCGTTCAGACTGTCGATCACAATCATTTTCGCGCCGCGATCTTCGACGCACTCACAAACGCGATGGGCAAACTCACCGGGAGACAACGTGGCCGGATCCACCGGGTGCAACTGGAGCAGTCCCGAATCCAGATACGGCTTGAAGTCCATCCCCATTCCGGCCGCCCGTTCGAGAAAAGTCCTTTGGCTCTCTTCAAACATGAAGGAAGCCGCGACTTCGCCGCGAAGCAAAGCCGCCATAACGTACTGCGAGGTGAGCGTGGTCTTTCCGCAGCCGGCTGGCCCCAGGATCAACGTACTGGTGCCTCGATCCAGCCCGCCTCCTAACAGCGCGTCGAGTTCCTGAACGCCGCTGTCAATGGTCTCATTCGGTTGAAGGTCATGTTGCAACACTCGCGACAGCCTGGGGTAAACTTCCAGGCCCCCGGTGCGAATCTGAAAATCGTGCGATCCGTCGTGAAACCGCACCCCTCGCATCTTCACGATGTGGATCTGACGCCGCGTGTCGCCGTATTCACGGGTTTCCCGTTGCATCCGGATCACCCCATGGGCGATACTCTGCAACTGCTGCTGATTCTCTTTATTGGTGCGGTCGTCCAGCACCAGCACGGTACATCCGCGGCCCGCGAAGAACTGCTTCAGGCCCAGAATCTCCCGCCGGTAGCGAGCATTGGTTTCAGACAGAATCTTAAGCTCTGATACCGAATCGAGCACCACCCGCTTCGGGCTCAGATTTTCCACGGTGCCTTGGATCTTCTTGATGGTTTCGCCCAATTCAACGTCCGCAGGATGGTAGACCGTGTAATCCAGCTCGTGTTGCAGACGCTCGCCCAGCGACCCAAGCTCCAGCAAATTCAACCCGTCGAGCGACCAGCCGTGAGACCGGGCGACCTCGGTCAGCTCGTCCGTCGTCTCCGACAGCGTCACATAGAGGGAGGGCTCATTCTCGCGGACACCTTCCAGCAGGAATTGCATGGCGAGAGTCGTCTTCCCGGACCCTGGATCTCCCTCTATTACATATAGATGGTTGCGAGGCAGACCACCCCGAAGAATAGAATCCAGCCCGTCCACTCCGGTCTTGGCGCGCAGCGGACCCGCCTGCCGGACATGCTTCGCTTCGCTCACTGGTAGTCGTCTCCTTGGGTTTGATTCTAAAGAGCCCCGAACGTTACATGTCGCGTCTAAAGCCGGCGGTAGAGTGAACTCGTCCCATCGCCCAAGGGGGCTATGGCGTTCGGTCTTCGGCGCGAAAAAGCCCTAGTTCGCGGTGGCCTTCTCCGCCGAATCGATCACAATCACGTCGACCGGTCCTTTGCCCTTGGTCAGCTTTAGACCCGCCTGTTCTTGTAGCGCGGTAAAAAGCGAAGGCGATGCAGCGTCATCCGGCAGGGCGACTCCGGGAGTCAGGTTGGGATCGGGAGCGAACGCAATGGTGATGTTATACAGGCCGGTCAGCCCGCTTTTATCCACCACCGTGCATCCCAGCAATGTTGAAAGACGATCCGCCAACTGGCTGATGCGCGCCCTCTGCCCGTGAATCCACGCCGCCCGAGGATTCAGATTCACAACCCCGCATGGAGTACCGTTGGACAGAGCAGCCTGCGGCGAGGCGGTGCTCGCGCAATCCCCTTCCGGCGCTTTTACCAGCCCGGAACCTCCAGGCACACCGCCTTTGGCCGGCATCAGCGTGTAAGTCTGCAATTCCCGCGGCTCCTTGTGAACTTTCAACTTGAACCGGTCTTCGATCAGGCTCTGCAACATCAACCTGAGCTCCGGCAAAGCGACCGGGTGGCCTGCCCTCGCATCGATGTCGTATCGTTCGGAGTCGAGCCAGTTGATATTTCCGAAAATCTGAAAATCCGTAACGCTGTAGGCCACAGCGATGAAGCGTCTCAACGGAACATTCGTGCCTTCAATCTTGCCGCCGGGCATGGCAGCCATTCCGATTCCTTTGCCGCCAGGATTCGGTTTCAGCGACGCGACCTCAAATTCGGGGCGCTGCGCACAGGCCGACGCTGCGAACAAAATCGACAGTACGAATGTCTTCATGGACCATCCTTCCTCGTGAGAGCCATCTTAACCTGCTCCGCCAGTTGCGAGGCGGCATAGGGTTTTTGAACGAAACCCGCCAGGCCTTGATCTGCCAGTCGGCGCGTTGCCTCCACTTCGCTGTATCCGCTCGAAAGGATCACCGGCAGGTCCGGCCGGATCGCCTTCAAATGCTTCAGTGTCTCCTCGCCGGACATGACCGGCATGGTCATATCCAACAGAACCAGAGAAACTGACCCGTTCAGCTTCCCGACCAGGTCGATTCCCTCTTTGCCGTTTTCCGCGACCGTCACCGTATAGCCATAATGCTCCAGCACGGATCTGGCGGTGCGTCGAACCAGTTCTTCGTCGTCGATCACGAGAATGGTTCCGCTGCCGTTCAGATCCTGCTCATTCAGATCGCGCGGCCTTTCGACCACCTCGCCCTTGCCCGCGGGAAACAGAACCCGGAAATCGCTTCCCTTGCCAAGTTCGCTGTAAACCTTCAGCGCCCCCTTGTGGCCGCGGACAATCCCCATTGCCGCCGCCAGACCCAGGCCGCGTCCCGCAAACTTGGTCGTGAAGAAAGGATCGAAAATCCTGGTGACCGTCGTCTCGCTCATACCCGATCCGGTGTCGCTGACATCCAGCATCACGTAGTTTCCGGGTGAGATCTGGTCGCCGGTGAAGGTCTGCTGGATGTAAATTTCATCTACCTTCTGAATGCCGGTCGTGACCACCACGGTGCCGGTCTTCCCTTCCCCGATCGCTTCGGCGGCATTGATCACCAGGTTCATCACCAGTTGCTGGATCTGCGACGCGTCGCCTTCCACCATGGGCAAATTGGGCGCCAATTGCAGCCGCAAATCGACCGTCCTCGGAATGGAGCTCTCGATCAATTTGCTGATTTCCCGCACGAGCCGGGAAAGATCCAGCGGTTCGATCACAAAACGGCCCTTTCCTGCGTAAGCGAGGAGTTGCTGGGTCAGAGCACCGGCGCGCCCGGCGGCGTTCATCACATCCTGCAAGCTGGCGCGCATGGGACTTTCCTCGGGAACATCTTCCAGTAGAATACTGGCGTTGCCGATGATGCCGGTGAGTAAGTTATTAAAATCATGAGCGATTCCTCCGGCCAGCAACCCGAGACTTTCCAGCTTCTGAGTCTGCTGAAGACGCTCCTGGAAGCGTTTCCGCTCCGTCACATCACGCCCGAAAACCGCCAGGCCGTCGCGCGTCGGATAGGCGCGGACCTCAAACCAGGTTTCGAGCGGCGCATAATAATGCTCCAACTGCACCGGTGTGATGGCCGCGCGATGCAACTCGGCTCGAATCGTCTTGCTGAGCCCGCGCGGAACCAGCTCCCACAGCTTTTTCCCGACCAGTTGTTCCCGCGGGGTTCGGGTCAAGGCGACGGCTTTCTCATTGACATAAATACAGATCAGATCGCGATTGAACGCGAAGAAGCCTTCACTGATGCTCTCAAGGATGTTGCTGATCTGTTCGGTCGACTTCAGCAATTCCGTGCGCGACTCTTTTAGGGATTTGGCCATCGCCTCGAACGCGCGCGCGAACGTCTGTACTTCAGCCGGCCCGCGAATGGGCACGGCGGTATCGTAATCTCCGGCTTGCAGCAAACGAGCCCGATTGCTCAACTGATTCATCGGGCGCGTGACCAGTTGCGCGAACAGCAAAGAGCACGTGATCGCCAGCACGGCCAGCCACGCGGACACGCCCGCGACCCGAGCTCTCAGCGCGGCGGTGGGAGCGAAGGCCTCCGCCTGGTCGATTTGCGCAATGACGCACGCGCCTGCCACCTCCGGCAGAGGTCGAAATCCATGAATGGCGGCAACACCGCGATAATCTTTATCCAATACCTCGCCGCCAGATCCCGAAGAACACTGCTCCAGGGCACGTTCGCCCGGCAAATGCCCCATCGAATCCCCGCCATACTTCGGCGGCGTGAGGAATTGCCCCGCCGCGTCCGTCAGGAACGTTTCACCCGATTGGCCGAGTCCATATCGATTCCGGAAAATCTGATTCACGGGCCGCATATCGCCGCGCAGAATCAGCACGGCTTGGCCGTCCTCCGATTCCGCGCGCGCGACCATGACGTAATAGGGCTGCCGCTTGGCATCCAAATCGAACCGCGCAATTTGATTTGCGACTGGAAGTCTGACTTGCGATAAAGCCGCGCCGCCTGGTCCCACCACAATCGGAGCTCGTCCTTTATAAACAAACCGAACCGCGGTCGCGCCCCCGGTTGCCACGAAATCCCTGAGCACTTTCTTCAAGCACCAGGTCTCGTCGGGCGCGCACCCGAGACTGGCCGTGGTAAGAAGCGCATTTGCGCGAGCTTTCTGCTCCGTAAGCACGATCAACAGGGCTTGTCTGCGTGCATTAGCGGCAATGCCCACCTCGCGCACTGCCCCGCCCTGAATGATGGCGCGGAGGCTGGTGTAGGCGATCGATCCCAGGCTGGCTGTAGCTACTAGTACCAGCGCACAGAGCAGCAGGATCAGCTCAGTCCGTAAGGAAAGAGTTCCGCGAAGAGAATGGCTTTTCGGCGTCACGGATTTTTCCTACCTACGAACGCAAGTATACTACGCTATTTTTATCTAAACACGGGACTTGTGTTAGTCTCTGCGTCTCACGACTTGCATCCAAGGACCATCGGATTCGTTTAGTGGAGCTCCCCCGCTCGCTAACCCAGAACGGTAAGGGGCCGCATTGCCAAGCGGCCAAGATCGCCAACGTATCCCCCAGCGATAAGGGGACCAATGTTTGGTCAAGCACCGGTACTCGCCTATCGTCTCGCCCGAAGGCTTTTTAACGTTGCCGCGGAGTTGCCTAGGACTTCCGCTGCGCGGTGGACTGGAGGTCGATAAGTACGCCAGCCTCTCTGATTGCAAGTTACGGGATCAATTTACGGATGGGGGCGGGCGAAAGCTCTATGTGATTGATCACCTGGAGGATGGCGGACTCGGTACCCTGTCATGATGTCCGCGCCTTGACAGAGTTCGAGGCGGCTTAATCCTGCCGGAGCGCCACCACCGGATCGACCTTCATTGCACGCCTCGCAGGAATCCAGCAACCCAGCACTGCCGCAATCGCGAGGATAATCCCGGCCACCGCGAAACTGGCCGGATCGGTGGACGAAACGTTCGCCGCCAGGATGGTGCGGAGGATCCATGATGCCGAACGCCGCGACGGCCCCAACTGCCGAACCCGATTCCGAACTGTGCCATTCCTTACCCAATACCAGGCGGAGAATTTCTGTGGCACTGGCTCCCAGAGCCATGCGGACGCCGATCTCCTGAGTTCGTTGATTGACCGAGTGCTGTATACGCGTAGAGACCGATCGGAGCGACAACAAAGCGATCGCCGCGAAAATCGCGAACAGGCCGCCAAACACTCGATATTGCCAGTAATTTTGCGCTAGCCGCTCCTCCATCGTCATGAGGCGGTAGACGGGCAGATCTTCATCCACGCCTTGAACGGCTTTTCGAAAAGTGGCCCCCAGCGTTCCGGGCGGGACTATGGTGCGCGCCACGATCGCCATATCCCGTTGCGGTTTCTGGCGAAACGGAATATAGATCGGCGACCTGGTCCTTATTGTTGGGAATTCGCAGAATGTCGGGCACCACGCCGATT
>CAVPKR010000156.1:0-132600 GCA_963705675.1 Terriglobia bacterium
ACGTTTCCGGTCTCGTCGATAGTGACTGGCAGGCGCCATTCCTGGCCGCCGGGGCCCGTCACGACGAGCGTTCCGCCGCCCTTGGCGTAGCTGAGCGCGCCGCCCTGATAGCTCCGCACATATCCTTTGATATGTACCGGCTCTTCGGGGCGATAGATCGGCCGCTCCGTGAAGAGATGGCAGAGCGTTCGCGGCGCCTCCGTGCGCACGACGGCGGGGCTGACCGTCCAGGCGAGCCATGGCGCATCGGGCTTGGTCCAGTTCTCCCGCGCATATTCGGCTGGCCCGTTGCCTGGCTCCAGCACCAGCGCGTCGAGGCCTTTGGCGACGACGATCCGCTTGATCTCGGCCTGCGCCTGTTCGCCGACATCCAGGTGAAGGCGCCCTCAGCGTCGGTGCGCCCGTCGATCAGCGTGGCGAATTTCTCGTCGCGCAATCCTTCGAGACGGATCTCGGCGCCCTCGACCAGCTTCGCGTCCGACAGCGACGTCACGAAGAAACGCACGCGATCGGCCTCCTCGACGGCGGTCAGCGTCAGATCGGTGACCTGCACGCGCATCCAGTTGCGTTTGCTGCCCGTGACAGGGCGCATGCCGACGAGATAGGCGCCAGGCTGATCCGGCCCTTTGATCTTGGCGAAGTAGGACTTGAGGTCGAGGCCGAATTTCGCGCCGGCGCCGCCACGCTGGATCGGCAGCGCGGCGAGTTCGGACACGGCGGCCGACCCGAGCGCGTTGATGCGCGCCGTGATCGCCGCCGCGTCGACGTCCTTGTCGTCGCTCCATTTCGCGGGCGCGTTGCCGGGCAGCGGCGGCTCCGTTGCGTCGTCGGTCGAGACGCCGTCAGCCGGAAAAGGCCAGAAATCGCGCGAGAGCGGATCGATCGCGTGAATGCGCAGATCGACCTTGTCGAAGCCCGCGCCCCGCATCGGTATCAGTTGCGGGCCGAAGCGTTCGACGATCCCCTCCCGCGCGTCGAAGGCGAGGCTCGGGCGCTCCGCCGCGAAAGCGAAACGTGCATGAAGGCCGGCCCTTCAAGCGGTCGCTTGCGCTCGTCGCTCAGGGAACCTGGCGCGATGCGCAGTTCATAGATCGTATCGGCGAGAAACCGGCCTGAAAGGCGCAAATGCAAGCCATCAGCCTCGACACTCAGGCGATCGACCGGCGGCGAGATGCGCAGCGCATCGCGGGCTTGCGTGATGTCGAGCGCTCGGGCTTCGACGAGAACGAGACAGACAGGCTTCTCGACGCCCCCTTTGTATCGTTGGCGGCGGTGTCCTGGTCTTCGCCCGCCAGCGTGTAGCGCAAAAGCCCATCAAGATTGGCGCGCTCCAGCCCGGACCCGCAATTCGCGCCAGTCACGTTGAAGGGCGTGGCGCTCTGCAGGCGGAGTTCGAAGGAGGGCTGATCGAATCCTGGCTCGTTCGACAGTTTCAGCCGCAGGATGGCGACGCGGCCGTCGGGAACGGCATTTTTGAGCTGCAGGAGATAGGATTGTCCGGCCTCCCGCTTGCCCGGCGCAAGGCGCAAAATCGCGAAATCCTGTGCGCTCAGGAATTGACCGCCAGCCGTCGAGAAATCCGGGCGCGGGACGCAGCTCAACCGAGAGCAACTTCGTCAGCGCGTCGAGATCGACGGGCTCGGCGAAAGTCAGCACGATATGATCGAAATCGGCGATCGGCTCGGCTCTGTCCGCTGGATCCGTCGCGGTCTGGCCGGCAGCAGCGGCAGCAGGCTCGTGCGGGCGCCGGCTCCGCCCCCTATGCCCGCCGCCTCGATCTCAACGCTCTGAAGCGGCTTCCAGGGATCGGCGGGACGAAACTGCAAGGCGCGCGGCCCGAGCCATTGCAGCGCCGGGAAGATTGGCGTCATCTCGGCGAAACGCTCCGGCGCATCCGCCGCGCCGCCGCCCTGCGGCCCGACGTCGGACTGGAAGAACACCGTGATCGGGTCCCAGCTGCGCAGGAAATGTTCGGGCACGATGCGCGCGCCGTCGGCGCGCTCGAGGATATCGAGCTGCGCCGCTTGATCGGCGAAGGCTGGCGCCAGGTCACGAGCAGAAACCCGCAAAGGAGAGCCAATCGTTTCATCATCTGCCTCATGGCGCCCGGACGGGCTTTAGACCGACGAGTTCAAGATAGTGTTCGGTAGACATCGGGCGGCGGCCCATCGGAAGGCGGCGTCAGGCCGATGACGGCTGGCCGCACAACGAGAGCCGGGCCGTCGGCCGGCGCGCGCGCCTCGATGATGTAGCGCCCCGGATCCAGCCGCCGCAATTGCGCGACGCCGTCGCCGATGCTGTTCCCGTTGGCGTCAAGCAGCCGCACCGTGGCGCTGTCGGGATCGGCGCGCACGCCGACGCCGATCGTCGCCGCGTGGAGCAGATTGAAGACGAAAAGCGCGGCCCCGCCCGGCAGCGTCCTCGCTCTGGGCGGAGGCTCAATATGTCAAGTGCACAGCGATCGAACCTTTGTTGGTCCAAGCTCTGTAGGAGCTCAACTTGAACGAGAAGGCATCTATTTCGGAGGGAAGACCTTGACCGTAAGTCTAGTTCCTCTTACCCAAATGCGAGTCACATGAAGATTTCTCAATGGCAGAGGGGAGCTCGGACTTGGCAGGAGTAAAAGATCTAGGCAGAGTTCAATCTTTAGGAAGACTTTGCATGATCACTCTTCATTAACGCTACAGCTCAAAGGATTCTACTTACAAAGTCAGTACTAACGCTATCACGATAGGCAACCGATCTGGTGCTATCAAATGCATTTACAGACGAGCTTGTCCCACCTTCCATTAAGACCTCCGGACTACGCGAGATTTCGCGAGCTCTGGAAGAAGCAATAGACCAGGTCAAAACGAAACAAGGAGATGCACAGGTTATTCTTGTCGGAGGCGGAAGCATTATCATTGGTGATCAAATTGCTGGTGTCTCCAGGATCATAGCACCGAAGTACTTTGAAGTAGCCAATGCCGTTGGTGCAGCTGTATGTGACCTCTCATAGGTTGTGTAGCGCATTGCTGATGCTTGCAGATCGGAAAAATAAGCGGCACAGTTGACAAGACTGTTGTTCCAACAGAACGAACCATCGACCAGGAACTCGAGGACGCCAAAACTAGGGCTATTGAGGAATGTGTCGCGGCCGGAGGCAGCAGGAAAACCATTGAAATCGTGGAAGTGGAGACGGTGCCGGTATCGTATACCACCAATGGCGCTACGCGTCTCTTTGTTAGAGTCATCGCGGACCTGGTCGAGGGTTATGAAGAGTCTCAAGGCTCGTCGGTACCTTACCTGGAGGGTGATGCGTACCGAAAACCCGTTGACCTTTCACCACTGCCTATCGGAGTGTCAGATCATATTTCTCTGACATCCAAAGCCTCGTCATACGAGATCATCGACAATGTCGATCTTCAATCATACCGGCCCAGGATTGAAGGAGATCTATGGTATTTGTCTGAGCTGGATCTTCAATTTCTGCAAGATGGGACCGGGGTTTTAGGTGTTGGGAGTTGTGGAGAGCCCTATCCTGTTTATTTGGCATGCTTACTGGCCCTTCGAAATGGTGGAGACATCATAATCAGGAGGCAAGACACCCTGCCAGATGATGCAGTGGTTCTCGTCGGTGGTTTTATGGTGAGACCCTTCCCCAATTACACTTATATATGGCCTACCAACACTTGTGCAGGGATCGCCAAGTGTATACTTGGAACGGATACCAGGCCTGACTGAGTATGTGGAATCTTCACTTTAATTACCACCAGTAAGCTTGAGATGCTAACAATTCTTAGGGTCATCGATGCCATGCAAGGTGTAATGAGAGCAAGCGGAATCTCGACGTTTGATGCAGTGATCCCGAATGAGATTGGTGGTATGAATGCTTTCGAAGCATTGCTAGCAGCGAATCGCCTCGACAAAACCACGTTGGACACGGATTTGGTTGCACGGGCGTACCCAAAAGTTTGGCAAACCGTCAGATGTCTAGATAATGTCCCAGTCGTACCAGCCGCTGTAGCGGACGGAGCTGGTCAGCAAGAGGTAACGCAGATCCTGAACCAGTGCACAGCAATTCGGTATAACAGAGTCTCAGGTGTTCCAAACCGCTTCCGACAACCTCGAAGCCGAGGACCTGATGCGCGACGCGTGCACGAACTTCGGTTCCCTCTCTGGGATGTGTGTTAAACCCATCGACGGAATCGAAGCCAAGACCTTACCACGGAACAGCTTTTCCCACGGTAACCAACTCTCTACTCTCCTTTCCAACCATAAAGCTAAGAGTCTTTCTAGCATGGACGATAGGGCGCTCCATCGCCATCTCCCGCTCCCTCAAACTCGATCCCATCCTTGCCCTCCTCAAATCTGAGCGCGGCATCCTCCTATTCACCGGGAAAGTAACTTCCGTAACACGAAACGTCGGCTCAGGCTTCACTCGCGGCAGCGTGGTCCTCTCCCCCATCACCGATACCGCATCTCCCTTACCTACCCACGACCCATCTACCTCTCTCCTCGTTGACTTCGAGAATGAGAATCTCTCCGCCACCCTCCGGACGCCCGGCCAACCAGACAAAACCCTCGCAGTATGTCCTGACCTCATAACGTTTCTTGACAAGGCGAATGGTGCCCCATTAGGAATCTCGGATTACAAGTACGGATTGCGAGTCAGCGTTATTGCATTAAGAGCCCCGCCGATCTGGGCAACGGAGAGGGGACTCGAGATGGGTGGTCCGAAGGCATTTGGGTTGGATGTTGTGTATGAGGGTGTCGGGGTTGGGGATTACGAGGCGCCGAGGAGTGTTTGGGAGATGTTTGGGGAGTGAAAGTGATGGTGACCCACTGACGATCACTGAATAGAGAACTTGATGGACGAGATGGCATGTTAGCGGAGTTAAGGGAGCGATTTTCTTGCTTTTATTTTGCGACATAATGCTTTTACGTTGTTAAGTGCGCATTTTATGGCAATTAAAGCTGTTTTGTTGCAATGTCGTTTGCGGGTTATGCAAGCTTAGTATTAGAACAATGCAAACTTAAGAAATCATGAAAATGTGGTCAAGTCCTCAACTTTATATGTGTCGATGATACTTTCGTAAGAAGCTTTCAGTCTGCAATCCTTCCAATTGTGGTCGAAGTCACCAATGGCTAGCGACACCGTGACGAGGAGCCGGGAGAGCTTTCACTCATTGGGACTTCAGGAAGCCCGTTCAGGGGCTAAGCGAACCAGGCGAGCAAACGATTGCAGCTTGTTGATCACGAAATTGAATAGATAGCTCAATTTCACACGGCGATCTTGTGACGACCTCAAGTGAGTAGGTGTATCCAATGTGGCTGGGACATCGAAGCTCTGTGAAAGTCCTTGGTATCACAGATTTGACTCATGACTTCTTTCTGAACTTCATTAGCCCTCAACTTATCTCGCACAATCCTCCTCAAGATCTTCTCCAAAGCTAATTATGGAATCGTTTAGGTAAAATTAATGCCCTCTCTAAACAACTTATGGACATTTGATCGATATGTGGATGTGTGAAGGCATTTTGAGCAAAGTTGGAATAGAATCAGAGGATGAAAGTGGAAGGATCACACGCCGGTCCTTTTTTTCGGACGCAAGATCACGTTCATGAAATTATTCCCACTACGTATCGATGCTTTGAATTTCGATTTTTTGACTTCAGTTGGGAAAGGGAACATCATCTGCGTTTTGTGACATTTGATCTACCGTTTTCACACTTCGACGGTCACGGGCAGTATACCCACTTGGGTGCCTACGCAGTATCGTCGTTTTCATATCCTTTTGTTTGCATGCCCTTCTGAAACCTCGCATTGCGCAGAGGATTGTAATTTGACAAATGCTTGGTGTTACTTCTCAAGAATGGAGACCAGGCAACCTGGTCTCGCAAACCTCGTACGAGTCTCGGATTCTCTGAGTTGGCATACTGGGTACCGGAATATGCACAAGAACAGAATGAAAATACGAAAATGAAGAACGACGACTATCAGAATCTTTCTGTTGGTATGTACGCAAAATCCCAAGATGGGAATCTCTAAAAGGACGCCGATATCCATGCCGCTTATGTCCAAACCATGCACCTATCCCAGAGTCTGCCAAGTATCCAACCCTTCTAGACCAGGTATCCCAATCAGATCATGTACAACGCAGCACCCATCGCTGCTGCTCCCCACATCGGGGCTGCAGTCATAACGGCACCACCACCATTGCTAGATGTCCGTGTGGCAGAAGCACCTGCAGCGGTTGCTTTACTGTGAATACTGCTCTCCGCAGCGGCCGCCTGACTGCTTAGGCTCGACATCTCGCTCTGCAAGCTGCTCTTCGCCGCTCCTGTAGCCGTGACCGCTACTGAACTCAGACTCGCAATTGCACTGGAGGCCTCGCTTTCGGCCGCTGAGAAGGCAGAATTCGCAAGGCTTGTTCCGGTCGAGATTGCTCCTCCTGCGTAGCTGGTCGCTGTCGAGAGAGCTCCGCCGGCGTAGGAGGTAGCGGTGCTGAACGCTCCTCCGACGTCTGATGTTGCGGTTGTAAGGGCTCCTCCGAGAGCAGATGTTGCGGTTGAGAGGGCTCCGCCAATGTCTGAGGTTGCTGTAGCGAAACCGGAAGCAAAGAGAGAACCAAGGGAGTTGACAACGCTGTCAATTTGAGGGAAGGGACTGGCGTTGGAGGTAGATGTGTATGCCAAGACGGCGAGGATTGGGAGGGTAGAGTAACGCATTGTTCGAGTGCTGTTCTGTAAAGCGTAGATGGTTGGTAGAGGTTGAGTAGAAGTAGAAAGAGATATCAGCAGGTGGCAGCTTTATGAACGTGAGAGAGGAAGTGAATATGTTTGGATGATTGAGAAAAGATCAGGAGAGGACAAGCCCTTTTACCCAAACCCGAAGGCGACATGCCACCAACCCGAGGTAAGTAGCTGCTCAAGCAAATCTCCATAAGCAGGTACGATCTCGGACTTGGCTGAACTGCGCCTCGACATTGCGAAGAAATGACATCACAGGACCCTTGAGTGGAGATTTTATTCTGTTTAGGCTCTCTCGCGTTGTTTCGTCTTGAGCTACCAATGGTCTGAGTCGCTTGGCGGTTGTGGCTGAGGAGATTGCGCAAAGCGTTTAGTGGCGTTGTTTTGCCGAAGAAGCCGCGAGACAACTAAAAATAGATATGTGTTTTGTGATGCCATTTCTTCCTTCAAGTCTCTTGCTGTTGCTAGCAAACCACTGTAATAACAGAAAATTTGATGCCTAGCGTATACTTAAGAAGGTTCAATCTTACAAAGTGCAAGCTCATGGTAAGAGGCTACCTCTCTTCTTTTTGCTGTGATCGTGAAGCCAGTGCACCTACGAACATCGGACCTGAGGTATAATAAAGTATTTCAGATAGACAAACCTGCCTCTTTTGCCGGGAGATAGATTCATATTATCTCTGCTCTCAGAGCTGCTGATCAAATAGCAATATCCTGCTTCAGCTGCACGGTTGATGGTCACGTGACCTATGTTAGCCTGCAAACATCATACTTTCCCTTTCCTAGGTACCAAAGAATCATGCAACCGATACATGTCAATTGACCATGTTTCTCGCCCATGAGGTACACTGTGTAATTTGGGAGAGCGGAGGTTGAAGAGTTCATGATTTATAAGATTTGTAATATTGCAAAATGTTAACCTCCGTAGCGAAGCAGTTATGCAGTAGCCGCATCTGGGAAAGGGGAACCGATTTCACGGAGATCAAGTCCATGTGCGGACTTTTATATGAAGTCGTTCTACTCGCACTGGAAATTCTCATTCCCTAATCTACTGACATCCTTTCAACTGAAGCGAATATTTTCCAATTTCATTCTTCCAGCAGAAAAACGTCAACATGGTCACAAACATCAAACCCATTACGTTCTGGGGATCAGTCTTGGGGCCGAATCCTGGGAAGGTGTATATGATCCTCAAGGAGCTTGAAATATCATTTGAAGTAAACGAGGTCGTTCTCTCTGAGGTCAAAGGACCCGAATACACCAAACACAATCCGAACGGACGGCTTCCAGCAATCTACGATCCAAATACTGATCTCACCATCTGGGAATCTGGTGCTATCATTGTACGCCGAAAATTCCGAGCATGATAAGCTAATTTCTAACCTCGCTATCCAGGAGTATTTGGTCGACAAGTATGATAAGGAGCATAAACTCAGCTTTCCAGCTGGGACAAACGAATATTACTCGACCAAGCAATGGATGTATTTCCAAGTGTCAGGCCAAGGACCTTACTATGGCCAAGCATGGTATATCTCTTTCCTTGCATTCGCTTCTCGATGATTTTAACCCATTTCTAGGTGGTTTAAGTTGGTCCAAGAACCCAAGATCCCAATTGCCATCGATCGCTACATCAACGAGATCCGTCGCGTCTCAGGGGTCCTGGACGGTGTCCTCGCCGGACGCAATTATCTCCAAGGCGACAAGTGCACATACGCTGACCTCTCGTTCATCACCTGGCAAAGGAGCATTCTCAGGATCATCGAGTATGACCAAGCGAAAGACTTCCCGAATCTGCAGGCATGGATTGATAGAATGTCGGAGCGGCCTATTATCAAGGCTGTATTGAAGGAAGGGGACGAGAAAATGGCTGCGAAGCTCGCGGCTCAGGGAAAGTAAATGCGTTACATGTTGTGTTGGGCAGACTTGCAATTATTGAAGTGGAATTTGCGCATCAATCGTGGGACGAGTGTTTTGTTTAGGCATTTAACAGGCTGGTATAAATACAATCTGTTAATTCATCTCACCTTGCACAAATTATTTAACCGAGTCTGTGATCCAGTAATGGGGTTTTGTTGCAGGTTATATCCAGCAAAATTTATTTTAAGTTTAATATTTATCATCGGGGGAATTTTTATAATAAGCGAGGTCGCAAACAAGGGGCTTTTGTTTATTTTCCTCACTTGCCGTGTTATCTATTCTCTATTGATAAAATCTCGATTCCTTTACTTACCCTACAAATATTTATAGGTTAGCCGCCCTTACCTGATATTGATCTCAGAAATTAGTTTTGGTACAGAAGCAACTCGATTCCTTTTTTATCGTCCACTTATTTTATCCCCCGCTTACACCGACCCCACCTTTCAATTCTTTAGCACTTCCCTCACCTCTTCTCCTTACCAACCTCCCGATTCCAACTAACTCACGTGCTCTCACAATGTCGAATCCTCACTTCACCGAATCGACAACAACATACTGGCAAGAATTCCAATCGAAAGGCAAAGCCACCCCTACACCATGGAAATACGGCTATCCTGCTCAATTACCCAATTCACGTATCCTTATGCTACCCATTCGTCAAATCGCTGGTCAACCCTCTGAAGCAGTCGCTTCCCTTATCATCAACCAAGCTTCTTTGTCCGTACACGATGAGTTGGGTGACATCCTGGCCGAGGCGGTCCGAGATTTCGACCCGGAAGTTGTCATTGGGCTGCCGACCCTCGGGTTAACCTTGGCGAAAGTCGTTGCCCAAAGCCTTGGAAAAGGTACGTCCTTTCCATCACCCCTCGGTTTTCTAAAGCAGAACAAGAAAGTTCATGGATGATCTAGATCGATATGTGCCCCTAGGCTACTCCCAGAAATTTTGGTATTCAGACAATTTAGCCACCGAGGTCTCTTCTATTACCTCGCCTTCGGGTCGAAAGAAGCTTTATCTTGATCCGAATCAGTTGTCGTTAGTTAGAGGGAAGAGGGCTATTATCATCGATGATGCGGTGAGTTCGGGGAAGACATTGCAAGCGAGTTGGGACTTTCTGGAGAGTGAGGAAGTGGGTTGCCAAGTTCTTGGTGTGGGGGTTGTGATGAAGCAAGGGGAGAGATGGAGGACGTTGTTGGAGGAGAGGCAGGATAAAGTTAGATGGGTGTTTGAGAGTCCGTTGTTGAGGGCTGTTGAGGGGGGTTGGGATGTCCGAGAATAGGTACTGTAGGTAGTGTCAAGGTCTGAGGGTCCCCTTGGAGACGGTCACGTGAATATATACTTTCGACACCAGAACAGTGAGCAAAGCTTGAAACCCATAACAACCTCGGTGCAAAATCTTGACATGCGATAGTACGAAAGATATAGTTTCTCTTGCAACAGCCGCATGGAAAAATAAGCAAGCCAGGTTTTGTCATGGTTCACGTGACCATATGCATCAGATTCCATTAATTCCCGGACGTCCCGAATTGCTGGATATTCAACAGTACACACCTGCTTCAATGTGCAACGCAAATAAGCATCGTGCCCCTCTCATGCCAAACCTTGGCTGTAGATCTCGTGAAGCACAGTTTGGTCCGTTTCAGCTCTTGACGATCCTCTTGGTTGCGGCTCAAATGCTCAACAACGCCCAGGATTCTTGAATTGCTTGAACTTCGTCAATCCCAAAAAGATGACATCTTGCCATATCATTGTAAGCAGCATACAGGTATAGGTAGGTAGGTAGGTCTACGAGTCCAATGTCGCGTGTATTTAGCGATGATCGCCGTTGGAGTTTGCCCAGAAATGTGTCCGGGTTACGTCATACATCCTCCCTCGCTCGCTTTCGAGCTTTCAAGCACACCTCATGCTTTGGCCCGTTGGTCTCTGGAAGCTTCTCCGCAACCAACCCTGCTCTCGTCTCTCCTAAATAATTGGATGTGTTGGTTGGGTGGTCTGTTGGAGAGTGCGTCTATGCGGTCACCGGCTTCGATACTGTCCTTTCAATGAGGCTGCTAAGTGTGGTTCGGACCATCAGCGGCGCTTGCTGTGCCGCCGGCAATGAGATCCGACCCTTCCTCATGCCCCATCCTTCCCGCCTTTTGCAGCAAAATGACGTCGTGTTACAAGGTCGCTTTTCTATCCTAAGTGGAGGGGGGTGCGGGGGTGATGCAACCCCCCTCCCCCCCCCGCAATGCGCTCACTTAACCTCCCTTCTTCTACATACAAAAGTTCTCTTAGACGCCGTCTCCCGTCTTAAGGGCGCCGTTAAGTTTTGGCATTAGAGCGTTGGGGAACTAACCCATTTTCTGATGGTACCCCATACTTCTTCTCCAACGACATACCTACAACTCGATTTTACCGTCCAACATCCTTTCCACTTATTAAGAGTCTCGGAACGAATTCTAAAATGGTGGGTGTCGAACAGAATGGAGCTTCGTCTGCTCCTAACAACGACGAGCACGAAATCATCCACGAACACCATGATGGTTCTGATGCTTCATCCGAGACGAAGGCCGAGGACCATGGCCTAGCGGAGGACGAGAAGATTGCTCCTCATACATCTCGTCATCCTAAATTTGGTGATAACCAAGTTTTCACAGCCCCCGAAAATGACAACTCTGAGGATTTGCCCGATGCCGAGAAGGTCGGAACGTACGACAAGGTTGAACTCACTGAGGATATGTGCTACGATGAACTTGGATTTTCATTCCCCTCCTGGAAGAAATGGTAAGTCTTTAGAAAGAAACCATTCAGGATGCAGATATGGGCAATTAAAGATCTTTTGCTGAATGCGTTGCAGGATGATCCTCACTGTCATTTTCCTTGTCCAGGTTTCTATGAACTTCAATACCAGTCTCTACTCCAACGCAATTCCTGGTATTTCGAAAGAGTTTGGAGTCAGCGAACAAGTTGCTCGATGTGGTGCAATGATTTTCCTGATACTGTACGCCTTCGGTTGTGAATTATGGGCACCTTGGAGTGAAGAAATAGGACGAAAACCTGTTCTTCAAGCAAGTTTATTGCTGGTCAATCTTTGGCAACTCCCTGTTGCACTTGCGCCAAACTTCGCTTCAATCATGGTTGGGCGAGCTCTCGGTGGTTTGTCTTCTGCTGGAGGCTCAGTCACCTTAGGGATGATTGCCGATTTGTGGGAATCAGATACTCAACAATACGCCGTTGCTTTCGTTGTCTTCTCCTCCGTTGGTGGTTCCATCCTCGGGCCAATCGTCGGTGGTTTCAGCGGAGCATACCTGTCTTGGCGATGGTCCATCTGGATCCAGCTCATCTTTGGAGGCTTTGTTCAGCTTCTGCATCTTGTACTGGTTCCTGAGACTCGAACCACGATTATGATGGACAAAATTGCCAAGAAGCGACGCAAGAGCGGCCAGGACAAGAATATTTGGGGACCGGATGAATTGGTCCCTTTCAAAGATCGATTCTCCGCCAAGGAGATCTTGCTCACCTGGATGCGACCATTCAAGATGTTCCTTACCGAGCCAATTGTACTCACGTTGTCTCTTCTCAGTGGTTTCAGCGATGCTCTAATTTTCATGTTCATCCAATCTTTCGCTTTGGTATACAAACAATGGAATTTCGGTATTGTTGCCCAGGGCTTGGCCTTTATCCCCATCGGCCTCGGATATTTCATTGCTTACATGAGCTTCATCCCCGCCATTCGAAGAAATATTGCGGAGCGCAAAGCAAAACCTGACGACGAAAAGGCGCAATACGAGTCTCGACTGTGGTGGTTATTGTACACTGCTCCATGTCTGCCTATCGGCTTGATTGGATTTGCATGGACAAGCACAGGACCCCCACTTCCATGGATCGCCTCTATGATCTTTGCAGCTATCGTCGGTATTGCTAATTATTCTATCTACATGGCTACCATCGATTATATGGTTTGCGCTTATGGACCGTACTCGGCATCCGCTACTGGTGGAAATGGGTGGTCGAGAGACTTCTTGGCTGGTGTACTCACCATTCCAGCAACGCCTTTCTTCACAAGTGAGTTGCATTACCCTCTAGGAACTGACTTTTCTCTGACTCTTCACAATAGATATCGGGGGACAACCTCTTGCATATCCGTCGACGATTTTATGTAAGTTAGCCAATCTAGTTCTTCCTTCACTTAACTAATTGTCTCGTAGTCTGTATCTCCTTCGTACTGGTAATTGCGGTCTATGTCATCTACTGGAAAGGACCAGTCCTCCGCAAACGTTCACCCTTTGCCCAACAACTCTCAGACGCCAGAACAGAATCTGAGGTTCCAGGACGCCGACCCTCGATAGCCTCGAGCCGACAAAGTGCTATTCGAGCATATTCGTTCTCTCGATCGCAGCAAGAATTGCGGATTAGACAAGGCATGGGAAGCAGGCAGAACAGCACAGCCGGCCAGTCCAGACACAACAAGACGCCACAGCGAACTCCTGTTGCCAGTAGGAAGAACAGCTCTGCTGCTACAAAATAGCATCGTCATGCTGAAGTCTAGAGAGGGCTGGGGTGTACGACTAATGTTTTATTATGCTTTCGATGGCGTTTCATTAGGAGGATATGATACCTGTCTGAAATATCTACTATTTCTTTTACTATCCACCAAGGCCACAGTGACCTATCCAAACAATGCACCGAGTCTCTAAATTAAACCTTAGCCTTCATAACCTCGTCAATCAATTTCCGCCCATACTCATTAAGCAACAACAACCCTTCTTTCTTAGGACTGATTTGATACGTGTAATGGTATTTGCCACGGTTCATCTTCCCCACTCTGTAGATCTTCCGTATATCTCACAAACTTTTTATGAGTTTCCTGGCTGCTTCTTGCTCGATGTCCTCATCCGATATGAGACTGTCAGAGACGAGACTCTCGGTATCTGCTTTTGACAAATTGACTAAAATTTTCCTTTCTTCCTTCTTGTCTGGTTCTTGATCTGCACGCCCAGAAAGATAATCGGCAACTTCAGAAACAGGATTATCGGTATCACGTTCCTGCTTCTTCTCGTGGCTTTTCTTCCTCTCCTTCGCGGCTGACGGCTTAAACGTCTTAAATAATAGCTTGTCCTTCTCGACTGATGGCTTGCTAGGGTCTATGCTCCCGGGAACTCGGCCAAACAAATTCGGGGGAGGAGATTGGCTACGCCAATTTGGTGGAGGGGGTGGTGGGACTCCACGAGGAGGGGGCACCCACTCTGATCCGATTTTTGTCGTGTCTGATGCGGCAGAAGCGAACAGGCTGGGGGGTGCGAAGTCCGGACGGGAACTAGCCGGAGGCGGAGGAGCCACCGGCTTCAGAGAAACCTTCGGGCATCGGCCACATGTGCATCGTAAGTGACCAGCCAGGTTGTATCATATCTTCCCAGACAAGAGGAAGGATTATCTCTCCATGGGGGCCAAGCAAGTCGTAGTGGCCTTCCGCTACGTGGTTGCCGAGACCCGCAACGTGGAGGAACGCTTGCTGGATTAGCTCTTCCATACCCTGTTCAGCACACATCAGTCAGTCTGACAGGTTCCGAAGATCAAAGCGGAAATTGAAGAACTGACCTGCCAGGTTTTGGCGAGCCTGAAGGGGAATGAGAACTTTCGACCAACGGCATCCTTGAACTTTATTGGCAGCTCCTTATCGGGTTTTTGTTGAGCATTTATGGGTGCCCGGGAAAGAGCATTCTTTACCATCTCCAGAGCATTTCGAGCAAGGGCAATCTCGGCTTCGCTCGTGTTGAAGCCATCTGCCGTATGTTTAGCTCCAGCGTCGACAGGCTTGCTGCCCCTACTAAGATCACCTAGCTGGCCGGAAATTTTGACGTCCTCCTTCACTTGTGCCCCATCTTTCAAAAGGTGATGTGCTAAATTCTTGGATTGCACAAAGCCGATGAAAGAATAGGCGTTATTGCTGGGCAAAAGATTCCAAAGAAGCAGCGGCATATTCAAAAGGACAAGAGTTGAGAAGCTTTTGTATACTCCCTGTACACTGACTTCTTTCGCTCCACTTGGAAGGCCTTTGAGCCATTCGCACCAAGTGCGAAGTTTCTTTCCCTCGTCGGCACCGCTGTCATCGAAGAAGTAGTTGTCGTCAAGTCGAACAGCTAGGAGTACTTGAAGGCACTTGTCTTGTTCTCGTGGTTCCGAGATACTAGTTAGTGCTGTCGAAGTCGCGTCTTCGGAATCGCTGCGAGAGTTTGTCGTTCCCGCTGTTCGAGGGGATAAGCCGCCAATGTTCGAAACTGCTGCACGTGACAACCTAGAGGGAAGAGGTGCCAGCATGATACTCCTATGGGGAGTTTCATTAGTCAAGAAACAATGGACTGGCGTCCTCCGCCTATACTCTTCGAACTTTGGCCTGCCGTTCTCATCGGTCCAAAGATTGCCATCCTTGTCTCTCAAAAGCGCTGGTTTCCAATTCTTCAGAGAGCCGATGATTCGGACGTGAAGCTCTGCTACTGAGATAGCGGGGCCGAGAAAGGCTTCTTCCAATTCTCTGATTAGAGAATTTGTGAAAGAGTGGGGTCCTACGCCTGGAGCATGCGATTCGAACCCACAAGCTGCAATGACTTCTGTGACGCCCTGGCCACCAGTGTTGATTGCGGGATGTGATGAATGGCAGCTGTCGTAGAGGAGCAGGACATCAGAAGCTGCTTCTTCGAGGAGCTGTTGTACTCCGCCACATGGTAATGTCGGTGATCCTGCTTTGTCCGTCCTATATCAAACGTCACCCAGATATTCTACGTCAACGTAGTACGAAATTATACTTACGCCGCCCAGATTGGAGGTTCATTAATCTGATTACTTAAACGAGCATGAACCAGCGTAGTACACAATTAGTAGACTGCTGGGACTATCATTCTCAAGAAAATCTGATATTCGAGAGGTTGTAGCCTTCCCTGGAGTCTTTGATGGTATCTTGAACTCTTGGACGTCGAATCGATAGAGAACTGAAAACACATGTTTTAAGCGTCTGATTTCCCGTTCAACCCCAAGGTTGTCATCCCCCAACTCAATATGAGGACGTGAGCCTCCTTGTAGCGATTTCCGTGTCGTGTTGGCCAAGCAGCAATAATGGCAACTTGAAGATCTTCCCCAAACTTTTCAACGCTGGGAATGCGTTCGTCCACACAACTTTATTGAAAGCACCAAATCTCTCACCCAACCCGTGTACTGACTCTCCAACTGACAGTGTAGTCTGTGTGAAGACATAATGTTGAAATTTTGACATGTCCCCCGTCTGCATTGGGTTGCTAGGTGCCGGGCTGTATGCGAAGCCAACACTTCTATTGAGGAGGGAGGTGAGCTCTTTCGAGCCATCGGTTGCGTGGAACCGAACGTCGAAGTCATGGTCGGAAGTTTTGACGGTGGCAGAGATTGAGCCAGACTTGAGAGTCACAGCTGAATCGGTCTGTGTGATTTTCGTGTCGCTCGATTCTGGTTTGCCCGCCGGGTACAGGTCGAAGTGCGGGGTGGGATTGAGAGCCCCAAACCAATGCGTCGTTTCGACAGATATTATTCCGTCGAATGGAGCTCGAATGTCTGGGCGTAATTCCACAGCGCGGTGACGGTGTTCCCATCGTAGTAGCCCATGCTCAACCCCGCGGGACAGCCCGCGCCCACGGCGCTGGTGCTTTCGGGAAATTTATTCAGCAGGCCGGCGTTGTACGCCTTCTGCTCATCCGCGTAATGATTATCGTTATCGCACGTCGTTTCCAAGCTCCGATCCAGCCGGTAGGGCTGCACCGAGTTAGGATTCCGGGTCATCATCGCGCTGGTCAGCCCGTTGACATTCGGAGTACCCGCGGCGGGCGTGAACACCGGCTCGCCCACCGGGTTCCGCGCGTTCGGATAGGTGGCGAAATAATGATCGAAGGAATTATTCTCATCGAAGATCACCACCACGTGCTTGATCGGAGTGGTGGTCGACTGGCTCGCGGTCTGCGCCCACCCAGGGGCCACCGATACGATACAGCCTGCAATCAGACTCCAGATCTTGCGATTCCCCTGCTTAGTTTGTGCGCTAATCATGAACCGAAAACATAGCGCATTAAAATTACAGCCGAATGAACGCGAGCCTTACTTCGCCTGCGAAGTGCAAGCCGGATTCGCGATCTCGACGCGCCGGTTCTTTGCCCGGCCCTCATCGCTGCCGTTGTCGGCGACCGGCTGGGTCTTCCCGTAGCCCTTCGACGTCAGCCGTCCCGCCGCGGTCCCGTGTTTGACGAGCCAATCCATCACCGCGCGAGCCCTCGCCTCCGACAGGGGCTGGTTGTAGGCATCGCCCCCGACGTTATCCGTATGTCCCTGGACTTCCACCTTCAGGGCCGCGTCTTTCGAAAGAAGATCGGCCACTTTTTGCAGCACCGGGTCGGATGCCGGCTGCAGCGTGGACTTGTTGAAATCGAACAGCACGCCGGTCAGCGCCACGTGGCAGGATTTCTTCAGCCCCGCGTTCAGGTCCACCGCTCCTACATCGGCGATAAAAAATACATACGTCATATCGTTGTGCAAATAAGCCCAGATATTGCGGCCATTTTTCGTGTAGTGGGCCAGTAACACCGCATCCGCGCCGTTGGACTCATTGATAATGTCCCAGCCGGCCTTCAGAAGCGCGGGCTTGTACACCCCCAGGAACATCACGTTCGAGAGGCCATCCTTATATGTATAGCCGCGCTTCATCGACCCCGGCGCCACGATTTCGGCGGGGCCTTCTTTAGGCGATATCCAGAACGGATCAGTATCCACGTCGCCGCCCAGCACGGTAGAGCCGGGAATCGGCGTGAGATACGGAAAATCTCCGGTCCTCGGGTCTATGGTTTCCGGTGTCGCGGCCGGAGGTTTCAGCGTCACCGTGGCCGGAAGCGGGATCACGTTGATCATCTTCATCTCCACCCGGGGACCCTGGATGTCGACGCGCAACCAGGAATCCATGCCCTTTTGCGTGTACCGCAGAACCCCCGTGTCGCCGTCCGGCTGCGGATCCTTCACCACGGTCCAGCCGTTTTTCAGGAAGCCGGGCTTCAGAATATTCCAGCGATTGGGACCGTCGTCGTTAGGCTTCTCCAGGTCCACATACATGCGCCAGTATTCGCCGCGCTTCATCGGCTTGGCTTCTCCGTTCATCGCCGGGAAATCCAATTCGTCCCAGGGGACGTGGATGAAGACCCAATTGTCCTGGACCTTCACGATGCTCGGAAAAAAGGCCATTTGCGGAGGCGTCGGGTTGTCGTCGAAGGGGGACGCCGGCAGGAACCCAGCGGCGAGAAAGATGAGCAGGCTACAGCTACGAAGTGATCGATCGAAGGCTCGCATGATACTCTCTAGCCTGCTCAGCTTATCACGCGGGAAACCGGGCCCGCACGGCTCAATCCTGTCGGTTCTTATCGATCGGTATCGCCAGTATCTGCGACCCATCGGGCTGTTTCATCATCAGCCGATGCCAGGACCGGCCATGCGTCGGGCACTCCTCGTTGACGAGTATCAACGCGTTGGAATCAAGGGCAGGATTGCCGTCGCACTTACAGCAGACATGAACCAGGGTTGCTCCGTGTTCGCGCTCCAGTTGTTCGAGGAACGCTTGTGTTAGCTGTCGTGGCACTGTTCAATTTTATACGCTTCTGTGCGCGGCGGGTTTGCCGAGGTCCCGCTGCGCGCGGTTGTATACTCCAGACAGGATCGGGTGAAACTGTCTGGTTTGGCGCACAGCCTCTATCGAACCATCGGGCAATCGCCAGTCTGATGATCTTCAATTTGAAATCGCAGGAACTGGTGAAGGGCATCAAGCGCAGGCCTGTTGTCGGCGGTGATATTGATGCGAGCGCCACGAGGCGTTTCCACCAGCGCCCAATGTAGCTGCTCCTTCAGTTTGGTCATCGTGGCCGTGCCTGGTACGGTCGTGCCGTGGACCAGCATGGGCACATTGAAGTTTCCGTCGGAAAACATCTGCACGATGTGATGGAAGTGGCTTCGAATCTCGTCGCGGCTTTCGATGTCCTTGACGTCGTTTGCGCGAACGTCGATTGCGCCCCCGTCGTAACTCAATTCGAAATGATGGGTCGTTTTCTCATGCGAGAACCCCATCACGTGGTCCCCGTGCTCGTTCACGATGGCATGGTGGTCCTGAGCGAATGCCAAAGTTGCTCCAAGAAGCAGAAAACAAGCTGTTCGGATCATGGGTGCATTATCTCCTGTTCGATTTGTGACGCGTGCCGCGCCAAATCGTTTGGATTTTTCTCTTTCAACGCGCCTTTCAGCCGCTACGGCGCGGTTGTATACTCCAGACAGGATCGGGTGAAACTGTCTGGGGAGGTGTCCTCTGTGAAGCGTATTGCCAAATGGGTGGGAATTGTTTTCGCTGTTTTGGTCCTCATCGTAGTCTGCCTGCCGTTCTTGATCAATGTCGATCAGTTCCGGCCTGCGCTTCAGGCGGACTTGAGCAGCGCGCTCGGCCGCGATGTGAAGCTCGGCAATCTGAAACTTAGAATCCTGAGCGGAGAAGTCACCGCCGACGATCTTTCTGTCGCCGAGGACCCGGCTTTCGGCAAGCCTGCTTTTCTCCAGGCCAAGTCCTTGCACGTCGGCGTACAAATCCTGCCGTTTCTGATTTCCCGCAAGCTGATCGTCACGGATCTGCAAATCGATCAGCCCGAAATCGCGCTGGTGCAGGCGCCCTCCGGCAACTGGAATTTCTCGAGCTTAGGCGGCAAGTCTACTGCCGCGGCGGCCCAGTCCTCGTCGGCGCGTATGCCGCTGGATCTCTCCGTGAAACTTCTAAAGGTCAGCGACGGCCAGATCAAACTGAGCAGGACCGTCGGCCATTGGAAGCCGCTCATGCTGCAGCACGTCAATGTCGAAATGCGCGATTTTTCCGCTGCCTCCGCATTTCCTTTTTCGTTATCCGCGCAGGTGCGTGGAGGCGGCACGATCGCGCTCGATGGAAAGGCGGGACCCATCAATCCAAACGATTCGGCCATGACGCCGGTCAGCGTGAGCCTTAAAGTGGCGCAGCTCGATCTCGGGGCATCCGGGATGAACGATATCGCGCCTGAGGTGACCGGCCTGGCTTCCATCGATGGAGCCGGGAAATCAGACGGAACGATCATGCAGCTCCAGGCGAAGCTGAAAGTGGATAAGCTGAAGCTCGCCAAGAACGGGACTCCCGCGAATCGTCCGGTGGAGGTGGATTTTGCCGTTCAACACGACTTGCGGAAACACTCGGGAGTCGTGAATCAGGGGGATATTCATATCGGTAAAGCGGTGGCGCACGTCACCGGCGCGTATGCCGAGCAGGGCGAATCGATGGTCCTGAACCTGAAGCTCGCCGCGCCGGACATGCCGGTACAGGAGCTGGAAGGGCTGCTGCCGGCCCTCGCGATTGTGCTTCCTGCGGGAACTTCCCTGCAAGGCGGAAACGTCAGCGCGAATCTCTCGATGGAAGGTCCCGCGGACCGCCTGGTCACAACGGGGTCTTTGGCCCTCAACAATACTCGGCTAATGGGCTTCGATCTTCCGAAGAAAATGGAATCGATTGAAAAGCTGGCCGGAATCAAGGCGGGGCCGGATACGGAGATTCAAACATTGAGCGCCAACCTGCGATCGGCGCCGGAGGGCACCAGTGCGCAGGACATGAAGCTGGTCGTGCCCGCGATCGGCGAGCTGGGCGGCGGCGGTACGGTGAGTCCCGCCAATGATCTGAACTTCAAAATGACGGCAATCGTCCACGCCTCCGGATTGTTGAGCATCGTCGGCAACAAACCGATTCCTTTTACCGTGGAAGGAACCAGCTCGAATCCGGTCTTCAAGCCGGATTACGCAGCGGTTGCGAAGGAGGAAGTGAAGAGCATCGGGAGCGACGCGGGCAAGGCCGCCAGTGGATTGCTCGACGGGCTGATGGGCAAGAAGAAGAAAAACTAATGTCAATCCAGGCGTTTGGCTCGCGAATACACGGTAGACTCTTAAGATGACAGCGGGGCCGGAGGAGAGTTCGTCCGAAGAGATCTCCGCGCAGCTATCCCGCATTCTGGCGACCGACGGATTCCGCCGCTCTCCCAGCCTCGGACGATTCCTTTCCTACCTGGTGGATCGGGCACTGGCCGGCGAGAACCAGAGCGTCAAGGAATATCGCCTCGGCCTGGAGGTTTTCAATCGCGGCGAGAATTTCGACCCGCGCGATGACACGATTGTGCGCGTGCAGGCGCGCAATCTGAGGGCTCGGCTGGATGAATATTACGAGAATCCAACGGCGCTCGATACCATCCGGTTTTCCCTTCCTAAAGGAGCTTATGTGCTCCTCTTTCAAGCCATCGAAATTTCGGCCCCCGTGTTTCTGGAACCCGACCCGGTCGCACCGGCCCGGGTTAAAGCGCCGCGGCGGACTATGGCGATTGCGGCGGCTGGGCTAATCGCGATCTCGGCGCTGACGGTTTGGTTTTTCACGACACGGCGTTCGCCCGAAGCGGTGCCGACCGGGGACACGACGCTGTTGGTCGCTCCCTTCACCAATCTGAGCACCGATAAAGACACCGAATACTTCGCCGGTGGATTGACTGAGGAATTGATTGACGCGCTGGCGAATCTTCCGGGTTTGCGGGTGGTGGCTCGCACATCGTTTGTTCGCTGGAAGGATAAGCAGCCGGATCTGGGCAATCTGCGGCAACTGGGAGTCGACAGCGTCGTCGAAGGGAGCGTTCGTAAGGAAGGCAACCGTGTCCGCATTGCCGTGCGCCTGATTTCGGCCTCGAACGGCAGCAATCTCTGGTCCCACGAGTATGACCGTCAGATTCAGGATTCGATGCTCACGGAACAGGAGATCGCAAAAGCAGTAGCGGCGGCGCTGAAGCTGAGGTTCACCCCCGAGGCGCCCGCGTTCGCGATCAAGCCTCCCAATCCGGAAGCCTATGAGCTGTATTTGAAGGGCCGCTATTCCTGGCATCAATACGATGCGGCGAGCGCGGCCAAAGGCATTACCTACCTGGAACGTTCGCTTTCTCTCGACCCTTCTTTCGCGCCTGGCCTATGTCGCGCTCGCGGGATGCTACGGGACACAGATTATTTACTATCGGGTCGCGCCCGTCGAGGGCTACGCCAGAATGCGGGAGATGACGCTAAGAGGGCTGCACCTGGACGATACTCTCGCCGAGGCGCACACCCTTCTCGGCGGCACCTACGCCTGGAGCGATTGGAACTGGAACCGCGCGGAAATCGAGTATCGAGGAGCCCTGCAGCTTGCGCCCCAGAGCGTGATCGCGCATCAATATTTCGCGTCGTTTCTGGGCGCGCTCGGAAGGCCTGCCGAAGCCGAAGCGCAGATGCGGGAAGCCATGCGGCTGGACCCGCTCGACAGCCTCCTTCAATGGGGAGAAGCCCAGTTGATGTACTGGCGCGGTCAGAATCGCGAAGCCGAAGCCGTCCTGAACCAAGTGATGAAGCAAGATCCGGAGTTTGGATTGACGGCGCAGCTCTTGGCCGAAATTGACTGGACTCTCGGAAAATATGCCGAGGCCGAAGCAGTTCTTAGCGCCCATCTTGCCAAACGCCCATCGGACCCGATTCCGCTCGGCGAGTTGGGCTACACGCTCGCCAAAACCGGCAGGGCTCGCGAGGCCGGCGAGATTCTAAAACAGCTTCAGGAGCAGCATGAGTACCCGGCGATGCCGGCGCAGGCTCTGGCTTTCGTGTACCTGGGATTGGGGAACACAGAGCAGGCCATTGATGAGCTGTGGAAGGCCTCGGATACCCGATCCCTACGCGTGCCGTGGCTTCGGATCGACCCGGTTTACGCACCCTTGCGGCAGAATCCACGCTGGGCGGACCTGTTGCGCCACGTCAATCTGCAACCCATGTAAGTTCCTCTGTTTCAATCGCCTGGCCCAACGTTAACCGGGCCGGTTCACGGTAAACTCCCACCAATTCCCTTCCATCGGCGCGGCTTCCTCAAGCAAGATAGACCGCATGATGAAAGCAAAAATCATGCTGGCATGTTTGGCGGTCGCGAGCGCTGCGGCTGTCTCGGCGCAGAACCAGCCTGGGGCGGGGAAGCCCTATGACTCGCGCGATCCGTTGGTGTGCAAGTCGCAGAAAGAACCTGCCAAGGGTGCGCCGTCGGCCAGCCAACTGAAAGCCTACGTGCAATGCACGAATGAGAGAGTCGCGGGCGGCTACATCGGGCTGTTCGAGAACCTGCAAGTCGAGATCGGCAAGTCGCGGCCCTATTCGAGCTGGTCGGATTCCGGGAACACCGACATCGACAACTCCCAGCCGGTGTACCCGATTCGAGGCAGCTATGACTTCTATTCCTGCCGCCCGCCCGGATCGATGGGTTTTCCGGCCGGAAAGAATTGCAATGTAAGGAAAGCCTCGACGTTCGCCGGTACGTGTTTCAAGACCACCTTTAACGACTGGAAGTGTCCGGTCCAGGGCACCAGCGACGGCTTGGTTGGCGTCGAAACCAACATGCCTCCCGTGAAATAGCGATTGAAAATGGAGACCACAAAAATGACCTTCTTCTTACGCGGCTTCGCGCTCGCAATTGTGTTTGCGGCCGCGGCATTCGGCCAGCAAAACTATGTGAGCCCTACGATTATGAGTACCGATGGCAGCAGTCTGTGCCTGGCCGCAAGCGGCAGCGCCGGTAACGGGACTCCGATAGTCGTCAATGACTGCGTCACCGGACATCCAAGTCAAGGATTCGCAGTGGGCGCCGATCGTCGCATGCATTTCGGCGCTGCCACCGGATCCTATTGTGTCGGCCCGTCGTCGATCGCGTTGCAAGCTCCACTACAACTGTGGCCGTGCGCCAGCGCTCCCGCGCCATACCCCAATCCCATGGCGTTCACTGGTCCGACTGGCGAAGCCCTTTGCGCGGGATTCGGCAACAATGCTCCAGGCTCGCGCGTCGTCATGTACCTTTGCAGTATCAACTCGCCCACCTTTGCGTGGACGAATACCATCACGGCACGGCTGCCTAGCCGCAACATCAATCCTAAGGTGATGCTCGACGCGAACGGATGCCTGCTCGATTTACAAGGCAGGCCTATGACCGGTCTCGGGTGCCAGCTATTCGCTTTGAGGACGGGAGCTTCGGGTCCCGAGGCTTACGGCGTACCGGGCAGCTCTCTGACGTTGGGCGGGAAAGTGGTCACCATCGGGAAAACTTCCACGGATACCGGGGGCAGGGCGATTGTCGCTTCGGGGGCGGGGAACATTGTCGCCTCCGGCGCAGGCAACATCGTCGCATCCGGCGCGGGCAATCTTCAGCTGGTGAAAAAGGATGGAACTCCGGTACCCGATCTGCCGATTGGTCCGACGAACGGGATCGTCGCGTCGGGCGCGGGCAACATTGTCGCATCGGGTGCGGGGAATATTGTCGCGTCGGGCGCGGGGAACATTTGCAGCACCAACGGCAGCAATCTGGTGGGACCCAGTACCGGCACCTTTACGCTGGATGCGCTCTCGAGCGGACTCGTCGGCTCGCGCGGAGATAGTTCGATCGTGAACAGCACTGCCGCCGCGATACAGAAGCTGACGGCCAGCACGCCGCCGCCTGGATTCGTTCCTTCGAGCAACCTATATAGCGGCGCTCCGACCGACACGTACGTCCTGACCGGCGTGAACACGGGATCGCATGCGTGGCCGACCGTGGGGCAGCAAATGATCACCTGGACCCACAGCGGGACTGGGATTGCTCCGCACACCATCAGTCTCTATCTTCAAACCGCCAGCCAATATGTTCCGTTGTCGACCCAGGCCATTTCGGTGGCGCCTTCCGATAGCGGATATATCACCTTGAACGTGAGCTTGCCGGCGAATACGACGGGCGTTTTGGTCGCGAGAGACGAGAAGACTCCCACCATCATGGTGCGCGGACCGTCGATTCAGGTTTCAGGACCGGCTCCCACGGTAGCTACTTATCAGGTTACGAATATCAGCAGCGATCCGAGCCCGTGGGCTCCAAGCAGTCAACATCGAATCAGTTGGGGGGCTACCGGCACGCCGGCCGCGGGCCAAGTAGCGAACGTCTATTTCCAGACCGCGAGCACTGCGTATCCATGGTGTACGGCTCCTGTGAGCCAAGGCTACTGCACGGCTACGGTGACGAATATTCCGGCGGGATCGACCGGCGTTGTGCAGATTTATAACGGCTCGACCGGTTCGCATTGGCCGGCCGCGCTGACGCTTCAGATCGCCGGAGCGCAGGTCTTCAAACTTACGGGAGTTACAGCGAACTCGAATGCCTGGGTGTGCTGCTCGACGCCGTACCGGATCACCTGGCAATCGACCGGCACAGGGACACAGAACCAGCAGGTCAGCCTGTGGCTCCAGGTTCCGAAGTCCACGGTATTCCCGACGGGCACCGTTCACTTGGCGACGTCCTACGCCACCCAGGGCTACTACGATTATTCGGTGAACACGGTGTCGCTGAAGAACGTGACCGGGTCATTATTTATCCGGGACGAATCGACGGGCCTCCAGATCACCGGCGCAACTATTCAGGTTCGCTGACCGGATGCTGCACCGCATCCTTTTAATCCCGCTGTGGGCGGGACTCTGTCTGGCGCAAAGTCCGCCGCCTGCGAACGATGAGGCGGCGAAACTTGCGGCGGGCCGCCAGTTGGTGGCCGGGCTCACGCTGGAGCAATCCACTGACGCTCCCATGTTCCGCGCGATCGGTCTGGATGCCGCGGGAAAGTTGATGACGGCGGTGCAGTCGCGAGGCATGCCGCTCGCAGCCACACCGGCCGAGCGAGCGGAAATGCACCGCGCGACCACGGGAATGATCGAATTGTCGCTCGAACGCAACAACTACTTTCTCGCCGCGCTGTATGCGACCGTTCAGGCTGCCAATTACGACTTTGAGGACCACTATCAACTGGCGCTGGCCGCTTCCCGGATGGCGCTCGCGTATCAGCAGAAATCGGGGATGACGGAGACACTCGACATTCCATGGGTTCAGGTGGGACGCGACCTGATGAAGCTGGGACAGCCGGGCGAAGCGCTCGATTGCTTTCGGCAAGCCTGGCAATTGATGAACGATCCAGCCGTGAAGCGTGCGGGGTGGACGCGGCGGTATATGGTGCAGGCCGAAATCGCGCTGGGCGATCCGGCGTCGGCGCGCGAAGAATCGGTGAGATTTCTGGATGCGTCAATGAACACGGCTGGCGATTACCGGACGGCGGCGTCGTTGGCTTCGACCGATGTTTTGATGCAGGAAAAGAAATTCGACGCGGTTCTCGACACGCTGAAAGAAGTATGGCGGGACGGCCTTGGCGGGTGGGAGGCGACAAGCCAGTTGTTCGATTGCAACCTGCTGGCCATGCGTTCGCTCGGGTATGACCAGGCGATGGCGGTTTCAAAACGCATCGACACGGAGTTCCGCGGAATTTCTCCCGGCGGGTCCGCGTTGGCGCGCCGCACGATCGAGTACCGGCGCAGGATGTCGGGCGACATCGACGGATTGCTGCACGACGAAGCGGCGGAACTGGCAACGGCTCGAACGTCGAAAAATATCGGCTCGCAGATCGATGCACTCGGAAGGATGGCCGCCAGTTACGGCGCCGCGAATAGTATCGGCAACCAGATCGCGGCGCTGGAGGAAATGATTGAACTGGAGAAGTCCGGGGTCACGGGGAACGGAGTCGTTTATCTTCAGGCCTTGAACATGCTGGGCGAGGCTCACCTGAAGCTGAATCAGGTGGATCAGGCGCGGCGGGCGTTCGGCGAAGTGATCGCGGCATCGAAATTGCTGGCGCAGCCGGGGGACGCGTATGGCGATGCTCTGGTCGGAAAAGCCAAGACGGATGCGCGCGATGACGATTCCGAGGGCGCGAGGGAGATCCTCGAAAATGCTTTGCGTGGGGTGCCGCGCGCAGCGAGATTCAATCGTAAAGATGTCCTCTGGCAGTTGGCGCGGCTGGAGCGGGACGAGCATCGGAATCCGAAGGCCGCGGGTTACTATGAACAAGCCATCAGTTGGATTCACGGCAGCGGTAATTTTTCCGCGCCCGCGGATGAAGCTTTTTGCCGCGTCGAATACGCGCATTTCCTGATCACTCAGGAAAAGGGCTCGAGCGATTCGCTGGTTTTAGCCGGAACGCAATTGGATGCCGCGCAAGTTCTGGTGGCCGGGCTGAGCTTTTCAGAAATCCAGTGGCGCATTTCATATCAACGCGGCCTGCTTGCCGAGGCTAACGGCGATCCGCCGGGCGCGCTCGAGATCTATCGCGGCGCGATCGCCAAACTGGAAGCGGTTCGCGACCGGCTGCAACAGGAGCAGCGGCAGTCCCTGGTGGATAAGGATCTGATCCAGGATTTGTACCTGCGAGCCCTAAGCCTGACCGCGGATGGGCATCGCGATGCGGCGCTGTGGGACATGCTGGAGCGCGTGAAAGCCCGGTCCTTCGTGGATGCGCTGGCGGGCCGGCGATTCAGGTTAACGGACCTGGCGGAACCTGCGCGGGCGGACGTCGACGATCTGGAAAATCGAATCGCCAGTTTGCGCATTGGAAGCTTGCCGGAAAACGCCGAGGCGATTCGCAAGTCCGTTCGTGGATTGGAAGGACGGCCGGGCGATTTAGAGGAGCTGGAAGCCAAGCTCCAACTGGCGCGAGACCAAGCCTCGCTTTCAAAATCGCGAGCCGGAAGCGCAGTGGCCGCCAAGCCCGTGACCCTGGCGCGTATTCGGGAACTGCTTCCGGCAGGGACTGCGCTGATCGAGTTTGGCTTGATCGACAAGGGAGTGATCGCGCTGATCGCCACACGGCAAGGCAGCCGGGCGATTCGCGTGGATACGGATGTGAAGAAACTCGACCGGGATGTCCGGACGTTCTCCCGGCTGATCGGCCATGTCAGTACCGGCGACGAGTTCCCGCCCATTTTGCGATCCATCTCGGAACGGGTTATGGTCCCGGTATTGGATGCGTTGCCGCCGGATATCGACAGGCTGATCCTGATACCGGCGGGATTTCTGCACTATCTGCCGTTTCAGTCGCTACAGATGCGGGATGGGCGTGGCGTCATCGACCGCTTCACTACTTCATATTTGCCCAGCGGTTCGGTGCTGGAATTTCTACCGGCTCAGACCAAGGTTTCGAGGGATTTATTTCTAGGCGCGATCGGGAATGTTTCGGTGGAAGGCAAGGAACCGCTGCCGGGCACGCTTCAGGAAGCGGATGCGATCGCCGCGCTGTATCCGAGTCCCGTCCGCGTGGTGGAAGGGCGCTTCACGCATGATCAGGTGCGAACCGCGCTGTTGACGCATGAAGTGGTCCATCTGGCGACGCACGGCGTCTACGATGACCGGGCTCCCATGTTCAGCGCGCTGCTGACGGCCGGACCCAAGGGCGAACCGACTCGGCTGGCGGTGTATGAATTTCCCGATATGAATATCCGGGCGCACACGGTAATCCTCAGCGCGTGCGAAACCGGCAAGGGAAAGATAACGGGTGGTGATGAAATTCTGGGGCTGACACAGTCGATCCTGCTGGCGGGCGCCGACACGGTGGTTTCGAGTCTGTGGCAGGTCAGCGACGCGTCGACGGTGCTGTTGATGCAAGGCTTCCACCGGCGTCTGCTGGCGGGAGTTTCACCGGCGCGCGCGCTGCGGGAATCGGCGCTCGACGTGCGAAAGCAGTATCCCGATCCGTTCTATTGGGCGCCGTTTGTGGTGACGGGCGCGAATTGAGGCATCGAAAGGAAAATATGTCTAGAATCATTTTGGTTTTGTCGATGATCGGAGCCCTTTCGGCGGCGGACAAGCTGCTGATTCCGATGGATCCGCAGCAGTACAAACAACTCTCGGAAAGCGTGCTCCAGGCAGCGCGGGATGGCGATGACGCGGCGGTCCTGGTGGGCGGGCGTCACGCATTGGAGCTCGCGCCGAATGATCCCGAGTTGCAAGCGCCGATTTATCTGCTGATGTCTTTCGCGGCCAGGAATTCGGGCGAGGCTACTTTGGCGGAGGAGTATGCGGCGATCGCCCATACTCTGGATCCGTCCATCGAATCGCGGATGAGGAATTCGGGGCCGGCAACGCGGGGCGATACGGCGGGGACGATTCAGAACGCAGCGAATATTTTCGGAGCGGCGTTCAACAGCTACGAGCAAATCAAAATGATGAAGCTGTGTCTCGACATGGTGAAGCATGGCATGACGCCTCCGCCGCAATGCGGCGGGCAGGGCGCGGGTCAGGCGCCGGTCGCGGGGATGCCTCCGCCGATGCCCACTCAGCCAGGGATGCCGGCCATGCCTCCTCCGATGCCGATGCCCACACAGCCAGGGATGCCCGGCCATGCCTCCTCCGATGCCTCCTCCGATGCCTATGCAGTCCGGAGCCAATGTGGTGTATCCTCCGGCGCCGGTCGGGTCGCCGGTTTATCAAGCGCCGCTGGCGCCTCCAGCGCCGATGCCGGGATGGCCGGTTCCGGGCGATCCGTCACTGACGCAGGCAATGCAAGTTCCGCCGCCGATGCCACCGCCGGCGCAGACGGCGCCGTTGCCGCCGATGACGCAAGCTGGTCCGGCTCCGGGGATGCCGCCTCAGCCGGCGAGTCCGCCACAAGCTCCGGTCCCGCCGCAGTATCCTCAAGGCGGTCGGGCTCAGACTAGCAGTCGCGGAGGATATTCTTTCGCGCCACCGGCCGCGCCGGGCGGGCCGTACGCGAATACTCGATACGCGCCGCGTAGCACTCGCACGCGCGGCGGGGATGAGCCGGTCGTGTACAGAGTGATCCACGACCATTCGAATATTGGGAACAAGGCCTATTTCGAACAGTCCTGCGGCGGGCTGCTGGCGGCTAGCGGAACCAATCTGACTTTCACCGGCAGTGGAGGCGAGGAGCCGCGCGTGATTCCGGCGGCCGATATTCTCGAAATCCGGCTGAACAGCGTGATTGGAAAAGATGCCGGCGTATTCCATATCGCCACGCGGCAGGGCCTGTATCTGAGCCTGGCTCCCGAATCGCAGGATCGGGAACAAGCGCGCGCTTTGATCGAGGCGATTCGCACGAGTCTGAACCTGAACGAATAGCGACTGGGTGATCGACGTGAAACGCACATTGTGGATGGCCGCGCTGGTATCGTGCTCCGGCGCGGCCGCGTTTTTCAATCCGGGCGATTACGTCAAGGTGATGATTGGCGATACCTGGCGGTCCTGCATGGTGTCGGGGTTATACCGGTCCGCATCGCGGGATTATCCGGTCAACTGTGGAAGCACGGACCTGTTCGCTCCATCGGACGCCGGGCATATCCTGTCCAGGAAACCCACTGCGGCTGAAATTCGCATGGAGGCGGCGGTGGTGATCCGGCAAGGGGGCGGGTCGCATTACGGCACCCGCAAACCTGTGACGTGCGCTTCCCGAAAAGGGTCGGCTCCGCCATCGGCGGCGCAGGCCAGGCAATATTTTATCTGTGAGGCTGAGGTGGAAGGGGTCACCGGAGTCGTGCTGGTGACGAACGTGAAAATCGAGGTCGCGCCAGGGAGAAAATTCAACTACAACACGGATTCGGGACACCAGGGCATCGATCCGAAGGAAACGGTATTCGATATTCGCGGCAGTTACACGCATTACGATTGCCGCCAATCCGGGATGGAACAGAATGCTTTTGCGAGGACGCACAACTGTAGCGCTTTCGACGAACCGGCGGCCCAGGGATTATGCTTCAAGAACACTTTCGGCGATTGGCACTGCACCATGCACGATCTGCATGCCGATATTATGAATCCTCGCCGGTATTTGATCCCGCCCGAAGGGAATTAGAGCACCCTAGTACTTCAGTTGTCTTGCCTCGCGCAGGTGATGGTGGTAGGTTGCCACCATGACAGATCATCAGGCCACGATTTTCGCCGTCTCCTCTCCGATTCACGGGCGGGTGAAGGTTATCGATGAACTGGGGACTCTGGGACCCTCCAGTCCCGCGTCAGTGCTTTCGATTTCCGATCACGAGATTCAACTGCGAGTGCCACGAAGCATACGGGTGGGGGCGACGGTACACGTTCGCGCGGGCGAGATGCTGGTTTTCGGGCAGGTTCGCGCCGTCGTTTTGCGCGATTCGGGTTTCGACATCGATGTAAAGATTTGACTCACCGCTTCTTTCAAATTTAAAGGCGCCTCGATCCGTTTGTTTGCCCGCAACGGCGTGGGTCTATTTTTATCCTGCATAGCTCAGCACCGTCTAATGTAACGGCGGACATCCATCGCACGAAGGCCCTCACGGCGTTATCTAGAAATGCCGCTCCTGACCGGTCCCGCCCTCCGATGGAAGAGCGCGTGAACTCCTTGCTTAGAAGATACGCGAGGGGTGTAGAGCCGCGCGTCGGGTGAACCTTCAAGTTGCTGACGCGGCTGGAAATTTCCTGCGATAAGCTTTAGGGAATGCTGTATATCACTGAGGCTCAGGTACGCGAACATTTGACGATGCGCGAGGCGGTGCGGCTGATGCGCGAGACGTTTCTGGAGCTGCGGGCCGGGTCGGCGCAGAATCAGCCTCGGCGGCGGATGTTCCTGCCTACGGGGACGGTGCTGCATAGCTTGGCGGGGGCTTGGGGGAAATATTTGGGGACCAAAATATACGCCTCGAATCCGAAGCACGGGGCGTATTTTTCTTCCTGCTGTTCGATGCGGAGACTGCGAAGCCGCTGGCTACGTTTGAGGCGAATCATCTGGGGCAGATCGCGGACGGGGGCGGCAAGCGGATACGCGACCGACGTTCTGGCTGCGCCGGGGAAGGCGACGGTGGGGATCATCAGGCTCGGGGTTTCAGGCGAAGACGCAGCTGGAGGCGATTCGCGAGGTGAGGGAATTGCGCGAGGTTCGGGTGTGGAGCCGGAATGCGAAGAATCGGGCTCGCTTCGCGGCGGAGCATGGAGTGCGCGAGGCTGGATCGGCGGAAGAAGCCATGCGCGGCGCGAATATCGTGGTCACGGCCACGTGGGCTAAAGATCCGGTACTGGAGGCGGAGTGGATCGGGGCGGGGACGCATGTGAATGCGATGGGATCGAATCAGGCTGGTCGGCGGGAATTACCTGGGGAGTTGATCGAGCGGGCGGATCTGATCGCGGTGGACGCTCTGGATGTCGCGAAGATCGAGTCGGGCGATTTGATATTGGCGGGAGTGGATTGGTCTGATCCGAGGATCGTCGAGCTGGCTCAGGTGGAAGGACGTCCGGCTGGGGATCCGATTACGATTTTCAAGTCGAATGGGCTGGGTGTGGAAGATGTCGCGGCGGCTGCTTATGTCTATGAGAAGCTAGCCTGATTACTCTTGCGCGGAGAGTTGAGAGTCGGAGTCGCGCCAGGCGCTTAGTTTCAGGCGGCGGCAGACCCAGCAGAGGCCTTCGGTGGAAGTAGGGGCGGATTCGGCGCCGCAGACGCTGCACTGTTCGGGTTTCTTGATGCGGTCGGCTTCGATTGCGCGGCGCGCCTGCTCAATGATGGCTGCCGGGACAACGGTCTGAGGGACCACGGGCTCGGCTGCGGGCGTGCGCTTGCGTTTCACTACTTCACTATATCAGCACGGTCAAGCCGCGCGTACCTTTGGAAGAATGTCACCGGCGTCGAGCGAGGCGGAACAATTGGGACACTTCTGTCCCGCGCGGACCTTGTCGCGGCCGCCTGTGGTGCTGAAGCGACCGGCGGTCTTGACGGGATGTTGAATATCGGCGTCCACGGTGTGGGTGCACATGGGGCAGTAGACTTTGGCGGTTTCTGCGGGGCGGGCTGGGGTCACTCGAGGTTCCTCCTTCACCGGATTTGACGCATGAGGGGTCAAAAGCGATCTGAATAATCTATCGGCAGCTTTTGGGGAAACTTTTGGGGGGTGCGGTGGGGTTTGGAGGGGTTTTGTAAGACGCTTGGTCGACTGGGGTGGGTTCGTCGAAGTGGTCGTGGAGGAGGAGGAAATGTGTGGGGTTGTTTAAAAAGGGGACAGACCGCTCTGTCCGCTGGGGGTGGGGTCGTCGAAGTGGAGACGACGTGGGGACTTGGGACAGAGTGGTCAGTCCCCTTTTTGCGGGGGTGTTGTCGGTAAGGGGACTGCACGGAGTAGTGGGGGTTGTTTAAAAAGGGGACAGACCGCTCTGTCCGCTGGGGTGGGTTCGTCGGAGTGGAAGTGATGTGGGACTTGGGACAGAGTGGTCAGTCCCCTTTTTCGTCGGGGTGTTGTTGGTAAGGGTGGAGATTGCGGAACGTAGTTCTTGCGGCGGTGGTTGTTGGTAACGGGGAGGGGGCGGATGGTATTCTGCAAGTTTCATGGCTAAGATTGCATTTCTTTTTCCGGGGCAGGGTGCGCAGTTTGCGGGGATGGGGAAGTCTCTGGCGGAAGGGTTTCCCGAGGCTGCAGCGTGTTTGAGGAGGCTGACGTTGCGCTGGGGTTTCCGATTTCCAGGTTGTGTTTTGAGGGGCCGGAGGAGCAGCTTAGGCTGACGGAGAATACTCAGCCGGCGCTGCTAACCGTGTCGATGGCGGCGCATGCGGTGTTGAAGAGCAAAGGGGTCGCTGCGGATTACGTGGCTGGGCATAGCTTGGGGGAGTATTCGGCGCTGGTGGCGGCGGGGTCGCTGGATTTTCGTGATGCGGTGCGGCTGGTCCGGGAACGTGGGCGGTTCATGCAGGAGGCGGTTCCGGAGGGAGTGGGGGCGATGGCGGCTCTGCTGAAAATGCCCGCGGATAAGCTGGATGCGGTTTTGGAAGAGGCGGCGGCGGGCGAGGTAGTGTCCGCGGCGAACTTCAATACTCCGGAGCAGGTCGTGATCGCGGGACATGCGGGGGCGGTTTCGCGCGCGATGGAGCTGGCGAAGGCGGCGGGGGCTAAGCGGGCGATTCTGTTGCAGGTTAGCGCTCCGTTCCACTGCGCGTTGATGAAGGCGGCGCAAGAGAGGATGAAGGCTCTGCTCGATTCCACTACGTTTAGGAATTTGGAGGTGCCGCTGGTGAATAATTTTGCGGCGGCTGAGATTCGGACGGGTGGGGAGGCTCGGGAGGGGCTGTATCAGCAGATCCCGAATCCGGTTCGATGGGTGGAGACGATCCGGCTGCTGTCGTCGATGGGCGTGACTCGGTTTATTGAAGGGGGGCAGGCGGGGTGTTGAGCGGACTGGTACGGAATATCGAGCCTTCGGCGGTGACGGAGAAGTACGGCGAGGCGGGGGACTTTGGCCGGTTACAATGAAGGAAGAAATGTTTCCACAGGAATATTTTGTCGGGCCGATCCGGATTGCTCCGGCTACGGTGCTGGCTCCGATGGCGGGGGTTACGGATACGGTATTCCGGCGGTTGATTCGCGCGCAGGGCGGGTGTGGATTGATCATGACGGAATTTACGTCGTCGCACGGGGTGGTGGCATCGGCCAAGGCTACCAAGCCTACGCGGACGTTCCGGTATTTGTATTTCGAGCCGGATGAGCATCCGATTGCGGCGCAGTTGTTTGGATCGGATCCGTATGTGATGGCGGAGGCGGCGCGGTTTTGCGAGGATCGCGGGTTCGACATTGTCGACATCAACTTCGGATGCCCGGTGAAGAAAGTGGTGACGTGCAATGGAGGGTCGGGGTTGTTGCGCGATTTGCCGCTGGTGGAAACGATTCTGAAGTCGGTGGGGTCGGCGATCTCGATTCCGCTGACGATGAAGTTTCGCGCGGGGTGGAACGATAAGGAACTGGTCGCGGTGAAGATGGCGAAGCTGGCGGAGGATTGCGGGCTGAAGGCGATTGCTCTCCATCCGCGGACTCGCGAGCAGGGATATAGCGGGCACGCGGATTGGACCCGGATCGCCGAAGTGAAGGACGCGGTGAAGATTCCGGTGATCGGGAACGGGGATATCCTGACGCCTGAAGACGCTCTGCGGATGGTTCAGGAGACCAAGTGCGACGCGGTGATGGTGGGGCGTGCGGCGTCGTCGAATCCTTGGATTTTCCGGCAGATTCGCGATTATCTGGCTACCGGTAAGTACGAGATTCCGACTGAAGACGCCCGGTATGAGCTGATGCGGCGCTACTACCTGATGCTGACGACGCATGGGTCGACCGACGTGGTGGGGAAGATGAAGCAGTTCGCCACCTATTTCACACACGGGGTTCGGAACGGATCTAAGCTGCGGGTGGATATTTATCACGCCATGGATGCGGCGCAGATCCTGGGAATGGTCGACGCGTTTTTCGAGCGCGAGCTCAGCGCGGCTTAGCGCGAGTTGAGACGCAAGCCTTCTTTGCGGTCGGCTTTGGCGCCTTTGAGATCGCCAATGGCTGCGCGAGACGAGGAGCGGGCGTAATAGGCGGGAGCCTCATCCGGATTCAGCTTCAGCACCTGGGTAAGATCGGCGATGGCGAGGCGATGCTCGCCTAGCTGCTGGTAGGTGGCGGCGCGCTGATAGAAATTGTCGACGGAAGGATCGAGGTCGACGGCGCGGTCGAAATCCTCCAGAGCTTTCTGGGGATTTCCTAGACCACGAATGGCGCTGCCGCGAAGGTTGTAGGCCTGGCTGGTCTCTTTACGATTCTGGGGGGCGATTTGCATGACGGCGGTGGCATCGGCGATGGCGCTGCGGTAATCCTTCTGATCCATGGAGGCGGCGGCGCGAAGCAGCAGGGCCTGGACGTCGTTGGGGCGGAGGCGAAGCACGGAAGTGAAATCGCGAACCGCGGGCTCGGCGTCGCCTTGGCCGGCATGGGCTCGGCCGCGCAGCAGGTAGGCGTCGGCGAAGTTGGGTTTCAAGGCGATGGTGCGGTCGAGGGCGATGATCACCTGGCTGTAGCGGGCGGCTTTGAAGAGGAGGACGGCGCTGTCGTAAGACTCCATCGCATGGATGGGGTCGACGCTGCGTTTATAAATCCAGGCGGAGATGGCGGCGATCGCGAGGAAGGCCGCGATGCAGTACGTTACGATGCGGCGCTTGCGGCGGGTCACGTCGGCGGCCTGGACGGGGATGCGGATCTGGGGCGAGGTGCTTTGCGCGAGCATTTGGCGGCGCTCGGCGTCGCGAGGGGACTCGGGCATTTGTCTTTATGATAGATGAGATGAAACAGGTGCAATTGATTACGGACGGGGCGTGTCTGGGCAATCCGGGGCCGGGGGGCTGGGCGTGCATGCTGCGGTTCGAGGGGCAGACGAAGGAGCTGTTCGGATCGTCGCGGCAGACGACGAATAACCGGATGGAGCTGACGGCGGCGATCGAGGGGCTGCGCGCGTTGAAGGAGCCTTGCGACGTCGAGGTGGTGACGGATTCGGTGTATGTGAAGGACGGGATCACGAAGTGGATCCTCGGGTGGAAGCGCAACGGGTGGAAGACGGCGGCGAAGAAGCCGGTGGTAAATCAGGATTTATGGGAGACGCTGGACGAACTGGTGTCGCGGCATAAGATCCGGTGGACGTGGACGAAGGGTCACGCGGATCATGGGGATAATAACCGGTGCGATGAGATGGCTACTCGGGCGGCGCGGGAGCAGTTGTAGGGGGGGTGCTCGCGTGGATACTGACCGCTCCCTTTGGTCGCGGCTCGGGCGGTGCTAGGGCTGATAGGAGGGAGCGGTGGATGTTGAAGGTTCACGATCGAAGAAACGGGCGGGCAGGGTCGCCCGCGAGAGAGATGTCACTATGGCGTGTGCTGCGAGCAGCCAAGTCATCCAAAGGACGGGATAGCGGTACCTCGCGTCAAATTCCACGACGTAATAGACCAACGGGAACAGTATTAGATATATGCCCAGTAGTTGTAGACACCGAAGCCGTTGCTTCCAACTTTGATAGAGTCCCCAGAGCGATGCTAGTGTGAAGGCGTGCAGGAACAGCCACCGTGCGCGCTGTTGCCGATAGCCGATCAGTCCCTCGGTCGAAGGAAACCAGAAGAACCAAAATCGCTGCGCAATTAGCGTCCCCGCGGCGTGGGGATGAGCGGAGATCCAAACGAGCACAGTGTGGAGGCGTTTGCGATTGTATCGATGTTCACCGAGCCTGAGAACCTCCTCGGCCTCTTGAATACTCGAATTAGGATGAAATGACCCGTGACAGAAATGTTTCAGATTTTCTTCGAAACCATAGGGAGCACAATCATTGAACGAAACGTAGAGTTCAAGGCCAAGATTATCCCGCATCTCGGGCGTGCCGAGTTCCAAATAATTCCGGACGCTCCAGGGAATGCATAGGGCAAGTGGGACGACGCTTACTAGCAGGATGAATTTATTCATGTGTTGTCGTCTTGTCAGTAGCACTATCCAGCCGAGGTACGGCAGTACAAAGACCGGCTGGAAGTGAAATGTGATGCCCGCCAAGACTCCCGTTGCAAGCGCCAACGGCAGGCTTGGTCCACTCATCTCGAAGCGGCACGCGCCGGCCATGAGGAGAAGACTCAGAAGACCCGCGATGTTGGCTTCCCATTGCGGTTCGCTGCCCGGTTTCGTGAGGAGTCCGAAGATGGCCGCCAGCACACCACCCCAGGCAGAGAGTCCCATCCAGCGGGCTACCCAGGGAAGCAATGCCAGCTCGAGACTGAGAGCAAGAACCGGCAAGATCTGTATCGCCAACCATCCGGCCGCGTGTTCTCCGAAGGTTTTGAGCAGTAGAAACTGAACGAATGGAAATCCAGGCGCGATGTGCGCCGTGCGGCCGGTCCGCAAAGCGCCGAAAGGATTTGCGAAAGTGTCTTCGTGAAGCAGACTGCGTGCAATGCGGATCGGTTCTGCGCCGAATTCAACCTGGTTGTCGAGCTTGTAACCTCTCCATGGCCGGTAATTTATGAAGCAAACGGCAAAGAATAGAACAGAGGTAATGACGAGTGCGAGGGGGGGGGGGGTCTATGTTGCACGCTCTAGTGTACCCAGGGAAAGGTGTAGAGGAAGAACGCAATTCTTAAATGGGCGCACTTTTCCCTGATTTATCGACCATATCATGAAAGTGTCGTCGTTTTTTCTATAACCGACCCAAACCACTCTTGTGTGGAAAAAGGGGACAGACCGCTCTGTCCGCTGTAGGGGCGGCTTGCGGTTGGGCGAATGGGTGGGACTTGGGACAGAGTGGTCAGTCCCCTTTTTTGCGGTGTTGGTGGGTTGCATGGGGGTGATTCAGGATTCATGGGAGACGCTGTGGTGTCGCGGCATAAGATCCGGTGGACGTGGACGAAGGGTGATGAGATGGCTACTCGGGCGGCGCGGAGCAGTTGTAGGGGGGTGCTCGCGTGGATGCTGACCGCTCCCTGTGGTCGCGGCTCGGGCGAGTTATGAACCGTGACCAGCGCGGTTCGAAGGATCAGGCGGGCGAGGTTTCTTTAATAACGGGGACATTTTAGAGCTCGCGACGGCCTTATTGGCGCTGAAGTTATGGGGCAAATCCTCCGATTTCAAACTTAGGGTATCCATGTCCACACAGACCGTCCTTCCGATCGAGGCGGAAATCGAAGCCAAGGCGGTTCCCTCGTGGCCGTTCCTGCTGTATGCGTTGACGGGATTCACCGGAGTTCTGGCGGAGCAGGGATTTGAAAAATACATGTCCCTCCTGGTCGGGGCGACGGCCGCCGCGTCGGCCGTTGTGATTGCCACTTACTTTCTCGGTTTTGCTCTGGGAAGCTGGCTGGTCGGACGGCGATTCGCCGGCGGCGCCTGGTTCATCCGCTGCGGATTTACGGTGTGCTGGAACTTCTGATCGGGGTATCGGGGGTTCTACTCTTATCTGTTCCATCCGATCGTCGCGACCCTGGCGCCTTGGCAAGCTGTTTTCGGAAGCCCGATCCTGAAATTCGCCATGCGATTCGTCTTCGGCGCACTTCTCATCCTGCCGACAGCGGCACTGATGGGCGCATCGTTTCCACTGATTGCGCAGGCGGTCGACCGGCGGAATCAATCCGCCGGACATTCCTGGCTGCGGGCCTACTCTTCAAATCTTATAGGCGCGATCGCTGCGGCGCTGGCAGGAGCCTATCTGATCCTTCCATCTATCGGGATTCGCGGCGCATTCTGGCTCTGCTTCACAATCTGCTGCTTCGTATTCGCTGTTTGCGCCGTCCGAGAGCCCCTGGAAGACGATTTCATACCAGCACCGGCCGACCGGGGATTCTCCCAAATCGCTGCGCCGCTCGACCGGGACGCGTGGATTTTGCTGATCGCCGCCTTCGGTTCCGGATTCATCTTTTTCGCTCTCGAAGTCCTGTGGACGCATCTGATTTCGGCCGCCATCGGATGTAGCGTTTACGCGTTCTCGGCGATGCTCACAATGGTTCTGGCCGGGCTGCTGATCGCCGCGTTTCGGGTCGACCGGATTGCCCGTAAAACCACACCGATTTCCTATTCCCTTATTTTTCAATTCAGCGCGCTAATGCTGGTGATCCAGCTCCGCATGTGGGATTGGGGCCAAGCCATTTTTCTGGTCAAGCTGCCCCATTGGCTGAGCAATTTTGGTGGAGCGGAAGCCGTCAAGCTGACGCTGGCCGCGGTGTTAATCGTTCCGTCGGCCGCGATGCTCGGGTCAATCTATCCGTGCCTGTTGCGAAGCCGCGTGCTGGAGCGGCCGGGCCTCTCCTACCTGGTCGGATATCTGAACACGTGGAACTCGCTGGGATGTCTGGCAGGGGCAATTTCAGGGGTATTCGTACTGATCCCCCTGTTCGGCTCCGAGTGGTTATTGAAGCTGATCGTGATCGCTGCCCTGATCGTAGGCCTGGCGTTTGCGTGGCGCGAAAATCCTTCGCCAAAGATCTTGATTCGGACGGCGGCGGGAATCGGCGTGGTGTTCGTCTACGTGTTCCTGATCCACTGGGACCACCGTCTGATTGCATCCGGGCTGAACATTTTCTTCGGGCAGGATCAAGCGGCGCAAGGCCCCGTCCAAACGCCGGCTCCGGAAACTCACACTATTCAAAAACAGCTATTCTTCCACGAAGATGTGCAAGGCGGAATGACCGCTGTGATGGAGCTTTCGACGGTTGAAACTGGGACGAGAGATCTGGTCCTGCTGACCAATGGGAAGTTCGAGGGGACCGATAACTTTGAGGCACAGGGCCGGGCACAGGTCGGGTTCGCTGCGATTCCATCGCTTTACACCCGTGCACTGGATCGCGCGCTATTAATCGGGTTGGGTACCGGCCACAGTGCGCTCGCTCTCGCGCGGCTGGGCTATCGGGAAGTTGAGATTGCGGAATACGCACCGGGAATCATAGCGGCTTCGCGAAAGTACTTCTCCCCGCTGACCGAGGGCGTGTTGAACTTTCCGAATGTGACCTTAAGAGTGGAAGACGCCGCAACGTGCTCCTCACCGATTCCCACGGTGGATACGACCTGATAACGGTTGAGATCTCAAGTGTCTGGTTCGCCGGCGCAACGAATGTCTACTCCCGGGAATTTTACGATCTAGCCCGATCCAGATTGCGGCATGGCGGCGTGATGCAACAGTGGCTCCAGCTTCATCACATCAGCTCGCGTGAAATTGAATCTATCATCGGCACGGTGCGTTCGATATTTCCCTATGTGAGCTGCTGGTATACCGGAGATCAAGGCATGCTGGTAGCCAGCATGGAGCCGCAAACACCGGACCAGGGTCGCCGCGCCTTGGTCGAGGAACGGATGAAGTCGCTGATTCATCGCAGCCCGGAAGAACAGAGAAAAATGATTTCTGAGATTCTCGAGTCACGGGTCACCAGTCCAGCCGGAGTGGACCGTATGCTGGCAGAGACTCCGCCGCTGATCAATACCGATCACAACCGCTGGTTGGAATATGCGACTCCGCGGTACAATTCCAGCTCCGTCGATTGGGCTTCACGGAACATTGTGTTCTTACGGAGTTTTGACCGCTGACATGCGTTTCTAGAGTCACTGCTTCCTGCATATCCACGATTGAAGAAACATGGGGGCGAGGTTGGTTTAAAAAAGGGGACAGACCGCTCTGTCCGCTGAAGGGCGGCTTGCGGTTAGGCGATTGTGTGGGACTTGGGACAGAGTGGTCAGTCCCCTTTTTTGCGGTGCTGGTGGGTTGCATGGGGGTGATTCAGGATTCATGGGAGACGCTGTGGTGTCGCGGCATGTGCGATGAGATGGCGGTTGTGGGGTTGTGCGCGCGTTTATGTTGGGTTCACTATCGAAGAGACAGACGAGGGAGGTTTGTTTAGAAAAGGGGACAAAACCGCCTGTCCGCTGTAGGGTGGCTTGCGGTTAGGCGATTGTGTGGGACTTGGGACAGAGTGGTCTGTCCCCTTTTTACATGGTTAGGACGATTCGGCCTAGGACTGTGCCGGTTTTCAGGTCGGCGAAGGCTTGGGTGATTTGGTCCAGGGGGCGGGTTTCGATTTTGCAGCGGATGGGGTGTTTTTCGACTAGGGCGTAGAGCTCGCGGAGGTCGTCGCGGGTGCCTACGGCGGAGGCGATGATGCGGGTTTCGCCGGATACCATCGAGACTGCGGAGACTTTGAACGGGTCGTTCGCCATTCCTACTACGGCTACGGTGCCGCCGCGGCGCAGGCATCTTAGGGCGGTTTCGTAGGCGGCGGGGCTGGCGGCGGTTACCATCGCTACGTGCATTCCGCCCATCGATCGCATTTTCTTGTGGACGGGTTCGACGGTCGAGTTTACGGTCCATTCCGCGCCTACGGATTTCGCGAATTCCAGTTTGTCGTCGGATAGATCTACTGCGCCGACGTGGACTCCCATGGCTTTCGCGATCTGGATCGCCAGGTGGCCCAGGCCACCTGCGCCGAAGACGGCGAGGCGCTGGCCGGATTGGATGCCGGAGGCTTTCAGCGCTTTGTAAACCGTGAGGCCCGCGCATAGGAGAGGCGCGGCTTCTTCGAGGCTTAAGACGTCGGGTATCTTCAGGGCGTGGGTTGCGGGGGCGAGAAGATATTCGGCGAAGCCGCCGTCGACCATGCAGCCGGTGACCTTCTGTTTCAGGCAGAGAGCTTCGCGGCCTTCCAGGCAAAACTCGCATTCGCCGCAGGTCCAATGGATCCAGGGGACGCCGACGCGATCGCCGACTTTCAGCTCGGTCACGCCTTCGCCTAACGCTTCGACGGTCCCGGCTACTTCATGGCCCAGGATCAGCGGGACCTTGGTGATGGGCTTCAGCAAATCCCAATCGCCGTCGGCCAGGTGCAGGTCCGAATGACAGACTCCGCAGGCGTGGGCGCGAATCAGGACTTGGCCGGGGCCGGGGTTCGGGTCGCGAACGTCTTCAATCGTCAGCGGCTTTCCGATCTCCCGCATCATTGCGGCTTTCATATGGTTACTCCTCCATCGATCACGATCGTTTGTCCGGTGATCCAGCGGCCGGCGCGAGAAGCTAGAAATACGGCGGCGCCTGCGATGTCGTCGGGGTCGCCGATGCGGCGCAGGGGGGTTCTTTCTTCGACGGACTCCCGCAACTTTGGATTCTCCCACAGAGCGCGGGCGAAATCGGTTTTGACCAAGCCGGGGGCGATGCAGTTCACGCGGATGTTGTTGGGTCCCCATTCGACGGCCAGGTTGCGGGCTAGCTGCATATCCGCGGCTTTGGAGATCGCGTAGATCCCCAGGGTGGTGCTGCCGCGCAAGCCGCCGATGCTGGACACGATGATGATGACGCCATCGTGGCGGGCGGCCATTTCGGGTTGGACCAGGTTTGCGAGCCACAGGTTGCTGCGGACGTTGGTCTCCATTACCTTGTCGAAGGCCTCATCGGTGAGGCCGGTCATGGGGCCGTAGTAGGGATTGATGGCGGCGTTGCAGACCAGGATGTCGATTTGGCCCCAATTGACGCGGGTTTTTTCGATCAGGGTGTCGACTTCTTCGCGGCGGCCGATGTGGCAGGGAATCGCGAGGGCCTGGCATTTCTCGGCGCGCAGGGCCGCGGCTACAGGCTCGCAGGCTTCGATTTTGCGGCTGGAGACCACTACTTTCGCTCCGGCGCGAGCCAGCGCTTCCGCGATGGCCTTGCCGATTCCTTTCGACGATCCGGTTACCACCGCGACTTTTCCGGTCAGATCAAACACTGGTTTCCTCCATCCATTTCACGATTTGCTCCGCCAATTCTTCCCCCGCATCTTCATAAATAAAGTGACCCGAGCCTTGGAACCCCAAGGATCGCGGGACCATCGGAACTACTTTCTGAAATTCCGTGGGCGAGGGAGCCCCGGAAGTTAAGGGTACCAGGACGGGGAGATCCAGCGCCTTCAGCTTGGCTCTGGCGTCGCGATTTTCGTAGACCCCGGCGTCCTCTTCGTGCGACGGGAGCAGGCGTGGCAACACCAGCGGGCCCGCCTGATACTCTTTCGAGGGAAAGGGAGCCTGATAGGCCGCGGCTTCTTCCGGCGTCAGGCGGGTGACGGCTTGCATCATCAGTCCCTCGATGTCGAGGATTTCGGCGCGCTGGACATAGCGCCGCCAATCTCGAATCAAGGCGCCGGGCAAATCGCCCGACCGCAACTCGGGCGCGGTACGGGAGAATCGATCCGGCAGATCGGCTACGACACGCGCCATGATGCGGCGGCCCCAATCGTGGGCGACTACGGTGACGCGGCGCAGATCCAGGGCGGTGACAAATTTTCGCATCCAGCGGACGTGCGACTTGTAAGTATGGGCGTTCTGATCGACGGGCTTGTCGGATCGGCCGAAGCCGATCAGGTCGGGCACGATGACGCGGCCCACGGTGGCGAGTTTCGGAATCATGCGGCGGAATAGATAGCCCCAGGTGGGCTCGCCGTGGACCATCAGGATGGGATCGCCTTTGCCGGCCTTCGACGTAAGCCATATCCAGGCCCTCGATTTCGACAAAACTGGGCAGATAAGGATATCCGGGCAGGGACGTGAAGCGGTCCTCCGGAGTCCGCAGCACTGATCCGGGCGGCCAAGCGGGCTTGATCCCCGCTCTTTCGGCGACCTTGGCTACGTCGGCGGGATTCAGGCCGCCGATGTGCGCCAGCCAATCGCATAGGGACAGTAAATCAAGATCGATCTCGTGCTCGGGCGGGCGGGGCTCCCAGCGATCCCAGAAGCCTAGGACCATCGCCATCGACGGCCTGCCGCGGCCTAAGTCCGCAAGCTCGATGGCGTAAAGATGGTCATGATTGCTGCGATAGTACACGCGGCCGGCGCGTTTACCGCAGGCTCGCTCGACGGCTTCGGCGAATTCGGGGCGCACGTCGAGCTCCTGCTCCCACAGAAGCGGATCGGGCCTCAGGCGCGATAGTTCATCGGCCGAAGGCTCAACGAAGTTCATTCAAGAATCCTACGATGGCGGCGGCCAGATCGGGGCCTCGATCGTCTTGTAAGAAGTGACGCGCTCGGTCGAAGGGGATGGGTCCCTTGGCATGGGGAAGCAGCTTCTTCAGGTGATTTCCAAACTCGATGGGAAAGACTTCATCGCCGGGGGCCCAGAGGAGCAGAACCGGGGTGTCAGAAAGCTCCGGCAGGCGGCTCTCGATGCGGCGCATGTCCTCCCATCCGCGATCACCTTCGCGCATGGGGATGGTGCGGGGCCAAGTGAGGACCACGTGGTCCGAATCGGGCTCATCGAAGACGTGATGATAGGCGCGAGCTTCGGCGTCGGTCATGCCGCGTACGGTGGTGGCCGAGGGTCCATGCTGGGAGAGAACCTTGTGGCGCTTCATCAGGAATTGGCCGATCAGCGGGCGCGTGCCAGGTGGTCCAGGGTTTGGGGGAGGCGTGAAATTTGCTCACCATGCCGGTGAACAGCCAGGTATTCATCAGGACCAGGGCTCGCAAGCGCTCGATCCGCTGGAGGGCCGCGCCGGCGCCTTGGGGACCTCCCCAATCCTGACCGACGATGGTGAATTCGCGCAGGTCGAGCTGGTCGATCAGGCTGACCAGGTCGGCGATGTGGTGGGCGAAGGTGAGCGACGCATCGACGCGCGGATGATCGGAGTAGCCGGCTCCGATCCAATCGGGGGCGATGGCGCGATAGCCGGCGTCGGTGAGGGGCTGGATGAAATCGCGATAGAGATATCCCCAGGTCGGATTTCCCGATAGCAGCAATACGGGGCGGCCGCGGCCTTCGTCGATATAAGACATCCGCCGTCCATTCACGGTCACGCGGCGGCGGATGTAGGGAAAGCCGGGAGTCACTTTTTATTTTTTCTTTTACTTTTTCCTGGTTGCTGAGAAGGTACCGTTGGGCTGATAGAAGACCAGGTCGTCGCCTTTGAACTCGACGATGTAATCGGTCAGGCCTTTGACGTTGAAGCGGGTGCCGCGAACCGGTTCCAGGTCGAAGGTGCCTTGGCCGGGAAGCGTCATCGCCATGGCGTCGTTGCCTTTCATGGCGACAGTGACGGTGCCCGCGCCGCGGGTGTAGGCGCCGGTGAGGGGTTCGAGGAAGGTGCGGGTGCTCATACTGGGGTCGCCGCGGCGGTTGAAGACGATTTCTTTCACAGAGGATTCGAGGGGGAGCGAGACGGAGTCGATATCGCCCTGGAGATTCGTGTGGAACTCCATTTTCATTTTCGAAAAGCGCTCTAGCTCCTTCTCGGCGACTTGGAAGACGTCGTAATGGAAGTGATTCAGCGGGCCGCCCATGCCGTGATAGGAGAACTGCAACGCTCCGTTGATCAGGTCGATTTTGGCGATTCCGTAGCCGGGGCTCTCGTAGGCGCCGGTATATTCGGCCAGGTCATGCGAGGGATGCGTGCCCATGCGCTGGGCGGTGTAGCCCTTTTTCTTGGCATCGTCTTCGGCGGTGCGCGCTTTGGCCTGCTGATCTTTGATGCGTTTGGTCCAGGCGATCTGATCGAGGCCGAGGAGGCGGTCGTAAACGTTATAAGAAATGACCGAAGGCGCGGTGCTGCCGTTCTGATTGGTCAGGATCACCATGCCGATGTTGTCCTGGGGCATGAAGGTGACCAGCGCGGAGAATCCATCGATATTTCCGCCGTGATGAACCAGGTAATGGCCGCGATAGGAGGTGAGGAAGAATCCCATGCCGTAACTTTGGGCGCCGAGTTCCTTGTCATTGCCAGGGCCGGAGATCACCATTTGCGGGGTCTGCATCTGGGTTTCGTTCTTCTCGGAAAGAATCCCCTTGCCTTTTTGCATGTGCATGATCGCGTACTTGGCCATGTCCTCGACGTTGGAATTGATGGAGCCGGCGGGGCCGATGAGGTCGATATTCCGGAACGGCATTTCGGTGACCTCGCCTTTCACGACGGTGTAGGGAAGAGAGTAATCGGCGGATTTTTGCGAATCGGTGACGGAGAAATTCGAGCTCGACATGCCGAGGGGGTTGAGGATCACTTTGCGGACGTGGTCTTCCCAAGGCATGCCGCTGATGTGAGAGGCCAGGATTCCGGCGGTCAGGACCATCAGGTTTTGATATTGAAAGGTGCTGCGAAAATCCTTGCTGGGCTCGAGGTACTGGAGGCGGGCGAACAATTCCGCGCGGGTGAACGGGGAGTTGTACCAGGTCAGGTCATGCCGGGGAAGGCCGGAGCGATGGGTGACCAGGTCGCGCGCGGTCATGTGCTCGGATGCGACGGGGTCCATCAGGCGGAAGTCGGGCATGTATTCGTGAACCGGCTTATCCCAATCGAGCTTTCCCTGATCGACCAGGACGCCGAGGGAGGTGACGGTGAAGGACTTGGTGGCGCTGCCGATGGCGAAAAGGGTCTTCGGGGTGACGGGCTGTTGATGGCGCACATCGCGGAGGCCGTAGCCTTTGGCGTAGATGACTTTGCCATCCTGGATGACGGCGATGGCGAATCCGGCGACCTTCCAGTCTTTGAGGGCTTGTTGGGCGAAGTCGTCGAATCCATCCAAGGCTGGTTTGGTGTCGGCGGCGAAGGCGACGTACGCCGTCAGGACAAAGCTCAGCAGTAGTTTTCGAAGCATGAAGGACATGCTATCACTGGTTAGCGGGTAGCTGTTCACAGTGCTAAAGTCGAATTATGAATCGGGTTGAAGCGATCGAAGCCGCCATCGATAGTCTGGCTCCCGAAGACTACCAGCGCCTGGTCCAATGGTTCCGCGATCGCGAACAGGCGCGTTGGGAAGAGCAAATCGACCGCGACTCGTCTACAGGCAAACTGGACGGGTTGTTTGAGGAAGCCGAGAACGAACCTGCGCTACGCGAGTGGCCATCGCGCAAGTGAAGTCCGTCGCTAGCCGGCGTTTTCGGCAGCAATTCGATGCGTTGCCCGCCGACATTCAAAAACTAGCAGTTAAAAGCTACCACTTATGGCGGGACGACCCTCATCACCCTTCGCTGCGCTTTCGGCGGCTGCAGGGCTCGGCCGATCGATTCACTATTCGCGTGGGCGACCATTATCGTGCGCTTGGCAGGCTCACCAATGATTCAATCGTATGGATCTGGATCGGTTCGCACGCGGATTACGACCGGCTTACGAAGGTGTAAACTATATCCCATGCTGCTCCATCGCACGCTGCTCCTCACCCTTGTTTCGGTGAGTGTTTCGCTGAGCGCCCAGTCGCGCCGGCTGTTCAAACTTGACGATATTGCTCGATTTAAAGATATTCGCGACGCCCAGTGCTCGCCGGATGGGAAATATGTCGCCTATGTTATGTCCCAGGTGGACGTGAAGGGCGATAAGGCGGGTAATGCGCATGTCTGGCAGATTTCGCTGGATGGGTCGGACAACCGGCAGGTCACTAACAGCGATGCGAGCGAATCGGCGCCGCGGTGGAGTCCAGATGGGAAATTCCTGGCGTTCACTTCGTCGAGGCCGGGGGCGGCTCGCGGGAATCAGGTGTGGCTGCTGCCGAGAAGCGGCGGGGAAGCGCTTCAGCTTACAGATGTGAAGGGGCGATTGAACAGCTATGAATGGTCGCCCGATTCGAAGCGGCTGGCGCTGGTGATCGCCGATCCGGACCCTGATAATCCGGATCCCGATAATGCGGCGGCTCCGGCTGCTGCGGCGGGTGGTGGACGCGGAGGACGCGGCGGGGCCGGTGGGCCTGCGCCGAAGCCGATCGTGATAGATCGCTACAAGTACAAGCAGGACGTGCAGGGGTATTTGCTCTCCGGGCGGCATACTTACATCTATCTTTTCGATATCGCGACCAAGAAGCTGGACCGGTTGACCGCGCAGAAGAATTCCGATGAAGGTGGACCTTCCTGGTCCCCCGACGGCAGCCGCATCGCGTTCACTAGCAACCATGTCGCCGACCCGGATCGCGATCCCGGCGGACAGGTTTACGTGGCGGATTCGAAGGCCGGGTCGACTGAAAAGGTCCTGACGCCGATCGACTCGCGGGGGGGCGGAGGACGCGGCGGTAAACCGGAATGGAGCCACGACGGCAAATGGATCGCGTTCCTGGAAGGGGAAGAGAAAGAAGTGGGGCGCTTATAGCCAGGAGCATCTGGCGATCGTTCCATCGGATGGATCAGCCGCGCCGACTTTGGTGAAGGCCTCCCTCGATCTGGATCGCGGTGTTTCGGCGCCATCGTGGAGCGACGACGGGAAATTTCTGTTCGTCACGGTGACCGATGACATGTCGGTTTATGGCGCGCTAAGTTCCCGTCAGCGGGGGCAAGGCCGAGCCTCTGATCGAGAAACCGATCGTCCTCGGTCAGCGGCATCACGCCGGATCGTGTGCGGTGGTGATGTCGGGCGGCGACTCCAAGCACAATGAGATTTATTCTTTCGAGAACGGCGGGCTTCGGCAGCTCACGCATGCGAACGACGAGCTTATGGCCGAGATCGATTGGGGAAAGACGGAAGAAGTCAACTTCAAGAGCAAGGATGGGACGGAAGTGCACGGGCTGCTGACGTATCCCGTCGGCTACCAGCCGGGCACCAAGGTTCCGTTTCTACTGCGGATTCATGGAGGGCCGAAGGGCCAGGACGCGCATTCGCTCAGCATCGAGGCGCAATGGTTCGCCGCTAACGGGTACGCTGTGCTGCGGATGAATTATCGCGGCAGCGACGGGCGCGGGTCCAAGTATCAAAAGGCGATCGCGGCGGATTGGGGTCATTATGAGGTTGAGGATCTGGAAGCCGGCGTCAATGGCGTGATCAAAATGGGCGTGGCGGATCCCGACCGGATGGGCGTCGGCGGGTGGAGCTATGGCGGCATCCTGACGGATTACATGATCGCGTCGGACACGCGGTTCAAGGCGGCCACCAGCGGCGCGGGCACGGCTTTCACGGTTTCCTTCTACGGGACCGATCAGTACATTATTCAGTACGACAATGAAATCGGGCCGCCGTGGAAGCCGGAAGCGTGGGAAAAATACGTGAAGATGTCGTATCCCTTCCTGCATGCGGATCGGATCAAGACGCCGACGATGTTCCTGGGCGGTGAAAAGGACTTCAACGTTCCGGTGCAGGGCGGGCAGCAGATGTATCAGGCTCTGCGGAGCCTGGGGATCGACACGCAGCTGATTATTTATCCGAATGAGTTTCACGGGATTTCGCGGCCTAGCTATGTCCGGGACCGGTATGAGCGATACCTGGCTTGGTATGACGCGCACCTGAAGAAGACTGCGGCGGTGACTGGCACGGCGGCTCCGGCTAATTAGATCTGCGCGTGAACTTTAAACCGGTCCAGTCCTGATCGACCGAGCAAATCTTGTAATCGACCATGCCTGCGCGGAGCGCCATCGAACGCACGTCGTGCTGGGTTAAATCGCCTCGGAGACGGCCAGCCATTTTCGGGTACGCGATCCAGAGCTGACAACCCGCGGGCATGCGCACAACCATGAAATCGATCTCCGATTCCAGCTCCGGGCGCGTTCGCACGAACCAGACCGCGAGCTTGGTTTGACGGGTTATCGCGGTTTGAAGCTCGACGCCCTCCGGAAGCTCGCCGAGCAGTTCTTCGAATCCATCCGGCGCATTGAGCAGGGCGACAGATCCTTTTAATCCGAGCTTCTTGCTCAGGCTGGTTCCGGCCCATTGCTGCATGTACGCCTGGGCTGGCAGCGGAGCCGGGGGCGCGCCTGCGATGGCTTTCTTCAACGATGCGGCCGCGTTTTTCCAGTCCGTGAAGACTGCACCGGGCACTTCTTTTCTTACACGCTCGATTTTTTCCGGAAGGCCACCTGCGAATACGATCGGGATCGAGCCGGTGCTCTTGGTGGTCCGCAAAACTAAGGCGATTACGCGCCCATAGGCAGGCTTTCGGTCGAGGTCGATCAGGATGGCGGCGGGAGACAGGTCGCGGATGTAGCCAATCATTCCCGAACCCGAAAACGGCGATGCGTCGATGGTGAATCCGCGAATTTTCAGTTCGCGCCCGCTCCAGGAAATCAGTCTTACGACCGGCATCGACACCAGCGTACACTGAAAAAAACCATGCAGAACGTGTTGATGGCTCGGGCGATCGAGCTCGCGATTGAAAATGTTCGCACTGGACGCGGCGGGCCATTTGCGGCTCTGATCGAGAAAGATAATCGAATTATCGCGACGGGAACCAACCTCGTTACGTCGACGAACGATCCTACCGCTCACGCGGAAATCATCGCGATTCGCGCCGCGTGCGCTGCGCTCGGCACGTTCCAGCTCGACGGCTGCGACCTCTATACCACGTGCGAGCCTTGTCCCATGTGCCTGGGCGCGATCTATTGGGCGCGGCCGCGGCGCGTGTATTTCGCAGCCAACGCGGATGACGCGGCGGCGGCCGGCTTCGACGATAAGTTTATCTATCGCGAGATTGCGCTTCCCATCGCAAATCAGGCGATCCCGTTCATTTCAATTATGCGCGCCGATGCGCTCGCGGCTTTCAGAGAATGGAACGCGAAGCCCGATCGCATAAACTACTAGAGATGGATTCGCTCACTCGCGCCAATCTGGAGTTCGCGCGCACGCATCCCGGCGAATCGGGACGCCGCCAGCCGGTGCACGTGGTCTATGGCGGCGCGCATTTGTTCAAGGCGGATCTGTGCCGGAAGGTCGGAGCAATCGCCAGGCGCGCGGTGGCCGATTATGCGCCGGACGCAGCGACTCTCGCGCTCGCGCTGGGCATCCCCAATCGCTTGGCGGAAGCTGTTTACCAGCGTGTAACTGAAAAGCTTGAACGCGAGCCGGTGGAGGATTTTAGGCTCGATTTCGAAGACGGGTTTGGTATTCGGACGGATGCGGAAGAGGACGGCTTCGCCGAGTCATCCGCGATCGAGCTGGCCGCGGGCTCGACGCGGGACTGTTTCCGGCGTTCATTGGAATCCGGATTAAGCCGCTGAATGAGGAGTGGAAGACCGGAGCCTGCGGACCCTCGAAATCTTTCTGAACACATTGGGACGGCTGCCGGGAAACTTCGCCGTGACGCTGCCGAAGATAACCGTTCTCGGAGCAGGTCAGCTCGTTCTCTCGGATGCGCTGGGGACCGTGTTCGGGCGTCACGCGCATGGAGCTGATGATCCAGACTCCGCAAGCGGGGCCCATTCCGACATCTGCCAGAGCTGATCGAAGCCGGGGCGCGGTAAGTGCGTAGGCGCGCATTTCGGTGTTTATGATTACACTCGGGTGAGCCTCGGGATCTCACCGGGCGCGCCATTCAGCACATGTCTGCATCCGGCCTGCGATTTCGCGCGGTTCTACGATCAGGCGTCGGCTGGCCGGTACCGGCGTCGCGCTTTCCGATGCGCGACGAACCCGCTGCCGGTCTCCGTTGTATCGCCAGGGAGTTTTGACGTCTGCGGGAGCTTGAAGGCTGAATAATCGGGGCGCGGTGCATCGGGCATGGAAGCTGCACGGCCGATCACATCCGCCATTCGCTCCAGCTCGGTTTCTATCAGGGCTGGGATTTACATCCGGCCCAGCTTCCATCGCGCTTTGCCGCGGTATACTCTTTCTTCCTGGATGGAATCGAAACCGCATCGGAACGGCTTGAGAACTTTATCGCCCAAGCGGCGAAGGCCACTATGGTGAGCGGCGTGTTCGACGACGCGGCGACGGGACAGGGTCTGTTGAATTACTTTCTCCGGGCGGTCGACTGCGGGGCGATTCCGGAGAGCAGCGTCGTCGAACGGACCGGGTTTGACGGTGGATGAATTGCGCTCCGGGTCGTTTGTCAAAATTCTGGATGCACGAAGGATCGTTCAATGAAAATTGTTTTCCTGCTATTGGCCGCGGCGCTTGCGCACGGGCAAGCCTATCGGTTTGGACGCGTCTGGGACGGCGAAAAAGTCCTGACCAACGCGGTCATCGTGGTGGAGAAAGACCGCATCAAGAGCATCGGCCCGCGCGACGGCGATGCCATCGATATGACGCGCTACACCGCCCTGCCGGGGTTGTTCGACGTCCACACGCACATGACTTATGTGTTCGATATGGCGCGCATCGGGCAGGCCGGGCGCGGCGCGGCGACGGTTTATCTTTCCCAGGACAATGCGAAAAAGACCCTCGAAACCGGCGTGACTACGGTCCGCAACCTGGGCGCGAGCGACTACCAGGACATCGCCATGCGCGACCTGATCAACGCCGGGCTGATGGTAGGCCCGCGCATGTATGTTTCAGGCTACGGTTTGCAAATCACGCGCGGCGGCCGTGGCGGCGGACCCGGCACCGCCGATGGACCTACTGAGGTGATGAAGGTGGTCCGCCAGCAGGTCGGCGCGGGCGCGGACGTGATCAAGATGTACGGGTCCACCGGCTCCGGTCAGGACGTGACCGGAGAGCAGACCTTCACGTACGAAGAAATTAAAGCCGGCGTCGAAGCCGCCCATGCGTTGGGAAAGAGCTTTGCAATTCACACCTATGGGCCCAAGGGAGCTCGCGACGCGGTGCGGGCCGGGGTGGATTCGATTGAACACGCCACCGACATGGACGACGAGACCATCGCCGAGATGGCCCGCAAGAAGATTTTCTATGTTCCCACCATCGATCACAACCGGTATTACGTCGACAATGCGCGGATGCTGCGCTATCCTCCCGGAGCTACCGAGGCATTGAATAACTACATACAACGAAATTTTGAAACCGCGAAGAAGGCCTTTCGCGCCGGGGTGCGATTCGCCATGGGATCGGATGTCGTGTATACGATGTTTGGCGAAAATACGCGCGAGCTGGGGTGGTTCGTCAAAGCCGGCATGACTCCGGAGCAGGCTCTGAAGACCGCGACGGTAAACTCCGCCGAGCTGCTGGGCGTCCAGGATAAGCTGGGATACCTGAAACCGGGTTACCTTGCCGATATTTGCGCGGTGGAAGGGAATCCGCTCGAAAATATCGATGTCGCGATAAACAAGGTCCGCTGGGTGATGAAGGCCGGCGCGGTGGTGGTCGACAAGACGAAGTAAGTCTTATTTCTCCGCGAACGCTTCGACAGGCGGACAGGAGCACATCAGATTGCGGTCGCCGTAAGGATTGTCTATGCGTCCGACGCTCGGCCAGAATTTTCTGGCGCGCACGAAGGGCAATGGAAACGCCGCTTGTTCGCGCGAATATGCATGGGCCCAGGCATCCGCAGATACGGTCCCTGAGGTGTGCGGAGCATTCTTCAGCACGTTATCGCGCGGGTCGGATTTGCCGTCGATTACCGATTGAATCTCGCCGCGGATCGCGATCATGGCGTCACAGAAACGGTCCAGTTCCTCTTGCGGCTCGCTTTCGGTCGGCTCGACCATCAGCGTGCCGGCGACTGGGAATGAGACGGTGGGCGCGTGGAATCCGTAGTCCATTAACCGCTTGGCGACGTCGGTTTCGTCGATGCCGCTGGCTTGCTTCAACTGACGGAGATCGAAAATCATTTCGTGAGCGACGCGGCCATTTTCGCGCGTGTACAACACCGGATAATATTTTTCCAGGCGCGATTTGATGTAGTTGGCGTTCAGGATGGCGTGGCGCGTTGATTCGGTCATGCCGTCGCGGCCCAGCATTTTGATGTAGCCGTAGGAAATCAGCAGAATGCTGGCGCTGAGCCAGGGAGCTGCGGCAATCGCGTGGATCGCGCGGGCGCCGCCGGTCTTAATCACCGGATGACCCGGCAGATAGGGCGCCAGATGCGCGGCCACTCCGATCGGCCCCATGCCCGGACCGCCCCCGCCGTGGGGGATCGCGAAGGTCTTGTGGAGATTCAAGTGGCACACGTCGGCGCCGATTCTGGCGGGGCTGGTGAGGCCCACCTGCGCGTTCATGTTCGCGCCGTCCATGTAAACCTGGCCGCCGTTGGCGTGGACGATGGCGCAAATGTCCTGGATACTCTCTTCGAACACGCCGTGGGTCGAAGGATAAGTAACCATCAGCGCGGACAGCCGGTCGCGATGCTGTTCGGCTTTGGCCTTGAGATCCGCGACGTCGATATTGCCTTCAGTGGTCGACGCGACGACTACCACGTGCATTCCCGCCATTATCGCGCTGGCAGGATTGGTGCCATGCGCCGAGGCTGGGATCAGGACCACGTCGCGATGCTGGTCGCCGCGGTCATGATGATACGCGCGAATCACCATCAGGCAGGCGAACTCGCCTTGCGAGCCCGCGTTCGGCTGCAAGGATACGGCCGCGAATCCGGTAACTTCGCAGAGTGCTTTCTCGATCTCCTCAAAGATTTGCTGATATCCGGCGGCCTGTTCGACGGGCACGAACGGGTGGAGCTTTGAAAACTCGGGCCACGTCACCGGCAGCATTTCGGAGGCCGCGTTCAGCTTCATGGTGCAGGATCCCAAGGGAATCATCGACGTGTCGAGGCCCACGTCCTTTCGCTCCAGGCTGCGTATGTAGCGCATCATCTGCAATTCCGAATGATGGGTGTTGAAAACGGGATGCTCCAGGAACGGCGATATGCGCGCCAATGCTTCCGGATAATCGAGGACCAGGTTTTCAGAGGAGGCGTCGAACGCGGAAGCAGCTCCGGTCGCGGCCGCGAACACTTTTACGATCGCCTCTACATCCTGAAGCGTAGTGGTTTCGTCGAGAGCCACGTGGATCGCGCCGTCCTGCTCATACCGGAAATTCAACTGTGCGGCCAGCGCGGCTTGCTTGATTTTTTCGGCAGCGCCGGCAGGCGGTTCCAGGCGTAGAGTATCGAAGAAGGCATCGTTGCGCTGGGCGACGCCGGCCTTCGCCAGCTCGCGTTCCAGCAGCTTGGCGAGCCCGTGGACACGGCGGGCGATTGCGGTTAAGCCTCGCGGCCCATGCCACACCGCGTAGAATCCGGCCATATTGGCGAGCAGGGCTTGCGCCGTGCAGATGTTCGACGTGGCCTTTTCGCGGCGAATATGCTGCTCGCGAGTTTGCAGCGCCATCCGATAGGCGAGGTTCCCGTGTACGTCGACTGAAACGCCGATGATGCGTCCGGGCACTTGGCGAACATGCTTTTCGAGCGTGGCGAAAAACGCCGCGTGCGGGCCGCCATAGCCCATCGGGACGCCGGATCTTTGCGAATTCCCCAGGACGACATCCGCGCCCATCTCACCGGGCGGGGTCAGCAGCGTCAGGCTGAGCAGATCCGTCGCGACCGCGACCATCGCGCCGGCATGTCTCGCGGCGGAAATAAAGTCGCGCAAATCGTGAACCATGCCCGCGGCATCGGGCGATTGCACCAGTGCGCCGAAGTAGCTTTTGTCGAATTGGGCCTCGCGCCAGTCGCCGATGACAAGTTGAAGCCCGAGAGGCTCGGCTCGCGCTCGAAGGACGTCGATGGTCTGCGGAAAGCACGTATCGGCGACGAAGAATTTCAGTGCCTCGGATTTCGAAACCCGGTGCAGCATGGTCATGGCTTCGGCGGCCGCGGTGGCTTCATCCAGCAGCGATGCGCTGGCGACCTCCATACCGGTCAGGTCGCTCACCATGGTCTGGAATTCAGCAGGCCTTCCAGGCGGCCCTGGGCGACTTCAGCCTGATACGGGGTGTACGGCGTGTACCAGCCGGGATTTTCGAGAACGTTTCTCAAGAATCACGCTTGGCATGACGCAATCCGAGTAGCCCAGGCCGATGTAGGATTTGAACAGACGGTTGCGCGAACCGGTCTGGCGTAATTCGCGCAGAAACTCGTATTCGCTCTGGCCATCAGGAAGATTCAGGGGACGGTCCAGGCGAATGCGCGCGGGAATCGCTTCGTCGATCAGCGACTCCATGGACGCTGCGCCCACCGCCTTCAGCATCGCGTCGCGTTCAGTCTGATCGGGACCAATATGGCGGGTATGAAACTGCTCAAAATCAAAGATCATCGATTTAAACTTCAGTGTATCCCGAACTTGACCCGTTTCACTTGAACGGCTACTGGCCGCCGGACTTTTTGTAGTTCGAGATCACCCGATCAACGTAGGTTTGAGTTTCAGTGTAGGGGGGCACGCCTTGATACTTGTCGACGGCGCCGGACCCGGCGTTGTACGCTGCCAGGGCCTTGGCGACGTCGCCGTCGTATTTGATCAGAAGCTCCCGCAGCAGACGAGTCCCGGCGTCGATGTTTTGTCCCGTATCGTTGGGATCGGCATCCATAGAACGGGCTGTCTGCGGCATCAGTTGCATCACGCCGATGGCGCCCTTGGGCGAGACGGCGTTCGGGTTCATGCCCGATTCCACTTTAGCGACGCTTTCGACAAAGTTCAGGGGCAGGGCGTACTTGCTCGCGGCCTCACGCAGCAGCGTTTTCGGCTCGACCGGATGTGGCGGCGCAACCGGGGCAGGCGCGGGGACCGCGGGGGCTGGAGGGGGTGGGGGTGGAACGTAATCGTCGGCTTCGAATCCCGCCACGGATTCGGCAGGCACTTCGGTGGAGCTGTCTTTCGTAAACAGGCGCATGGTTCCGTCGCAGGCTTCGTGCCTGTCGACGTGAATCCGTAAACCACTGGAAAGAATAGCGTATTCACCGGCCATTGCCGGTGTTGCCATTAGGATCGCCCACCAAAATTTCTTAAGCACAGCTTGCTAACAAGTTAGACGCGGGCTTACCGCGAACCGTGCAGCGGGGCCACTGCAATCATTCCCACCCCCACAGCGAATAGGACCAGCATGACGACCATCAGCAGCTTGACCCGCTGATTCGCGCCCTTGAACTCCTTCCACGCCAGCAAGCCCCATAGCGCGGCTACCAGGGGCGCTCCCTGGCTTAATCCGTAGCTGATCGCCGGGCCTACTTGGACCGACCCTGTCGCGGCGATGAAGCTGCAGATTGCGCCAATCATGAAGATGACTCCGCCGGTTATTCCGAGCAGGTGCTGGCGGCGGGTTCCAAGCCAGTATTGCTTGGCTTCGAGAGGCTCCCCTGAAACTGGAAATGTAAGAAAGAAGGGGATATACAGGATGGTCGAAAGCAAGACGCCCGCGCCGAACAAGAGCCCGATTCCATAGGGCCCCACGCCGCTCTCGCCCTGTTTTGCGGTTTCCACCATCGGGTAAGACAGGCTCATCAGGATCCCGCTGGCAAAGCAAAGGATAATGACGCGCCCCGCCCCACTGGCCGGAGGAGCATAGGTTTTCACAAGCCTCTTCGCTGCCACGAACTTGGCGTCCAGATACGAGCTAAAGGCGAAGGCATCGACGATGATCGCGATGACCACCAGAACCACGCCTCCGAACAGGAGCAATGGACTGCCCTGCGGGCTAAAAGCATAATTCGACACTGCCCCGATCACCAGCGCTAGCCCTATGGCGATGGGGAAAGCCACGGCCATGCCGGAAACCGAAATCGCCGCGACCAGCAGCATGTTCGCCAGGTTAAAGACCACCCCTGCGCCAATCCCCCATAACATCTGTCTCTTGGCAGCGATCAGAAGGTTGTCGGAGAACGTGAGGTCCTTAGAGACCATTTCGCCAAAAGTATAGGCGGCAATAACGGCGCACAAAAAAACGCCGATAGAAAAGTCGTAATAAAAAAGCTCAAAACGCCACTTTCCGGTCCATTTTTGGGTGTTCGCCCATGATCCCGAGCCCAGCATGGAGACCAGGAGCACCAGCAAGACGGCCGCGTATGTTGTAGGAAGCAGCATAGATGATTTTTCTGCCCAGCTACGAGAAACGTACTAAAGTTTCCCGTAGCAGCATCCGAACAAGGAATAGATATATTACAACATCTTTAAACACGAACTGTGATGAATCAGTCGAAAGGAGAGAATCGGTGAGAAGGCTACTGGCTCTGCTGCTGCTTGCCACCGGTATGCTGATGGCGCAGCGTCCGCGCCCGGCGTACGATCCTGAAACCAAGGATGGTCTCCTGATCCAGCACATTCAGCAGGAAACCGACGCGACCGAAAAGCTGCATTACATGGAGCAGTTCGCAGCCCAGTTTCCCTCGCATCCGGCGCTGGCATGGGTTTTCGATCAACTCCAGCAGGCCTATTTCGATGGCAAGAATTGGGATCAGGCGATACGCATCGGCGCGCTTCGTCTGGAACTGAGAGCCGGCCAACCTGGAGGCTACGCAGATCGCTCTGCGTGCGGCTGACGCCAAGCACGATCCTGAACTGATGGTGAAATGGGCCGATCGAGTCTGGCAAGTCTCGTCTTCGCTCGCGCAGAAGACGGGCGCCAACACAGCCGACGCGACTACGGCGCGGACTTACGCGGAATTCTGTATTTTTTCCACGGCCATGGCTTCGACGGACCCGAAAACCCGCCTCGAACTGCTGATGCACCTGGAAGAGGAGATGCCGTCTAGTAAGTATGCGCAGGGTCTGACCGACGAATACTTCCGCATCTACCGCCAGCTTGGTAACGACGAAAAGTCGACCGAGATGGCTGAAAAGGGCCTGAAATCGGAGCCGGAGAACGTCGACATGCTGATGTTTCTGGCCGAGATGCATTTTCGCAAGGATAATCCGAAGGACCGGCAGCAGGTGCTCAACTACACGGCGGTGGTGATCGAGTCGATCAATAAGACGCCGGCTGCCCAAGGGCTGAGTGAAGCTGAGTGGGAGAAGAAGAAGGCGCAGACCTTGGGCTTCGCGAATTATATGGCCGGGATGTCCTATAGCCTGAATCACAATTACGAAGTTGATGTGATGCTGCGGGCTTCGCTGGGTTATGTCAAGGACAATGAGGCGCAGAATGCCGCGGCTTTGTATCATCTGGCGATGGCCAACTATCGTCTGGCCGAAGCCGGAAATGACCGGGCCCGTCCGGTGGACGCACTGCGTTTTATGCGCCGATGCGCGGGAATCCGGAGCCCGTTTCAGGAACAGGCCGTCAAGAACATCGAAGCGATCAAATCCGAGTACAATCTTCCTTAACCGAAGCGAAAATGCCCTAGACCATCGGCGGAAGCGCTTCAGTACCCTGCACTTCATGCCGCCAGCCTCCGATCAATCACAAGAACGTCATGGAGCCGATTACCTTACTTGGGTTGGCGCTATGCCTCGGCGTGCTGTTTCAGCGCGCGCGCAAGGCCCGCAATCAACCGCGCAGCAGCCCGAAGAAGCGGTTCGATACGGCGCATTTGCTGATTGGCGCTCTGGTGGTCTGGCTGATCATCAACTTCAATTTGCAGCATCTAAATAGCGCGTTCGGCGGCGAGCCGCCGCTCCCGGCATCCACGTGGGAGCGGGTGATTCGCGCGCTTTCGGATTGGATTTGATATTCCTCCGATTTTGAAGAAACGATGTGCGGATGTGGGACGCCCGGCCGCGATCTCTGGTTAAGACGCCCAATAATTGCAGCCACTTAGATCACTCCGCGGTCTGGCAGGATTCGTGCTCGATTCTGGGCGTGCGTCAGGACATCCTTTACGCGGTTCGCGGCTTGCGGAAGAATCCTGCCTTCACCGCGGTGGCGGTTTTGACCATGGCCTTGGGGATCGCCGCGGCGACGGTGGTGTTCAGCATCGTGAACGGCGTTTTGCTTCGGCCTTTGCCGGGCATCGCCGAGCCGGGCCGGCTGGTGTCGGTGTATCGCCTCCAAGACGGCAATGTATTCGATAATTTCGGCTATCCGGATTTTGTGGATTATCAAGCCGGCGCACGGTCGTTCGCGGGACTCGCGGCGCATTGCGCGATGCCCCTGAGCCTCACTCGAGAAAGCACCGATCGGGTTCGAGGCGACCTGGTTACTGATAATTATTTCGAAGTGCTGGGCGTGAAGCCCGCGGCGGGACGTTTGCTGGTATCGGGGGATGGCGCCTCCGCCGTCCTGAGCTACGGAATGTGGCGGCAAAAATTCGGCGGTAATGCTGAAATTGCCGGTTCCCGGATCGTGCTCAATGGGGTGCCTTTCACCATTGTTGGAGTCGCCGGTGCTGGATTTCGGGGACTCGCGCTGAATGATTCGGTGGATGTCTGGGTACCTCTGTCGACGCAGCCGGTGACGCTCTCGCGGTTGTCCTCCGGGATTCTGACGGAGCGCGCGGCTGGGTGGCTGAATCTTTTCGGCAGGCTGAAGTCCGGCGCAACCGTAGGGCAGGCCAATGCGGAGTTGAAGACTATCGCGGCGCAGTTGGCGGCCGCCTATCCGCAAACCAATCTGAGTCGATCTGCCGCGGCCGCAAGCGGCGTCGGCCTCTATCCGGACGATCGCGCGGAAGTGACTGGGTTGCTGGGGGTGCTGGGGATCTCGGTTGCCCTTTTGCTGCTGATCGCCTGCGCGAATGTCGCGTCCCTGTTCATGGTGCGGGCTGCGCGCAGGAGCCGCGAAATGGCGGTCCGAATGGCTGTCGGCGCGGGACGATGGCGGCTGATTCGACAACTGCTGGCCGAGGGGATGGTCTTGGCGTTAGCGGCGGGCGGGGCAGCGCTTTTGATGGTGGAGTGGGCCGGACTGCCGATCGCCGCGTTCCTGCAAGGCATGTCGATGCTGCAACGGGCGGACACCAGCATCGACGGCCGGGTGCTGGCGTTCACGCTGAGTGCGTGCTTGTTGACAGGGCTGCTGTTCGCTATAGTTCCAGCGCTCCAGTCGTCGCAAGTCGACCTTGCGAGCGGCCTCAAAGAGGGATCGGCGGGCGGGGGCTTCAGACGGACCCGGCTTCGCGCCGCTCTGGTGGTCTCTCAGGTGATTCTATCGTTCATTCTCCTGACCGCTTCCGCCACAATCGGCCGGGATCTTTACGGGATCGTAAACGGGAATCCCGGATTCGAGATGAAGAATGTCGCGACGGTTTCGGTGGATTTGAGTACGCTCCCGCATTCTGAGGAACGCGGGTCGGCATTCTATCGCGAAGTGCTCCATCGCCTGGCGCAAACTCCGGGAGTGGTTTCAGCGAGCCTCGCCTCAACCGTTCCGCCGCAGGATTTGAGCGGCCGCGTTTCCATCTTCTATCCAGGGCAGGAGCCTACGCCCGACATGCTTCGGGGACGCGAGTTCGAACTGGGACTCCGCGTCGATATCGACCGGGTCGCGCCGCATTACTTTCAGACCCTGGCGATTCCCTTGCTTCAAGGCCGGGACTTTACGGTTCGGGATCGCGGCGTCGTCATCGTAACCAAACGGCTGGCGGACCGCCTGTGGCCCGGCGAAAATCCGGTTGGAAAGCGAATCGCGTGGCCGGTACCGGGGGGGCCGCACGTCCTCCGTTCGAAGTAATCGGCGTTGCCGCGGACGCGAAATACCGGTCGCTGATTGCCGAGGCTCCGCTGCTGATGTATGTTCCGGCGCTTGCCGATTACGACGGACGAACGCATATCGTGGTCCGGACCTCCGTGAATCCCGCGGGCTTGCTAGCCCAGATCGAACAGGCGGCGCGGAGTATCGATCGCGACGTCCCGATTTACCATCCCGAGACCATGGCGGCGCACGCGGCGGAGTCGCTGTGGCAACAACGCATGGCGGCCGAGTGGATCGGCGCCTTCAGCCTGCTTGCGTTGATTCTGGCGGGGGTGGGATTGTACGCGGTGATCGCGCAATCGGTGGCGCAGCGAACGCGGGAGTTCGGCATCCGAATGGCTCTTGGCGCACCTTCTGGCGCGGTTTTACGAAAAGTGATTCTCGACGGCATGACGCTCACGCTGGTCGGCGCGGCCGCTGGCATCCCCGCCGCTTTCGCCGCCAGCCGCATCTTGCGCCGTTTGTTAGCCGGCCTAACCCCGGCAGATGTGCCAACGCTCATCGCATCGGGCGTCGTATTGGCGGTGGTGATGCTGGCGGCTTGTTGGATCCCGGCCCGTCGCGCCGCGCGCGTGGATCCGTTGATCGCGCTGCGATACGAATAGCTGCGGTCAGGACGGTTCGCTCGCCATGCGTTTGTTGAAGAGAATGCCGGCGCCGATCAAGAGCACGACGGCGGCGGTGAATAGCAGGAACCAGCCCCAGTACTGCATCGGGTGCCGGAACATGCGGACGAAGTGGCGTCCATAGAGTTCCGCGAGAATCGCGATGCCTGTGTATCGAACGCCCCGGCTTAGAGAAACCACCGCAAGATATTTGCCTAAATGGTAATCCGAGGCGCCGGCGGCGGCGAAAACCAGGCTGGTAGGGAAAGGGAAGGGAATCGCGGTGGAGGCGATCAGGCTGCCGGTGCCCCATTTCTTAAACATCTTTAGAGGCGCGGCCACTCGCGAGTGTCCGAACCTGCTTTCGAGGTACGATGCTCCCGCCTTACGGGCGATTCGAAACGTGATGTACGCGCCGATAATGGAACCTGCCGTGGATACGGCCGCATATTCGTACCACGGATTGCGGCGAGTGGCGACCAGGATTGCGATGAGGATATCGGGTCCGCCGAAAGTCGGGACGGGGGAACTATCCAGGATCGCGAGGAAAAAAAGACCAAAGGCTCCCAGGTGGCGAAATGTCGAAAAGATGGTTCGCCCTCGGCTCGGGTTCGCATTTTGCAGCCAAAGGTTCAACATGTCCACTTACCCATGTGCTCATAGCTAAGGCGCGCGATTCATCAGAAAGGTTGCTGTCGAATCGAAAAACGCGCGCAACAGCCGCTGAGCTTCGTCCGGCAGCGCCGTTTCATCGAGGGCGGCGTTCATGAGCTGGACCCAGCGATTGCGCTGCTCCAGACCGATCGCGAAGGGGGCGTGGCGGATGCGCAGCCGGGGATGGCCCCGCTGTTCGATGTATACCGGCGGACCGCCGAATCGATAAATGAGAAAGTCCCGAAGCCGCTGTTCCGCTCCCGGCAAATCCTGCGCGGGATAGAGCGGCCCCAAAACGTCATCGCCGGGAACCTGCCGGTAGAATGCAGCCACCAGGCGCTCAAAACCCTGGTGGCCGATCGCGGTATAAATCTCGTGCTCTTCCACGCAGTTGATTGAGCGCGAGCTAGGTTTTAGCGGTCTTGGCGAGTTGCGCGCGAATCCCTTTGCTCCGTTCCCGGAAATCCGCGGACCGCTGCCGTCCGTTCGGCGTCGCGTCGATCAGCTTTTCAAGGTTCATGGCGAATTGCGGGCCGAGGCCGGCTGATTTTCGCCCAGCAACGGCTCGATTTTCGAGAAGACTCCGATGTGTTCGCCGTTGGTTTCGGTGAACAGGTCCAGATTGATGGCGCCGCGGTTGACCAGCGCCGCCGCCATATCCCAGTAGGTTACGACCATGCGGAGGTGCCCGCTGTGCTCGCTGAACATGGTGGCGCTGAAATCCTGGAAGGATTCCGGCGCGAACTCGCGAAAGTACCAATCGCGCGCCTGGCGCATGGTTTCTTCCCGGCGCAATTCATACAACTTCAGAATGAGACCGGCTTGTTCTTCCATCGACATAGAAATGCTCCTTTTAACGGGCTTCGCCGCCCGCATGGTCAAGTCTACCAAACACCCCTTGTTCAATCTGCTCCCGAACACGCTAAAATAGAAAGCAGTGATTCCGGAAAACCCGACAGATGCTGTCGCAATCTCTTCCCCTGCTTCCCCGGCAATTATCGCGCCCGTCGTAGAGACGCCCCCCGAATCCGATCCACCCCGGGGCACGATTGCGGAGTGGACTATCACGGTCATTCTGCTCCTGTTCCTGACTACGACCCTAGTCCAGGCTTTCGTGATCCCTACCGGCTCCATGGAAGATACGCTGCTGGTCGGCGATCACTTGCTGGTGGATAAACTTACTTACGCCCCGGCCGGTCCGGTCAGCAAATACCTGCTTCCGTATCGTCAGCCTAAGCGCGGCGATATCATCGTGTTTCGTTATCCCGTCGACATCACCCAGACCTTTGTGAAGCGCTGCATGGGGGTCCCCGGCGACCGCATTCACATCATCAACAAGCAGGTCTACCTGAATGGCTCGAAGCTCGACGAGCCGTACAAGGTCAACAAAACCGACTACATCGATTCCTACCGCGACAATTTTCCCACCGAGCCGAACGCCAGCGTTTCCACGCGGGCGATCGACATGTTACAGCATCATGTCGAGAACGGCGACGTGGTGGTGCCTCCGAACTCCTATTTCGCGATGGGCGATAACCGGGATTCCTCGCTCGACAGCCGCTATTGGGGTTTCGTCCCGCGCGAAAATATCATCGGCAAGCCGCTGGTGATCTACTGGTCGTACGACGCGCCCACCAGCGATTTGAACGATTCCTCGATTAACGTGACCCACATCGTCGACCTGGCCGAGAATTTCTTTTCGAAGACGCGGTGGAAGCGCACGTTCATGCTGATCCACGGTTATCCGGTCCAATAAATCATGCGAAAAAATTCGTCGATTCCGACGCGGGATTTCATCAATGAGTGGTCGATCAACATCCTGATCCTGCTGTTCGGCACCACCACGCTGGTGCAGGCGTTCATCGTGCCCACGCCGTCCATGGAAACGACGGTGCTGGTGGGCGATCACCTCTGGTCGACAAACTTTCCTATGCGCCGTCGGGCTCCATTTCGCGATATATTCTTCCCTACACCGAGCCTAAGCGCGGCGACATCATCGTGTTCCGCTATCCCATGGACATTCAGCAGAACTATGTTAAGCGTGCATGGGCGTTCCCGGCGATCATATCCGCTGGTCGACAAGGTGGTCTATCTGAACGGCATGCGCTGGAAGAGCCGTACATCCAGCACATCGATCCCGACATCGACCCGTATCGCGACAATTTTCCGGGCAACGCCGTGGGGACCGGTGGTACGACCGCGCCCGCGAGATGCTCGACAACCACGTGGTGAATGGCGAACTGGTGGTGCCGCCGGAAATTATTTCGCGATGGGCGACAATCGCGACAATTCGCTCGACAGCCGCTACTGGGGATTCGTCCCGCGCGAGAACATCATCGGGAAGCCGCTGCTGATTTTCTGGTCCTACGACGCGCCGACAGAAGACTGGTCGGATTACAACGCCAACCACTTTATCGACCTGGCGAGCACTTCTTCACCAAGACCCGCTGGGATCGCGAGCTGAAGCTGATTCGCGGCTACCCGTTCAGTACATGAGAAAGCCTGTATGGCCTGATTCTGGCGGGCGGCCGTGGGACTCGATTCTGGCCCCGGAGCCGCCGCGCGCACGCCAAGCAAGTCCTGCGATTTTCGGGCGAACGGTCCTTGATCCAGCAAACCGTCGACCGCCTGCGTCCGGTAATTCCGCCCGAGCGCATCTGGATCCTGACTAACGATCATCTGCGCGCCGAAATCGTCAAGCAGCTTCCCGAAGTTCCGAAGAGCCAGATCCTGGCGGAGCCCGCACAGCGCAACACCGCTCCTGCGATTGGTCTGGCGGCCCACATGCTCCAGTCGGTCGATCCCAATGCGGTCATGGGCGTCTTTCCCGCGGACCACATCATCGGCCGTCCTCGCGAATATGTTCGCCTGCTGCGACCGGCGTTTCGAGCCGCGAAGCCGGGAAAATCGTGGTGCTGGGCATCCGGCCGAGGTGGCCGGAGACTGGTTATGGCTACATCGAATTCCCGAAGAGGTCCAGCCGGGGGTCCTGACGGAGGTCCGCAGCTTCCGCGAGAAGCCTGACGCCGCGACGGCCGCGAACATTTCCTGGCTGCCGGCAATTTCTATTGGAACGCCGGAATGTTCTTCTGGAAGACCTCGGTTCTACTGGATGCTCTGCGTCAATTCCTGCCTAAGACCGCGGCGCTGCTGGAGGCCTGCCGCCGTTCGGCAGCCGCAATTTCGCCGCGCGGCTGAAGGAAGTATTCCCGCGCTGCGAAAATATTTCGATCGACTACGCCGTGCTGGAACGGGCCGCGAATGTAGTTGGAATCCCCGCGGGCGACATCGGGTGGAATGACGTCGGGAGCTGGGATGCGGTGTACGAGCTGCAGAAGCGCGACGCGCATGGGAACGCGTGCGAGTGCAATTCTCTGATCGAGGCGAGCACTGGAAATTACGTCCATGCTGAGAACAAGCTGGTGGCGTTGCTCGGCGTGAAGGACTTGATTATCGTCGACACGCCCGACGCGCTTCTAATCGCCGACCGCCGCTGTGCCCAGCAAGTAGGCGAGCTGGTGAAGCGCCTGGAAAAAGCCGGCCGCGAAGATCTTCTCTAATCCGTGTGCATGGTTTAATTCTAGTTTGGAGGATGAATCATGCCTAGAATCGTTCATTTCGAAATCCCAGCCGATGGCCGCGGTCGAAGCCGCCGGGGGCAAGCTGCAAGTGCCCAAGATGGCTATCCCGGGAATCGGCTGGCTCGCTTACTATTTCGATACGGAAGGCAACCCGTTGGGGATGATGCAAGCCGATTCGCCGGCGAAATAAGACCTTTAAGATAGAAGGATGAAGGGTCTCGCGCTACTGCTTTTCCCGCTGTGGGCCGCCGCTCAGCCCGATGCACGAGAACTGCTGCGCCAGTCCGAAGACGCCATCAAGCAGTATCAGACCTACGAGCTTGAATCCATCGTCCTGATCGAGATGCACGGCGGCATTATCGACACCAAGCTCGAAATGCCGTCGTCGATTTCGGTGCGCCGGCCCAGCCACATGCGCATCGAATCGCGAAGCCAGGCAGGCGCAGTCACCATTGTCGGCGATGGCGAACACACCTGGTATTACCTCTCGCCGCCGAAAAAATACATCAAGCGGGCGGCGGTGGCGTCTCCGGAAGCGGCCTTGAACGATTCCGGAATGCTGCCCAAGAACCTTCCCGACATTAAGAAATCCGTCAAGTCAGTCAGAATCGCCCGCGAGGAATCCCTGCCGGTGGGGGGCGAGGACATGCCGTGCTGGATCGTCGAAACCAGCTTCGATCGGATCGAGCTGCCCGAACAAAACATCACCATCGTCGAAGGAACGCAGTCTTCCTGGATCCGGAAATCCGACCACCTCAGCCTGCAAACTACCTTCTCGGCGAAGCTCAATCTGCCGGGAGTTTCCGATCCCGTCAACATGACTCAATCGACCCGCACCGCTGCCGTGCGTCTCAACGTCGATCTCCCGGATTCTCTATTCGTCTTCACCCCTCCGGCAGGCGCGAAAGAAACCGAGGACTGGACCCTCCCCGGCATCGTCAGGCCCGATGTGATCGGGAAGCCTGTGCCGAATCTCAAAACAGGGACCGTCGATTTGGCGGCACTGCGCGGAAAGGTGGTCCTGCTCGACTTCGTTACCGGCGGGTGCATCCCGTGCCGCAGCGATCTGCCGATTCTCGGAAAGCTCAAGGGCGAATTTCAAGATAAAGGTCTGGCGGTGGTTGGATTGAACGTGGGCGCCGATCGTGTGTCCACGTCTGGAATCCCAACCGTCCCAGTGGATGAAGATGCCGAGATTATCTCGGACCTTGCGGTAGGTTCGTTCCCGACCGTCGTGCTGATCGGGAGTGACGGAAAAGTCGTGTCGTACGAAGTGGGCACGCGCGGAGAAGCTGCCCTGCGAGCGGATCTCGCAAAATTAGGGATCAGTCAAAAGTAAACGGGACTCGCTGATACGCCGCGGGCGGGAAAAATTCTTCGCGGGGAACTTCGCGCTGAACGGCGTGAGTGGTCCAGCGCGTGACGTGCCACGGACCTCCGGTCTGCGCGCGCATCCAGATCAGCAGTCCGCGGTCGCCGAACGCCTGGGTGGCTTGGAGCCATTCGTTGAATTTTTGCGCATACGGACCCGTCAGCGTGAAGGCATTGCTGACGCAGCCCTCGGCTCCGTTGTCGACGCCCGGCGCGTACACGGATTGAAATCTTAAGCAGGCGACGCCGCCGATGCGATCCGGTCCGTTCGATTTTTCCTCTTCGTGATGCTGATCGGCGCGTTCTTTTTCCAGGTATTCACCCAGGGAAATTTTCGCGACGGTTTTCGCCTGATGGTCCACGCGAAACACCATATCGCCTGCAAAGTCCGCGATCAGGTCGCGTTTGCCGCGTGTTTCCTTCCAATCGGATTTGCCGATGGTAATGCGAACCTTCTCGTCGCTTCGAGTGTTCTGGTCGATAATCCAGCCGCCGGCAGGTTTAGGGTAAGCAGGAGAAAAAGTGAGATTCGTATCATGCGGTCTCGCCTACCATGCTACCCTATTGAGTGCCGCCAACCTATGCCCGCGCGGGTCAGCGAGACGTTTGTCCTGCGCACTTACCCCTTTCGGGAAGCGGACTTGATCGTGAGTTTCTTCACCCGTGACCAGGGGAAATGCGCGGCGTGGCGCGAAGCGCGCGGCCGCCGAAGAGCCCGTTCGGCTCCGGTTTGGAACGCTGTCCCAAGTGCAAATGGCCTATTTCCAGCGCGAAAATGCCGAGCTGGTCAGCCTGAACGGATGCGAGCTGATCCAGTCGCAATTCGAGCTGAGCGCGGATTACGGGCGCGGCGTGGCGCTCGACTTTTTCACGGAAGTGGCCGAGCATCTGCTGCCGCCGCATGAGCCGAACGAGAAATTTTTCCGGCTGATGATGGCGGTGCTGGCGTATTTGCGAGAGGGCGGCGACGTTTGGGCGGCGGTCATTATATTTCAGCTTGTGGGCGGTCCGGCTGACCGGAATTTTACCGGAGTTGCGAGTGAGCGAGGAATCCGGCAGAAATCGCCGAGCGAAATGTTACGCACGCCGCTGACCGCGCTGACGCCGCGCGCGTGGACCAAGACGCACCGCAAGCGATCTGCGCCGCGCGTTGATGCGCACCATGGAGCAACACGTGGAACGAAAATTTCTGACGGTCCCGCTTCTGGAGGCGTTATAATTCCGACATCTCTTTCAAGATACGATTTTCAAACTGAAGCGCTATTGGGCCGACCGCGGCGCGATCATCCAGGAGCCTTACGACATGGAGGTGGGGGCGGGCACGATGTGTCCCGAAACGTTCCTGCGCGTGCTGGGGCCGAAGCCGTATCGCGTCGCGTATGTTCAGCCGAGCCGCCGTCCCGCCGACGGGCGCTATGGCGAAAATCCGAACCGGCTCTACAAGCATCAGCAGTTGCAAGTGATTTTGAAGCCGTCGCCCGACGACGTGATCGATCAATATCTGGGAAGCCTCGAAGGCGATCGGGATCGACCTGAAGAAGCACGACATCAAGTTCGAAGAGGACAACTGGGAATCGCCCACGCTGGGCGCGTGGGGCATCGGCTGGCAGGTGATGCTGGATGGCCTGGAGATTTCGCAGTTCACTTATTTCCAGCAATGCGGCGGCATCGATCTGGATCTGGTTCCGGCGGAGCTGACGTATGGGCTGGAACGAATCTGCGCGTTTCTGCAAGGCGTCGATAGCGTATACGACATCGAGTGGGCGCCTGGCGTGAAGTATCGCGAAGTGCGGTTGGCGGATGAAGTGCAGTCGTCGGTTTATAACTTCGAGATGGCGGACGTGGATCGGCTGCGGCGGCTTGTTCGATGAACACGAAGCCGAGTGCAAGAGAGCTGCTGGTGGCGTACGACGAGAAATCCCGAGAAGACGCGGTTTCCGGTGCTGCCGGCATATGAGCAAGTGCTGAAGTGCTCGCATCTGTTCAATTTGCTGGACGCGCGCGGGGCGATTTCGGTGACGGAGCGCGTGGGAGTGATCAAGCGCGTGCGCGATCTGGCGGTGGGCACCGCGAAGATCTGGGTGGATCACAAGCAGGGCTGCATGAACTTCTTCTCTTGGAGATCGGAACTGAAGAGATTCCGCACTGGATGATCCCGGCCGCGCTGAAGCAGCTTGCGGCAATTGGATTTACTGGGTGCGGAGGCGCAGCGTGGACGCGACACCTCGGCGATTGGTGGTGCGCGCGGCAGATGTTGCCGGAGCGGACCGCCGATCAGGATCAGGTCATCAAAGGGCCGCCGATCTCGGCAGGCGACAAGGCCGCGGCCGGGATTCGCGAAGAAGCAAGGCGTGGATTTGTCGGCGATGACCAAGGTCGGCGATTACTACGAGCTTCGCAAGACCGTCCCCGGCCGCCGAGCCGCGTCGATATTCTCGCCGAATCGCTGCCCGGCGGCGATCCTCGGAATTCAGTGGCCGAAGACGATGTATTGGACGGGCGGCAAAACCGGGCCGCGCTTCATTCGCCCCATCCGCTGGATCGTCGCGCTGCTGGACGATCACGTGATTCCGTTTGAAATTGCCGGCGTGAAGAGCGGCAGCGTTAGCCGAGGACATCGCCAGCTCGGTTCGTCGTCGATACCCGTCACTATCGAGAATTACGAATCCGAGCTTCGGAAGAACTTCGTAATTTTGTCGTCGCATGAGCGCCGGCACAAAATCGAGAAAGAGAGCGGCGGCGCTGGGAGCGAAGCCGGACGTCGATCTTCTCGAAACCCTGACTTTCATCACAGAATATCCCGACGGCCATCCGAGGCGACTTCGATCCGGCATTCTTAGAGCTGCCCGCCGAAGTGCTGACTACGGTGATGCGGCATCATCAGAAATATTTTTCGGTGGAATCGGAGCCGGGAAACTCGCGCCTAATTTCGTCGCGGTGATGAATACTGCGGGTGATCCCGAAGGCTTGGTTAAACATGGCAATGAACGAGTCCTGAAGGCTCGCTTCAACGATGCTCGATTTTTCTGGGACGTGGATCAGCAGAAAAAACTGGAGGATCGTGTCGAGGATCTGAAGAAGGTCACGTTCCACGCGAAGCTCGGGTCGTACTTTGAGAAGACGCAGCGTGTGGTGGCTCTGGTGAAGGAGTTGGGTGGCAGCGAAGACGCGCAACGCGCCGCGCTGCTCTGCAAGGCCGATCTGACCACCGACATGGTTAAAGAGTTCACCGACCTGCAAGGCATCGTCGGCGGGCTGTATGCGAAACCCCAAGGCGAGCCGGAAGAAGTTTCGCGCGGCGATCTATGAGCATTACCAGCCGCTCAGCATGGACGATTCGATCCCGGAGACTCGCGAAGGGCAGATTCTTGCGCTGGCTGACAAGCTCGATACTCTGCGCGAGTGTTTCAAGGTTGGAATGGTGCCGACCGGCTCGAAAGATCCCTTCGCCCTGCGTCGCGCCGCGCAAGGAGTTGTGAAGATTCTGGTGGAGGCGAAGCTTGATCTGAAATTGGATCAAATTATCGGCGATGACGAATTTATGATCGACCGGATCAAGTATTATTTCCGCGAAGATTCGTGGCTTCAGATATGACGAGAGTTAATGCGGTGCTGGCCTCGCGGCATGGTACGCTGGCGGACGTCGAGGCGCGTCTAGAGGCAATTCGCGACGTTCGACACACTGCCGACTTTGAGGCGCTGGCGCAGAGCGCCAAGCGAATTCGAAATATCCTTAAAGAGGCTGAGTTTGAGCCGCGGCGCCTTCAATAATCCGGATTTGTTCGAGACGCAGGAGGAACACGAACTCTACAATCAGGCTAATCGCGGCTCGGGATTTTCCCGTCCTATATGGTCCACGCCTCCGTCGTGTGGCGAGCCTGCGGCCCTTCGTCGACGCTTTTTTCGACAAGGTTCTGGTGAACGCCCCGCGGCCGAACGTCAGAGCAAACCGATTCATGTTGCTTAACCAGGTTCTGGTTGAAAGTTTTCACCATAGCGGACTTCTCTGAAATTCAGACACTGGCCGTTGCCGCGTAGAGAGAATATAGGAGACCAAAAATGAAAAAATACGTTTACAGCTTCGGCAATGATACTGCCGATGGCGATGGAAAGATGAAGGATGTCCTCGGCGGCAAGGGCGCTGGGCTCGCCGAAATGAGCCGGGCCGGTGTGCCGGTGCCTCCCGGGTTCACCATCTCCACCGAAGTCTGCAATATTTTCTTCGAGAATGGCAACAAAGTTCCTGACGAAATCAACGACCAGATTCTCAAAGCCCTCGACAAGCTGGAAAAGCAGATTGGCAAGAAGCTGGGCGATCCGAAGAATCCTCTGCTGGTCAGCGTCCGCAGCGGCGCGAAATTTTCTATGCCGGGAATGATGAACACCATTCTCAACCTGGGCCTGAACGACGAAACTGTGGAAGGGCTCGCCAAGCTGAGCGGCAATCCCTGGTTTCGCACGATTCCTATCGCCGCTTTATTCAGATGTTCGGCGAAGTCGCGCTCAATATCGACATGGAGAAGTTCGACCACATCTTTGATGAGCGCAAGCATAAGGCTAAGGTCAAGCTGGATACCGATCTCTCCGCCGCCGACCTGGTCGCTATCATCGAGCAGTACAAAAAGCTGGTCCAGAAGGAAACCAAGCAGCCATTCCCGCAAGACGCGCGCGAGCAGTTGGCGATGTCGCGCGACGCCGTGTTTCGGTCCTGGTGGAATCCCAAGGCCGCGTATTACCGCAAGATGGAAAAGATCCCGGACGAGATCGGCACCGCTGCCAGCGTGCAGGCGATGGTATTCGGGAATATGGGCGAACACTCGCGCTACCGGAGTCGGTTTCACGCGCGATCCCGCAACGGGCGCGAAGACTTTCTATGGCGAATTTCTGATCAACGCGCAGGGCGAAGATGTGGTGGCCGGAATCCGCACTCCGCAGCCCATTTCGGAGCTTGAAAAAGTAATGCCCGCGGCTTACAAAGAGCTGCGCGACATCACCAACAAGCTGGAACAGCATTATCGCGACATGCAGGATTTCGAGTTCACCATTGAGACAGGACAAGCTCTACATGCTGCAAACGCGCAACGGCAAGCGCACCGGTCCCGCCGCCGTGCGCGTCGCGGTCGAAATGGTCGACGAAGGCATGATCGATAAGCGCGAAGCTGTACTGAGGGTCCAGCCCCAGCAGCTCGATCAGCTTCTGCATCCGGTGTTCGATTGCCGTCGATCAAGACGCTAACGCTGCTGGCCAACGGTATCGATGCATCGCCCGGCGCCGCTGTCGGGCGAGCCGTGTTCACTGCCGATGACGCGGTGGAGCTCGGGAAGTCCGGTCCGTGATTCTGGTGCGAAAAGAAACTACGCCCGACGATATCCACGGTATGGACGTGGCGAAGGGAATCTTGACCGCGGTGGGTGGCAAGTCGAGCCACGCCGCCGTAGTTGCCCGCGGCATGGGCCGCCCGTGCATCGTCGGCGCGGGCTCCATCAGCATCAGCGAGACGGGCAAGCAATTTTCACGTCGCGGTCAACGGTAAGACCAGTCATGGTCAAAGAGGGCGACTGGATTTCGATGGACGGCACCACCGCGAATGTCTATCTCGGGCCAGGCGAAGATGACTCTGCCCGATCCGAAGTCCGGCTATTTTGCGAAGCTGATGACCTGGGCCGATGAGTTTCGCGGCAAGTTCGGCGTCCGCGCCAATGCCGACATTCCTCGCGATGCGAAAGTCGCGCGCATGTATGGAGCCGAAGGCATCGGCCTGTGCCGAACCGAGCACATGTTCTTCGCCGAAGATCGCATCCCGCTTCATGCAAGCCATGATCCTGGCGCGCGATGAAAAATCCCGGCGGAAGGCGCTGCTCAAACTGCTCCCGATGCAGCGCAAGGATTTTGCGGGCCTCTTCACTGCGATGGACGGCCTGCCGGTGATTATCCGGACCCTGGATCCTCCGCTCCACGAATTCCTGCCCAAGCGCGAGGACCTGATGGTCGACAACGCGCGCTTCCCCTACGCCGACTCGAAAATCAAAAAGGAAATGTCGGAGAAGTACAGCATTCCCGTCGGCGAACTGAAGAAGCGCCTGCCGGAGCTGCTGCATCGCGTCGAAGAGCTGCACGAGTTCAACCCGATGCTGGGCCATCGCGGATGCCGCCTGGGCATCACCTATCCCGAGATCACCGAAATGCAAGCCCGCGCCATCTTTGAGGCCGCGGTACAGGTCGAGAAGAAAGGCATCAACGTCATTCCTGAGGTGATGATTCCTCTCGCCGGCAGCGTCAAGGAAGTGGAGAATCAGAAAAACATTGTCGTGAAAGCCGCCAAGGAAGTTCTGGAGGCCGCGGGCATGCCCGATCTGCATTACATGGTCGGTACGATGATCGAAATTCCGCGCGCCGCGCTCACCGCCGACAAGATCGCCGAGCAAGCCGAGTTCTTCAGCTTCGGCACCAACGATCTGACCCAGACCACTATGGGCCTCAGCCGCGACGATTATACGAAGTTCTCGAAGGAATACGAGAATCTGAAAATCTTCAAGGCGGATCCTTTCGCGGCGATCGATCAGGAAGGCGTCGGCAAGCTGATAGAGATGGCTATCAAGCTGGGCCGCAAGACTCGTCCGGATCTTGAAATCGGCATCTGCGGCGAGCACGGCGGCGAGCCCAGTTCCGTCGAATATTGCTATCGGGTCGGCATGAACTACGTGTCGTGCTCGCCCTACCGCGTGCCGATCGCGCGGCTGGCGGCTGCGCAGGCTGCGATCACCGGCGATAAATCGGATCGGAACCGGACCGCGTAATCATTTCGGCGCGCCGCCTGTGAATAGAAAATAGTCATAGACGGCGCGCGAGATTTGCGCGATGGTCTTCTCGCTGGTTTCAGCCACAGACCCCTGTTTCACGAATACCGCGAGCACTACGTGTCCCGCGTCGCCGGGCAGTGTCACGATCCCGACGTCGTTGACCGTCCCGCCGATCGAGCCGGTTTTGTGCGCCAGTTCGGTTCCCGGGGGCAGAATCCCCTTGATCCGAGCTTCGCCCGTACGGCAGCGTCGCATGATGTCGAGCAGCAGATCGGCTGTTGCAGGCTGATGCAGCTTGCGCGCGTAAATCCGCTCGAGCAGGGCGGCCATCGCATCCGGTTGGGCCGTATCTTTGGTATCGCTGTTGAACCGGTCGGCAGCCGCCCGCGCATCGGCTAAACTTATGCCCGCGAATAGCTTGCCCCACAAATCCGGCGTCCAGGTCGATTCCGCGGGAAGCTTCGCGCCGGCCCAATCCGCGATTAATTCCACCGTCGGCCGGTCGACATTGATTCCATCGATGCCCAATTCGCGCATCTTGGCGGTGACGGCTTTGGGGCCCCCGGCCAGGCGAAGGACCACGTCCGTCGCGCTGTTATCGCTGATCAGCAGCATCAGCTCCAGCAGATTCCGCACGCTGAGCGAAAGCCGCGGCTGGCGAAACAGATCGGAGAGCGTCCCGCTGCCGGGATGCAAATCATGCGGTTCGATCGCGACCATCTGGTCGAGCCGGACCTCCCCGCGATCGACGCGCGACAGGAGTTGCACTGCGATGGGAACCTTGAAAGCGCTGGCCATCGGAAACCGGTCCGTTCCATGAAAGGAAATCCGCGCGCCGGATTCGATGTGGACCGCGGTCACGCCCACCACGCCGTCCGAAATTTTCGCCAGGCGCGCCACTTCCTGTTCCAGCCTCGGCTCGGCGGCGAATATCGGAGCGGCCGCGAGAAACAGCAGAGCAAGCTTCATCGATCTATAATGACGCAATGCGAGTTCGCTGTCCGTTCGCGATCGGCTTGTTCCTGATCGCCGCTCAATTTTCAGCCTTGGCGCAGCGCGGTGGACGCGGCGCGGCCGTTCCGGAAACATCCACGTTATTGAAACCGGCTCATGTTTTCGATGGCGATGCGATGCATGACGATTGGGTGGTTCTGGTGAAAGGCGAGCGCATCGACTCTGCCGGCCCCGCGGCGAGCATCAATGCCGCGGGCGCTACCGTCATCGACCTGCCGGGGGTCACGCTGATGCCAGGCTTGGTCGAAGGACACTCGCACATTCTGCTGCATGCTTATAATGAAACGCCGTGGAACGACCAGGTGGCCCATGAGGGGCTGGCGCTGCGGGCGGCCCGCGCTGTAAATCATCTGCGCGCTACGCTGATGGCCGGTTTCACCACCGTTCGGGACCTGGGCACGGAAGGCGCGGGTTACGCCGACGTGGAGCTGAAACAAGCCGTACAGCAAGGCATTATTCCGGGCCCCCGAATCCTGGCTTCGACGCGCGCGATCGTCGTGACGGGTTCTTATGGACCCAAAGGCTATGCGCCGGAATGGCACGTGCCGCAAGGGGCCGAAGAAGCCGATGGGATTGACAACCTGAGCCACGTCGTCCGTGATCAGATCGGCCACGGAGCCGACTGGATCAAGATGTACGCGGATTATCGCTGGGGGCCCCATGCCGGCGCGCATCCGACATTTTCATTGGAAGAATTGAAGCTGGCGGTCGAGATCGCTAAAAGCGCCGGCGTTCCCGTGACGGTGCACAGCGCGACTCCCGAAGGCATGACGCGAGCCATTATGGCGGGCGTCGAGACCATCGAACACGGCGATGGCGGCACACCCGAGGTTTTCAAGTTGATGGCGGAGCATCACGTCGCGTTGTGTCCCACGCTCGCCGCCGGGTACTTCACGTCGACCTACGCCGGCTGGAACGGGCAAGCGCCGGAGCCACAGGGAATCCAGCGTAAGCGCGCGAGTTTCAAGGCTGCGCTGGATGCGGGCGTCACAATTTTGAGCGGCAGCGACGTCGGCGTGTTCACGCACGGCGAAAACGCGAAAGAAATTGAATTGATGGTGGCGTATGGGATGCCGGCAATCGACGCGGTGAGGGCGGCGACGTCGGTTGCAGGCAGAGTGCTGCATATGGATATTGGGGTGGTGAAGGCCGGGATGCTCGCGGATCTGATTGCGGTTAACGGCGATCCGACGAAGGACATCGGGTCGCTTCGCCGTGTAACTTTCGTGATGAAGGGCGGTATGGTTTATAAGCGTTAAGCGTGAGGTACGAAAACATGAAAAACGCAATTTTGATGGTTTGTTTCGGCACTTGCGTGCTCTTTGGCGCCGATTCGAACTGGCCCCAGTTCCGCGGACCGGACGCGACGGGCGTCGCTAGCGGTACACCGCCGGTCGAGTGGAATGGCGAGACCGGGAAAAATGTCTTGTGGAAAACCGAGATTCCCGGGCTGGGCCATTCGAGTCCCATCATTTGGGGCGACAAGATTTTCGTGACCAGCGCGGTTTCGGAAACCGAAGCGAGCCTGAAGGTCGGGTTGTATGGCGACATCGGATCGGTGAAAGGCGAAGGGGCGCAGAAATTCAACGTCTATTGCATCGACCGGAAGAACGGCAAGATTTTGTGGGAACGTACGGCCACGAGCGGCGTTCCGAAGATCATGCGTCACCCGAAATCGACGCACGCAAGCCCGACTCCGGCTACCGATGGAAAGCACGTGATCGTGTCCTTCGGATCGGAGGGGCTGTTTGCCTATGACCTGAACGGAAAGCTGCTTTGGAAGAAGGACTTCGGCGTTCTCGATTCGGGCTTCTACATGGTTCCCGATGCGCAATGGGGATTTGCCAGCTCGCCGGTGCTGCATGACGGGGTGGTGATCATTCAGGCGGATGTGCAGAAGAACTCGTTTGTGGGCGCGTTCGACGCCGACTCTGGAAAAGAGCTATGGCGCACGCCGCGCAACGACGTGCCGACGTTCGGCACTCCGGCGGTGGTTCCCTATGCGGGTGGCGGATCGCAGGTGGTGGTGAACGGCTGGCATCACATCGCGGGATATGACTTCAAGACCGGGAAGGAATTGTGGATGCTGAAGGGCGGCGGCGATATTCCGGTTCCGACGCCGGTATTCTCGGACGGCGTAGTCGTGATCACCAACGCGCATGGGCAGGCTCGGCCGATTTATGCCATTAAAACCGATGCGTCGGGTGATATTACTGAGAACAAGGACGCGTTCGCGTGGACCATCGACCGGGCGGGAAATTATATGCAGACTCCGCTGCTCGATAAGGGGCTGGGATATTTTTGCTACGACAACGGGATCCTGACGGTGTATCAGATGAAGACCGGCGAGAAGTTGTATCAGCAGAGGCTGGGAGGCGGAACGTCGGGCTTTACCAGCTCGGCGGTTTCGGCGGGCGACCGGCTTTACATCACGAATGAAGAGGGCCACACGTTCGTGCTTGCCAAGGGAAACGAGTATAAGGTGCTGGGCGAAAACGATCTTGGCGAAACGGTGATGGCGAGCGGTGCGATTTCAGGCGACGTGCTGTACTTGCGAGGACGGAAGCATCTGTTCGCGCTGGGATCGAAATAGGCTTAAGCCGAGGCTGCCCTGCTGAGTCCTTGCTCAGCCAGGGCCGCGACCAAGGCGCCTCGGGCGGTGGAGTTGAGCGGGTCGGCGGAGTGTCGAATCTCGGAGATCTGCACGGGAAACTCCGAGGACCGCAAGGCTTTCTCGAATCGCTCGATGAATCCCTTGGGCATGCTGGTGCCGCCGGAAATCACTACGGGGATGCTTTGATCGATCCTTGGTCTTGCCGTCGAGGATAGGACGGAGCGGAGGGAATCGACTAAGCTCAGGATCACGTCGTCGTGATAGACGGTCAGGACATTATCTGAGCGGTCGGCGGTGAAGCCGTTGAGCTGGAAGTCCCGCTCCTTGTAGATCCGAAGCCGGGTGGGGGATTCGCCCGCGGCGATGGCCGCTTGCGTGTCGATATAATCGCCCGCCTTGGGGACGCTGAAGCTGACGACAGGCACGGATAGCACCGCCAAGCAGCTATTACAGAGGCCGCTGCCGAAAGAGATCCCGAATCCGGTATAGTTTGACGATCCAAGCTCGCCGTAGACTACCGCGAGACCTTCGTCGATGGCTCTTGCGTCGTAGCCGAGTTCGGCCAGCATTTGCTTGAACAGCAGCTCATGATAAAGAGCGGCGGTGTTGCCGGTAGCCGCAAGCGGCGCCGGGACGCTGAAGCGGATCTTCTGTCCGGGAACCGCGGCCTTCCCTAGCAGCTTGCCTGTGATTCGCCGGATCACTTCAAGACTGAGCGGTTCCTCGCGATTGAGCACGCCGTTGACCATGGGACGCCGGGTTTCGAAGTTGAATATGTCGGCGAACTTTTGCGCGTCATTTCCATAAACGATGAATTCCGAGCCCCTGACGTCATAGAAGACGTCCTCGCGGACCAGGAGCTCGCCCGTGAGCTCGGAGTAGGGCAGGGTGATGAAGGCATTGAGCTGCGCCTCGAATTGCGGCTTTTTAGCGATGTTCCGGGCCACCACGATCCGGCTGGTTCCGATGTCGAGCCCTAGAGGCTGGCCGTGATCTTGATCGACGTTGTCCATAGACTACCCTGCGCTCCCTTCTTTCACCGTTTGCCCGCCGCGGCTTCAGCGCTTTTGCCGACCACAGCGTCAGCTCCAAAGCGCGCGACGGTGGCGGTCAGACTGCCTCCTGCCGTGGAGCTTTGAGGCGCGCAGTAAGTGGCCGCCTCGGCGATTTGTTGCGATTCCTGCTCCTTGCGCTCGGTCCACCGGCGAAGGTTGTCCTGGGTACGCGCGATTTCATCGAGATTCATCTGAACCCGGGCCAGATGGGAGGCGCTCAGCCGGTCCAACTCCGCCCGGATCAATGAGTTCTCTTTCATCTTGGCGGCCTCCAGATCCTTCAACTTCGCCTGCTGCGAGATCTCGTATTCGTTGAGCGCGCGCTGACGCACCATCGCGTCTTGCAGCAGATCTTCCGCCTTCACACCCACCGTCTCCAGCGCCATCAATACCGCGCCACGCTTGTCTTCCGTGGACATTCCATCCAGGTGGGGGCTGTGGACCATGTCGATGACTCGTAGAATGCCGAGACTCGGATAGGCGACTTTGGGCGGCATCACCGGAGCGTTCCGGTAGATGTCTTCGAACGATTCAAGCGGGATGCCGGTGTGTTCGGGGCTAGCGGTCGCCTTAGCCGGGGCCTTGCGACTGGTTTCGAGCTCCGGCGAACGGTCCTTGGGAGCGTTGACGCCTATCTCCCAATGGCGTCGCGGGGCTTCGACGCCGTTTGTGCCGGAGAGCGCCGGGTCTGCGGAAGCCGGCGTATAGGACCCATTCACTACCTCAATCTTGGTGCGAAATAGCTGCTTGAACATACGAACCTCCTCGATGATGCCGCGGCACCCCGCTTAGGACGCTCGCGGCATTGGGTCGTATATGTAGTGGGATGAGAGGACTCGGTCTCTCAGGAAGTTCGGTAGGAAAAACCCGGCAGGGGCGAGGGCGATACGTCTGTTCGCCCTCGTATTCAAGTTAACTTAACGGCGATGGCCGCCGCCGCTGGAGGAGTGTCCTCCGCCGCCGGATGAGTGTCCTCCACCGCCGGAGCTATGGGGCGCGGAGTAATGGCCTCCTCCTCCGCCGCCGCCGGAGCTACGCGGTGCCGAGTAGTGGCTGCCGCCGCCGCCGAATGAGCCGGAACTGCGGGGTGCGGAGTAGTGCTGCTGGGCACCGCCCGAGTAGCTACGCCCAAAGCTCTGTCCCGCCGAGCGTTGTCCTCCATAGCTTTGACCCGAATAGCGTTGTCCCGAATAAGACTGTCCCGAATAACTCTGGGCGGGCGCACGGTTTGCGGGAGCGAAGCTACGGCTCTGGCCGCCATAATTGGACGAGCCCCGGTAGTTATTGTTGCCCTCGAAGCCGCGCGAGGCTCCTCCGCTGAAGCCGCGTTGGCTGGATGAGCCGTTGAAGCTGCGCCAGCCGCCCTCGGCGGGTCCGCTACGTGCTGCTCCGCTGAAGCCCGATCGCGCTCCGCCGCTGAAGCCGGATCGCGCTGCGCCGCCAAATCGATTGGCCACGTTCCGATTCGCGTAGGGGACGCCCAGGCGATGGTACGAATTATGTGCCCAGGCTTCGCGTGCGCCCCAGCCGCGGCCGTAGCCGCCGAAGCCGTAATGATTGAAGAAGAGTCCATTGACGAACAGGCTATGTCCGAACCAGCCGAAACCCCATCCCCAGCCCAAACCTAAACCGAAGCCGACACCGGCGAAGAAGCCCCCGAGGAAACAGGGCGCTCCCCAACCGAAGCCGTAGCTTGGATACCACAGAGGAGGATAATAGCCGTAGGCTGGCGGTCCCCACACATACGCCGGGTTATACGTAGGGACGTAAACCACTTGCGGGTCGGTGGGCTCGATATCGATCGCGCTGTCGCCGCCCTGGTTCTCGGTGGTTACGGTTTGCTGCTGATTGGTCTGGAGGCGGCCGTTGCTTTGGGCGCGACCGCGCATTCTCTGGACAGCGGCCATCACATCGGCCTGTTGAGCCAGGAACGCGTTACCGAGGTCGGTGGTCCAGCGAATGTCGCGCGTCAGCATGGCGATGGCATCGGGAAATGCGACCATGGCCTGGACGCTGGGGTCCCAGTTTTGTTGCTTGGCGGCGTCGACCAACTGCTGGCCGCGCAGATCGCGATGATCCTGCAACCATTGCTGGAGCTCGACGATTTCTAAAGGATAGGTGGCCGCGGCGAAAACCTGGGCGAGCAGCGGATCGGGATAGAGCGCCACCGGCGCCACCAGATTATCCAATTGCTGCGGAGAAAGGAGTTGAGTGGAGGAATCCGCGGGCGGTGGCGGCTGCGGCTCGGTTTGCGCCATCGCAAATCCCGCCACGCAGGGCACCAATAGAACGGCTATTGCTTTTTGGATCAACCACTTCGGATTCGCGAGTGTCATAAAGACCTCCTTCGCCTGCCTATTAGACGCGGGTGCCAGCAGCCAGGTGACAGCACTTTAAGGCTAGAAGAATTAAAGTCCTGCAATCTCATTCACCTAGACGTTCCCTCGACTTCCTCTAGCGGACGAGTGTAACCTGGACGCGGAGACGCGTGTAAAACACTAAGAAAGGGATCGATTCGAGAACCTCAAGCGTCTAAGACAAAATGATCGGTAAGGAATTGGTTTATGCGACGCGGACTTTGCGCAAGAGTCCGGTATTTCTGCTGACGGCGACGATCACGATCGCGCTCGGGATCGGCGCCAGCACTGCGATATTCAGTGTCACGAATGCGGTGCTGCTACAGCCGCTTCCTTATAAGAACCCGGATCAGCTTGTGCTGGCGTTTGGGGACATGCGGGCCCGCAAGGATTTCGATGGGCGAGTGTCGAATGAGAATTTTGCGGATCTCCGCAATGGCGCGAAGTCGAATTTCGAAGATTTCGCCAACGAATTGACTTTCCGGTTCAATGTTCCGCGAGAGGACGGGACGCCGGAGCAAATCCACTTCGGGCAAGCCAGCACGAATCTGTTCCGTTTGCTGGGCGCGCGGATGGCGGCCGGGCGAGATTTCATCGATTCGGACGGGCAGCCGAATCCGCCGCAGGATCCTAAAGCCCCTCCTTCGGCGCAGCCTCCGCAATTGCCGGGCATCGCGATCCTCAGCTATGAGTTCTGGCAGAAGCATTTCGGCGGGAACCGCGACGTCATTGGGCAGACCATATTCAAGGGGTCGCCGATCAGTCCGCAGGTGGTGGGAGTATTGGAGCCGGGTTTCGAAATGCTGCTGCGGCCTTCGGCGATCGACGATCCGAGGCCGGATGTATGGATCGCATCGCGCGCTGCTTATAACAACGCGAATCGGAACAGTTATGGCTTGCGCGCGATCGGACGATTGCGGCCGGGCGCGACCCTCCCCAAGGCTCAGGATGAAGCCGACCTGGTTTCAGCGGAGATCCGTCGGAATTTTCCGGTTTACCAAGGCGGGGACTTTCATTACCGGCTGGAACCGATGAAAGGGTATATGGTGGCCGAGGTTCGTCCGGCGATCCTGGCGTTGATGGGCGCGGTGATTTTCCTGCTGTTGATCGCCTGTGCCAATGTCGCGAATCTGATGCTGGTCCGGTCGTCCCTGCGCGAGCGGGAATTGGCGTTGCGCGCGGCACTGGGCGGCAGCCGTGCACGGCTGATCGGGCAGACCTTGATGGAAGCGCTGCTGCTGGCGGTGGGCGGCACGATTCTGGGGCTCGCCATCGCAGAGCTGGGGATTCGAGAGCTGATCGCGATCAGTCCGGCGAGTTTGCCGCGGCTGGATTCAATTCATTTCGATCCTGTGGTATTCGGGTTCGCATTTCTGATCGGCCTCGGCGCAGCGGCCGCCTTCGGAATGGTGCCGGCGCTACGCGCCTCGCGGCCGAACGTGATGGACGTGTTGCGAGGCGGTAGCCGGACGGCGGGACTGAGCAGCGCGGGTCCGCGGAATGCGGTGGTGATCGTCGAAGTCGCGCTGTCGTTCGTGCTGCTGATCGGGTCGGGGCTGATGTTTCGAAGCTTCCTGGCCTTGCAGCAGGTGAATCCGGGATTCGACGCGCATCATCTTTTGACGTTCCAGATCCTGGGAGGGCGGCCGGGCAATCAGCGGCTCAGCGCGCTGCCTACGTTCGGGAATTGAAGGAGCGGCTGCGGACAGTTCCGGGAGTCGAGGGCGTGGCGGGATCGAATCTTCTCCCGCTGGCGGGCGGCTACAGCACGATTCGCTGGGGAAAAGAGAATGCGCTGGCGGATCCGAGCAAGTATCAGGCGATCGAGTGGCAGACCGTGTTGCCGGGCTATTTCGAGGCCATGCGCACGCCGCTGCTGGCGGGGCGGACGTTTACGGATGCGGACAATGCGCCGGATCGGAATTTAGTGGTGGTGGATCCGGTTCTGGCGGCGAAAGCGTTCCCGGGCGAGTCCGCGGTGGGCAAGCGAATCCTGATTCGCCTGCGTACGCCGGAGCCGGAGTGGGTGGAAATTATCGGAGTAGTGGCGCATGAGATGACCAGCTCGCTGACCGCTGCCTGCCGGGAGCAGGTTTATTTCACGGACGGGTTTTTATCCCACGGGTCCATCGCGCGATGGGCGATACGGGTGCAGGGCGATCCGGCGCAATATGCGGGGCAAGTCCGCGCGGCGATTGCGGGCCTCGATCCGCATTTGTCGCTCTTCGAAGTGCAGCCCATGGAATCGCTGGTGGAGCATGCGCAGGCGAGTACTCGATTCTCCTTACTGTTGATTGGAGGTTTCGCGGTGGTCGCGGCGTTGTTGGCTTGCGTAGGACTGTATGGAGTACTGTCGACGGTGGTCCGGCAGAGGACCGCGGAGATCGGAGTACGAATGGCGCTGGGCGCGGCTCCAGGTAGTATTTTCAGCTTGGTGGTGGGCCACGGCTTGCGCTTGAGCGGAGCTGGAATCGTCCTGGGAGTGGCGGCGGCTTTCGGACTGACGCGCGCGATGAGCAGCATGCTGGTGGGGATACAACCGACCGATCCTTTGACGTTCGCGGCAATGATCGTGGTGTTCTTCATCATCGCAACGGTGGCCTGCTTTGTCCCGGCGATGCACGCGGCGGGACTGGATCCGACAGACGCGCTCCGGGGCGAGTAGGCAGTTTTAGCCGCAGATTAACGCCGACACAGGCTGGTGGAGCTAGTTCTCGCAATTCCAGCCGAATAGTTCCCCCTGAGTCGCCGTGCGCAGCATGCGGTCGAGGTTCGTAAACTGGTCGAAGCCGGATGCCCTTGCGAGATTGACCGCATGCTGCGCATGGCGGCTCGTTGGGACTGAATCGGCGGCGTGAGGCCGGTCACGGCCTGAATCATTTTCCGCCCGCACCCGCAATCGGATTACACAGGCTGGTGGTGGAGCTAGTTCTCGGAATTCCAGCCGAATAGTCCCCCTGAGTCGCCGTGCGCAGCATGCGGTCGAGGTTCGTAAACTGGTCGAAGCCGGATGCCCTTGCGAGATTGACCGCATGCTGCGCATGGCGGCTCGTTGGGACTGAATCGGCCGCGTGAGGCCGGTCACGGCCTGAATCATTTTCAGCCCGCACTCGCAGACACACTTTTTATTTTGCGAGCGATGACGGTTCTTCGACCGGATTTGCGCACTGCCTGATGTAAGCCCTGCCGGACCCTCAGAAGTGGAGAAGCGTCATGAAATCCAGTTTGTATTTCGCGATCGCGCTGACTTTATTGCTCGCGAGCGGAATCTACGGCCAGCCGACCCTCTTGGTGGATACCGGAGCGGGTTCCGCCTCAGGACAAGCCATGTTCGGTACCGGAAATCCAACGTGTCAGCCGCAAACGACCTGTCAAACTTATTTTCAATATCTTGCGGGCAAGTTCACGCTGACCACCGCGGCCACTCTCGATTCGGTGCAGGGAAATATGAGTGTCGGCGGCAACATGACGATGGCCGTCAAGATCTATACCGACAATAACGGGAAGCCGGGGACCAGCATTTTCTCGAAATCCTATCCGCTAGGGCCATCCTTTGTCGCTGCCTGGCAGGTTTTTTCGAATTATCCCGCGGTGCTTAGCGCGGGCACGTACTGGCTGGCGTTCGAACCGGCCGCGGGATCCAGTTATCAGGCCGCGATGCCGGGCGGCGCGCCCACTCCGCTTGCAGATTATGCATATTGGGCCAACGGCAATTCCGGTTATGCGAGTTTTGGGGCTTTCGGGATTCAGGCGGGGTTGGGAATGCGCATTTCAGGTACGGTCGCCGCGGCGCCCACCTATCCATTCGGCACCTTCACCCGCGTGATCCAGATCGATCAGCAGAACGGGGTTCCGGTGGATAATATCGACTTCATAGGCGGCGCGGTGGGGGCTCCCCTGACGGCGACGCAGGCGTTTTCGAGCTTTGGCGGAGTTCAAACCGGGCGGGGAACCTACGTGCCGATCTCATTCAACGGCGGCGTCACGTCGACGACTGTGGGTCCGAGCGCCGGCGCATACTCGGCATCGGATCAAGGCTATGGGTCGGCTCGCGGCATCGCGTTCTCGACGTTCCAGAGCGCCTTTACCGTGCCCACGCTGGTCACGGTGAACGCCACGCTCGACGGGCAGTTCCTGCAAGACGTGTTTGGCCTGCCGAATGGAACCGTGGAAGCAGCGGCGGCCATTCACGTGGTCGATTTCAACCTGTTTAACAACACCGTCAACGCGGGGATTGGTCCCTCTGTATCGGTCGGACAATTCCTGCTGGGCGGTTATTCGTCTACTCAAGCGAACGATCCGGGTTTCGCCGTTCAGGACTTGGATTCGATCCTGACCGCATCGAGAATCGGAGGCGCCGCACTCCCCACCTATGTGAACGGACCATTCACCGGACTGATTACGGCTCCATTATCCGCCAGTTTCACGGTGAACCCGGGGCAAACCATCACGGTGATCTTCGACGTGGCCACTTCGACGGTGACTGAAGGCGGCGGCGGAGCTCCTGTCGGCGCCGCTAGCGTCGATTTTCTCAATACTTTGAAACCGGCGGCAAATTTGTTCACCGACGTCAATGGGAACCCGATTAGCGGGTTCACCACGATGGGCGCGGCTCCGGTGCTGCCTCCGGCGGCGGCGAATCTGTCGCTGGCGGCGGGCGCGAATCATACCGCGAGCGCCACGGTCACCGACTCGACCAGCACTCCGGTGGCGAACGCGATCGTCAAGTTCACGATTACCAGCGGGCCGAATACAGGCATCTTCAGCTATGGCGTGACGAATTCCAGTGGACAGGCGACGTTCACTTACGCCGATGCCGGCGGCCCAGGAACCGATTCCATCCAGGCGACCATTGGCGCACTGGCGTCGAACGTCGTGAAAGTGATCTGGCAGGCGACTCCGGGGATCACGTGGGCCAATCCGGCTGCCATCACGTATGGGACCGCGCTCGGCTTGACGCAGTTGGATGCGACCGCGAATGTCGCGGGGACTTTCGTATACACCCCGTCGGCGGGTGCGGTTCTGGGCGCGGGGACTCAGACGCTATCGGTGGCTTTCACGCCCTCCGACACCACGGATTACACGAGCGCGAGTGCGACTGTCACGTTAGTGGTGAATAAGGCAACGCCGGTGATTACCTGGGCGAATCCGGCTGCGGTAACTTACGGTGCGGCCCTGGGACCGGCGCAATTGGATGCGACGGCGAATGTTGCGGGAACTTTCGTATACACGCCGGCGGCGGGTACGGTTCTTGGCGCGGGCACCCAGATGCTATCGGTGGCTTTCACGCCATCGGATACAACCGATTACGCGAGCGCGAGTGCCACCGTCACGCTGGTGGTCAATAAGGCGATGCCGGTGGTCACATGGGCGACTCCGGCGTCGATCACTGCCGGGACGGCGCTTGGCGCGACGCAGTTGGATGCGACCGCAAGCGTTCCGGGGAGCTTCATCTATTCGCCTCCTGCGGGAACCGTGCTCAGCGCGGGAAACCAGCCGCTGTCAGTGAGCTTCACGCCTACGGATACGGTCGATTACACGAACGGCAGCGCCAGCGTCGTGCTGGTAGTCAACCCGGCCGGCAAGACTACGCCGGTGATCACTTGGGCCACGCTGCTTCCATCACTTATGGGACGCCGTTGAGCAAGACGCAACTGAATGCGACGGCGAACGTCGCGGGGACGTTCACTTACACTCCCGCGGCGGGAACGATCCTAGCGGCGGGTTCGCAGATGCTTTCTGTGACGTTCACGCCCACCAATACCGCGAGCTATAGCAACGCGACCGCGAGCGTCACCTTGCAGGTGAACAAAGCCACGCCGTTCGTACTGTGGCTGCCGATTCCGATCGTCTATGGGACCCCGCTGGGTCCGCTGCAACTGGATGCGTTCGCCTTCCCGGAGGGAAGCTTCGTCTATACGCCGGCGGCGGGGACCAAACTCGGGGCAGGGGAGCAGCAGCTTTCGGCGACATTTACGCCGAAGGACGCGAATTTCGCGGTGATCACGGTCCACGCGACACTCGTAGTGCTCAAAGCGACTCCTTCGATCACATGGGTTGCGCCCGCGGAGATTACGAGTGGCACGCCGCTCAGCGCCACTCAACTGAATGCTACCGCGAACGTGCCTGGGACCTTCGTCTATACGCCTGCTGCGGGAACCATGTTGTCACCGGGGAATCAGGACCTGCAGGTGACCTTCACGCCCACCGATAGCGCCGATTACAACGTTGCGAAAGCGGAGGTGGACCTGAAAGTGAAGGGCGGGCACTAATTAGTGTTACAAAACGATTTCATTAACCGGCAATAGGGAGGATTTATGGCACAATGTTCCAGAGGTGAAGTATGGCCAAAAAGGGAACATCGCAGCCTAAGCCGAAAAAGCCGCAAATCCTCAAGTCGAGCCCACCCGTAGCCATCACGGGTAAGCACGGCAGGCAGTTCAGCACATCCCGAAAGGCGACCAGCTTCACGGACGATCCGACGGGATTCCAAATCGAAAAGGATCCGCGCAAGCAGCCCAGCAATACCTGGTTCGACTTGCCGCCGGCCACCGGAATCCCGCCCTATCGCATCGATCTGGCGTCGATCCTGTCGGAGCAGGCGATAGCCCAGATCGTCAAGAATAAGCGGATGGTATTTCACAGCGTCGGCGATACCGGCGGCGTGAACACGACCACCTACCAGGCGCAAGTCGCCAGCTATATGGAGCTCGATTTTGCGGAGAACGATCCGCACGGTGCGAATCCTTCGTTTTTCTACCATTTGGGCGACGTGGTGTATTATTCCGGTGAAGTGATCAATTATTATTGGGAATTCTATGAGCCGTATCTACATTATCCGGCTCCCATTGTCGCGATTCCCGGTAATCATGACGGCGATGTCGATCCGAATGATCAGTTCCACACTCCCGCGGATTCGCTGAAGGGTTTCGTCCGCAATTTCTGCGCGCAGGCCCCGGTTCGTTTGCCGGAAGCCCAGGACGCTCCCAGAGACGCCATGACGCAGCCCAATGTTTTTTGGACTTTGAACACTCCGCTGGCCACCATCGTCGGCTTATATACCAACGTTCCGGAGGGTGGAAAACTTGCTCCGGCGCAGATTACCTGGCTGGAGCAGGAGCTTCGCGACGCACCCAGCGACCGGGCGCTGATCCTGGCGCTGCACCACCCGATTCTTTCAGCTTACGGGCAGCATCCAGGAAGCCTGGCGATGAAGACCATCATCGAAGAAGCGGCCAAATCGGCGGCTCGTACGCCGAATCTGATCCTGACGGCGCACGTGCACGATTATCAGCGATTCACGGCCAGCATTAACGGGAAGCCTGTCACGACAATTGTGGCGGGGGCGGGCGGGTACAATCAGAAGCTCCATCGGCTGGACGCGAAGACTTTCAGCCCGACGGGCGGTCCATACAAGTTCGATAACGGCGAAGATATCCTCGAGAAATTCAACGACACTCAGCATGGCTATTTGCTTCTGGACGTGAATCAGGATCAAATCTCGGGGAGCTATATCGGCGTCGACGATCCTAGTGCGGCGAAACCCGCGCCGACCGAGCGCGGGGCCGCTTACGACACCTTCGAGATCGCGCTCTAAGCGATCGCGATGCGCGCCTTCGGGCAGCGGGCGGCAAGCTTGTGCTGAAGGTCCGCGATTGCCGCATCGGCGCCGGTGGGGATCAGAACGTACTGCTCATCTTGAATGATCTGGCTCCCGCCCGCGATGATCTTTTCGAAACGGAATAAGAGACTGCGAGGCTGCCGCTCGTCGATAGACGCGGCCGTCAAATATTGATTCACACCCAGCCACTGATTAAATTCGCCGTCGAACATTCCATCTTCGCCAAGGTAGACCTCGGCGGGCCCTTCCGAAGGGGAACGCGTGGTTCGCAAGTGGGCCAATGCTACCAGGGCCGCGATCAGCACGCAGAAGCCGAATACGTAGATTCCCTTTTCCTTCCATGGCGCGTCCAGGAACAGAAGCGTGGATCCCGAAAACAGCCCGATCACAAGCGCGATGCCGCGGCCTTCGCGCTTCCAGTTGAACTTCGGCGCCGGCTTCGCGCGGCCTACTTGAGCGTCGATCCATTGCTTGCGCTGTTCGGGTGAATAGCGCCAGTGAATCCACGGATTGGCTTCGAGCGAAGTAAGAGAGCGATCCAGATCGTGCGCGGCGATATATCCGGCAAACATCATAATGGCGCCGGCGAGCGCGCCAATTCCACCGAAACACAGGACGACGATTCCGGCGTTCCCCGGAAGCAGGATGCCCAGTGTCGCGATGAAGATCAGGGAGATCGCGCCGTTCCTGGTCCATTTGTAGATTCGTTGGCGATGAGTATGCACCAGCGGCACGGAGGGAAGCAGCGCCGCGGGCTTAGGCGTCGAGAGGGACTGGATGACGAAGATCAGCCCGCACGCTCCCACGATCACGACTCCTAGCGCGGCGCCGACTACAACCCCCGGCGACTGGCCCGCGGTTTCGTTTACCGCGAACACGATCAGTGCAAACACGGCGGCGATCGACAGCCCTGTGACGCCCACAAACCGTAATGTTCTTCCGACTGAGTACATCGGATTGCGGCGCCAGGTGAACCATCCGCCCGCGACCGAAAGAAGCGCGAAAATCACCAGAAACATCTATGGAGTGCGTCCTCGTACATAGTAGCGGAAGTTCGAACGGACCAGGCTCAGTGGGCGACGGCCCCTTGGCCGGGCTTGTTTTTCTTGAGAAAGAAGAGAAACACCATCGCGAACAGGCACAGGGCGCCCATAATCCAAAACGTGTCGATGTAGGCCAGGACCGACGACTGCTGGTCCAGCAAATGGGAGAGTCTTGCGTAGGACTGGCGGGTTGCCTGGGCAGGCGCGCTCCGCGTCTGGCCTAGCGAATTCAGCTGCGTTAGCACGTTTTGCAATCTCGGATTGCCGTCGTACAGATTCCGCGAAAGGTACAGCAGATGCACTTGCTGACGGCGCGCGATCAGGGTGGTCACGCTGGAGATCCCTATGCTTCCGCCGATGTTGCGCATCAGGTTGATCATTCCCGAGACTTGGTTGCTGGCCTCGGGCGGCATGCCGTTATAGGAAATCGTGTTGATGGGAACGAATAGGAACGCCAGTCCCGAAGCTTGGAACACGCGCCACCACATCGCGGTACGGTAGTCGATTCCCAGGTTCAGCCGGGTCATATTGAACAGTGCCAAGGCGCTGATCAGGAATCCGAAGGCGATCAGGTAGCGGGCATCCACACGCGAGACCAGGAAGCCAATCATCGGCATCAGGAGCAGGATCGCGAAGCCGCCAGGCGTAAGGACCTCGCCTGCGATTTGAGCGGTATATCCCAAATCGAGCTGAAGAAATTGCGGGATCAGCACGGTGCTGCCGAACAGGGTAATCCCCAGCACCAGCATCAGGACGTTCGATACGGCGAAGTTCGGATTCTTAAAGAAGTGCAGGTTGACGATCGGGTGCTTATGATTCCACTCCCAGAACAGGAAGGCGACGATGCAACAGGTCGCGATCACGACGAAGATGGTGATGAAGGAGGATCCGAACCAATCGTCGCGCTGGCCCTTATCGAGCACCACTTGCAACGCGCCCAGGCCCGTTCCCACCAGAACCAGGCCGGTGAAGTCGATCCCATTTCGCTTGGTCTCCTGCTGCGCTTTCTTCATGTGCGGCGGGTCCACCACCATGAAGTTCGAAAGGAATAATGACAGGAGACCGATGGGGACGTTGACATAGAAAATCCAGCGCCAGCTATAGTTGTCGGTAATCCAGCCGCCTAGCGTGGGGCCGATCGCCGGCGCCAGGACTACCGCCATTCCGTAGACCGCGAACGCCATTCCGCGCTTCGCGGCTGGAAAAGTGTCGGCCAGGATCGCCTGTTCGCTGGGCCCCAGGCCGCCGCCTCCGGCGCCTTGCAGGACGCGGAAGAATACCAACATCCCCAGGCTCGGCGCCAAGCCGCATAAGAAGGAGCTGACCGTGAACAGCGCTACGCAGGTCATGTAGAAGCGCTTGCGGCCGAAGCGGTCGCTGAGCCATGCCGAGATCGGCAGGACCACCGCGTTCGACACCAGATAGCTGGTCAGGACCCAGGTGGCCTCGTCTTGTCCAGCGGATAATCCGCCGGCGATATGCGGAAGCGAGACATTCGCGATGGAGGTGTCCATCACCTCCATGAACGTCGCCAGCGTGACCGTCAGAGCTACTGCCCAAGGGTTGTGGCCGGGGTGCCAGCCTTGGCCTTGTGACTCCTCGCCGGGCATTAGTCGACTCGCGTTTTGGGTTCGACGGACATTCCGGGCCGCAAGCGGTCCAAGCCGGGTTGATCGGCCTTGAAGCGAATGCGGACGGGAAGCCGCTGGACTACTTTCACGAAGTTCCCGGTAGCGTTTTCGGGAGGCAGCAGGCTGGTGATGGAGCCGCTCGCGGCCGGCATGCTTTCGATATAGCCGTCGAAGTCGGCAGCCACCGCGTCCACGTGGATCCGGACGCTTTGCCCGTTGTGCATGCGCCGAACCTGGGTTTCTTTGTAGTTCGCGGTTACCCAGAGGTCGGCGATCTGGGTGATCAGCATCACCTGCTGGCCCGGGGTCACACGCTGGCCGAGCTCCGCCACGCGTTTCGCCACGATCCCGTCCACCGGGGACACGATCTTGCAATAGGAAAGATTCAGCTGAGCTTGCTCGAGCTGGGCCTCGGCTCCCTGCGCGGTGGCTCGGCGAGCGGCAACCGTCGCCTGCCGGATCGCGACCTGACGCGGCGCATTTTGCTTGGCTTCCGAGGCACGCTGCTCGGCCTCGGCCAGTTGTTCGCGATTTTGCTCCACCTGCTGCCGGGCCGCGTCGGCGCTGGCGCGGTTGGCGGCGACGGTGGCGGCAAGAGCTTTCGCGTTGGCAAGGACTTGGTCGAACTGTTCGTGGGATACCTCGTCCCTTGCGGCCAGAGGGCGATAACGCTCCACGTCGGCTTGCGCCTTGGCATTGTTCGCTTCCGCCTCACGAACCTTTGCGAGTGCGGCTTCGTAATTTCCGCGAGCCGCCGCGACCCCCGCCGTTGCGGCCGCTACCGACGACGCGGTGGTTGAAATATTGGTCTGGTTGGTCACTTGCGTGACCGGGATATTCGGCTGCTCGGCCGCGGCCTGCGCTTGAGTTTGCATTAACTGGCTGCGGGCCTGCTGAAGGGCTACGGTGTAATCGCGCGGGTCCAGATCTACCAGGACTTGGCCTGCCTTGACGAACTGATCCTCTTCGACATAGACGCCGGTTACGGTGCCTTCCACTCGTGCGGCGAGGCCGCTGATGTGGCCGTCGACGACGGCATCGTCGGTAGTTTCGAATTGCCGGGAATAGAGCCACCACACGATGGCGACGACGGCCAGCAGCAGGACTCCAATAATAATCAGGGCCGTGCGCAGCGGATGCGGCTTCTTTTCCTCTTCCGGATCTTTTTTATCGTCTGGAGAATCCTCCGCCTTGCCTTTTTCGTCCGGTTTCTTTGGATTGTCGGACGCGTCTTTGCCGCCTTTCGAGGGGTCGCTCGAGGACTGCTTCTTTTGACGCTCCTGTTCCTGCCGCAGAGTGCGAATTTCGCTGCGCAATTCTTCGATCTCTTCTTCGGAGGCGAAAATGAAAGGATGTTCTGTCATGGCGTCACATAGGACTGCGTCTTCAGAGAATCCATCTCCTCACCGAGTTAGATAACAGGCGTGGACAAAAGGTTTCGTCCCGGGAAACGCGATTTGCGGGTGCGGATCTAGTCAAGGAGAGGGATCATGCCGGCAATCGTTTGGAAGGGGTATCTGACGTTCGGCCTGGTGTCGTTTCCGGTGCGCCTGTACGCGGCGGCGCGCGCGGAATCGGTTCATTTTCACATGCTTCACCGCAAGGACTTGTCGCGGGTGAAGGAAGTGTTTTATTGCGCTGAAGAGGACAAGCCGATCGACCGGTCGGACATCGTCAAGGGGTACGAAGCCAGCAAAGGCGAGTATGTCGTGGTCGAAGATGAGGAATTGAAAAACATCGCTCCCGCGACCGCCGGCGCGATGGAAATCGTCCAGTTTGTCCGCAGCGGCGAAGTGGATCCCATCTATTTCGAGCACTCCTATTACGTGGCCGCCGACGAGAAGCTCACCAAGCCGTATGCCCTGTTCTTGAAGGCGCTGGCCGAGACCAAACAATACGCTCTCGCGAAGATGTCCATGCATGGGCGCGAGCACGTCGTGCTGATCCGGCCGGCAAAGGACGGCTTGGTATTGCACACGATGTTCTATCAGAATGAGCTCCACGAAGCGAATAAGGCCGGCAAATCGGTGGATGCGAAGGTCAGCGCCCAGGAGCTCGATCTGGCCAAGAGCCTGATCGCCAAGCTTTCTGGCCCCTTCAAGCCGAAGGAATTTGAAGATACCTATCGGGAAAACGTCGAGCAGCTGATCGAGCAGAAGCGGAAAGGGCAGAAGATTACGGCCGTTCCGAAGCCCAAGAAGGCTCCGGTGGTCGATTTGATGGAAGCCCTGAAACGCAGCCTTAAAGAGTCGGGGGCCAAGGCTCCCAAGAAACGCAAGGCGGCTTAAGAATTATGATCAGAAAACTGAAATCGGGCGAATACCGGCTGTATTCGCGCAAGAAAGATCCGAAGACCGGTAAGCGAAAGAACCTGGGAACGTTCAGCAATCGCGAAGCGGCTGAAAAGCATGAGCGTGACGTGCAATACTTCAAACGGCACTGAACGTGCTGCCGAATACGCCGGAGGATCGAATGCTGCGCTTGCTGGCTGACTTTATATTTCTTTTCCTGTTTTTTGTGCTGGTCGTGGGCTGGCTGCTCGCATGGGCTGCCTTTCACGTGGCGGGCGGAATGATTCACTTGTTGCTAGTGGTCGCGGTGGTGTTTCTGATCGCCCACTTGCTTCGCGGACCACGAACCGTCTGAATCAGTTTCCGGTGGGCTTTTCCAGCCGGTCAATTACCAGGATCTCGACCGGAGCTTTCTGCGTTTCGAGCTTCAGCCCGAGTTGCTCCTGAATCGCGGTGAAGATCGACGGCCCGAACGGATCGGGAGCGCCCTCCGGAGTCCATTCGAGATTGAAATTGTAGACCCCGCTGAGTCCGGTTCGATCAAGCACGGGACGATCCAGGAAATGACGTCCATTAAGGGCGAGGTCAGAGAGCCCTTCAGCCAGTTGCAAAGTGGACGCGGAAATTCCGGCGAGGCGGCCCATCCCCCGTATCCGAATGCCGCCGGTTTCTGACGGCTCCGCCGCGGTTAGTTTCGGCCCGTTCTTCGGCCCATTCTTCGCAACGGTCATCACATAAACCTGCATTTCCTTGGTCTCGCGATGGAGTTTCAATTTGAAGCGATCCGCCAGCAAGGCTTGGAGCATCAGCAAAACCTTCTCGTCGGATACTTCCCCATCGGGCTTCGCGGCGATGTCGAAGCGCTGTGAATACTTCCAATCGACGTCCCCCGCGAGCTGGAAATCGCGGACCCCGTAGGCTTTCATGATCAGCGGCCAAATCGGCATGCCGGTCGCGATGAATCTGCCGCCGGGCTCGATGCGAATCGACATAGGAGTTCCGCCGGGCGCGCTGGGCCGAATGGACGCGACCTCAAAGGAGGCAGATTGCGCCTGGAGCCCAGACGCGACACTTGCAAGTGTGAGGAGAAATGTCGTGTAGAAATTCAAAACGTGAGTTTACTACAACTCGACAGCACGCCCGGGGATCGAAAGTTTCGTAGACTTAGGACCATGAGATCCATCGCCCTGATTACGTTTGCTCTGGTCGCCAGTGGATTGCCCGTCCATGCTCAGGAATCGTCCGCCAAGACCGCTAAAATCGAACGTCTCTTAGCTCTGACCAACGCGCAATCCGTCATGGATCAGATGTTCGCGCAGATCAGGTCCATGACGGCGTCCATGGTGCCTCCGGGCGCGTCCGCGACGGATCAGGCCAAGGCCCAGGAAGTTCAGGATAAGGTCATGGACCTGGTAAGAGCTCGCATGAGCTGGGACCGGCTCCGCCCTCAGTACGCGAAAATTTACGACGATACCTTCAGCGAAGAGGAAATCGATGGCATGCTGGCCTTCTATCAGAGCCGGGCGGGTCGCGCGATGCTGGAGAAAACTCCCGTGCTGATTTCGAAGACCATGGGAGTGGTCCAGGGTCTGATGGGCGACATCATGCCGGATATCCAGCGAATTGCGAAAGAAGCAGCGCAAAAATAAAGCTATTGCTTCGGTGCGGCCATCGCCAGCCTCGCCGCGCTGATAGCCTGGCCGACGTGGCGCTGAGTATGTTCCGCGATGTGGGTCAGCAGCCCGATGACGGTAGTCGGGAGGCGCTGCCGTCCTACCTCGCGCGAATCGGTGAGCGTGGTTGGGTCGATGGCTCGGACCACCGCTTCGATACGTTCAAAGGCGCGATCCAGGTCCGAGAGAAGTTCTTCCCGTGACGCGCCGGGATCGTGTTCCAGCTTCAACCTGGCAAGCTGATGTTGTGACAACTGCCGGCCCTCGAGATACGTAGTCAGCCGGTCCGAACTTCCCGCGATATGCCGCAGGTGAAAGCCCACCGAGCCGAGACCGTAAGGTGTCGACCAGACTTGCGCGGTGGTTAGCCCTTGGGTGTGACGCGCAAGTTCCTCGCGCGCCTGAAGAAGCGAAAAAAGCAGCGGCGCGACGCGCGGATCGACGCCTGAGACGGGACCTCGAAGCCACGGTTCGGGAAGCGTTTCCATGATCCCAACATATAGGAAACCGATGGGAATGGTTATCGCTAACGATGTTGAAATCGTTCTATCATTGCGATGAACCCACGATGATTTGTCCGGGAAGAATCGCTAGCTGGCTGCTCGCGGCATTGATATTGGGAAGCTTTGCCCGAGCCGCGGATTCGCCGCAGATCACGCTCGAGATTCGCGACTACGCGACCATGCCCATGACCGGCGCGGTGGACGGAAAAGGCCAGATCCAGGGCCTTCTCGCCAGAGTGAATTTCATGCGGGAAGAACCTGGCGGCGTCGCGCACCGGTTTTTCGTGAACGATCTGAACGGGCCTTTATATATCCTGGACAAACTAAACGGGAAGCTCGCGGAGTATCTCAATTTCAACGGCGGCACGGGACATCCCGGTTTGTTTCACAAGCTGCCCACCGATAACGGATTCGCGAACGGCTTCATCAGCTTCGCCTTCGATCCGGATTATGCCCACAACGGCAAATTCTACACGATTCACCTGGAAGATCCGGAACTCCCTGGGTCCGCCGCCCCGGACAATACGAATCTCCCGAGCTTGAATCTTTCCGGCTATTCCGTGACGCCGCCCATTCAGACGCCGGGTCCGACGGTACGCGAAGCGGTGCTGATTGAATGGACCGATCGTAATATTTCGAATGCGACCTTCGAAGGCACGGCTCGGGAATTGATGCGGCTGCGCGAGAATACGCGCATTCATCCCATGGGAGACCTGATGTTCAATCCGACGGCTCACGCGGGCGATCCGGATTGGCGGGTTCTCTACATCGCCTGCGGGGACGGAGGCTCAGGGGAATCGCGAAATCCTGAAATGCGGTCGAATCCGCAGCGGCTGGACACGCTGGCCGGGAAAATTCTGCGAATCGTGCCGGACCTGAACGAAAAGAAATCTACCAGCAAGGTGAGCGAGAACGGCCGCTACCGCATCCCTGACGACAATCCATTCGCGTCGAAAGCCGGCGCGCGCGGCGAGATTTGGGCCTACGGTTTGCGTAACCCCGCGCGATTAACCTGGGATTTCGATCCCGCGAATCCGAAGGACAATCATCTGATCGCGAGCGTGATCGGCCTGTACACGTGGGAGACGGTCGTCATCGTTCATAAGGGCGCCAACTATGGCTATTCGCTCCGGGAAGGCAATCATAAACTCGAAGCGAATAACCAAATCGCGGAGCTGTCCGGCAACGACGAAATTCCGGTGCGGGTGAACGCGACCGAGACGGCTGGCACGGTGATTCCTACTTATCCTGTAATTCAATACGGCCACGTGAAGGGCGGCGGCGACGCCGTGTCGAGCGGCTATGTCTATCGTGGAAAATCCATTCCAGCTTTGCGCGGCAAGTACATTTTCGGCGACATTTCGACCGGCAATCTCTGGTACGTCGATTACCAGCAGATGCTCGCGGCCGATGATGGCGATCCGAAAACGCTGGCGGAGATGCATCCTGTGAAAATTCGCTGGACCAAACCAGGTGGACGGAGCGAGGTCTACGGCTCCATGGCTCCGGTCACTGAATCGGCGTATCATGCTCGCGGAGGCCAAGCCGAGGGGCTGCCGGGTACGGCAAAGGTGACCGAAGGAGGCCGTTCGGATATCCACCTTTGGGCGGATTCGGACGGCGAGCTCTACATCCTGAGTAAGAGCGACGGCATGATCCGAATCGTCACCGGCGCGACGTCGAATTAGCGCTGGGCCGTTTGCGTGCTCCACTGGGATAGAAGTGCACAATCTGATCCAGCATATTTTTCAAACCCTGCTTGATTTTGGTCCCTTCGGGCTGATCATTCTCGGAGTGCTGGATTCGTCCTTCTTGTTTTTCCCTGTAGGAAATGACCTGTTACTCATCGCGCTGGTCGCCGGCCATCACGGGAATTTCATTCTGTATGTTCTAGCGGCGAGTTTCGGGTCGACGATGGGAGTTCTACTTCTGGATTTGGTCAGCCGGAAGGCCGGCGAAGAAGGCCTTAAGAAGCTTACGTCTCAGAAGCGTTGGAATTATCTGAACAAGAAAATGAAAGATAATGCCGCGGTCATTCTGGTGCTGGCGTGCCTTGCGCCGCCGCCATTCCCTTTCACGGCGATGATCGCGGCAGCTAGCGCGCTTCAGTATCCACGGGTGCGTCTGCTCCTGGTGGTATTCGGAGCTCGTGTGGTGCGGTTTACGCTGGTCGGACTTGCCGCCATCTGGCTGCATCGCGACATCATGCGCATCGCGAACTCGAAGGAATTCCTCTGGTTCATGGAGGGTTTTGCGACCCTCTGCGTGATCGGGAGCATCCTGTCCGTGGTGCGGTGGGTTCGCCTAAGCCGGTCGCGCTAGCTCAGCTATGACAGAATCGGCGACGGCTTTTCACGCACGATTCGGATTCGGCGCCGCCCGACGTTGAGGCCAAGGCCGAACATCAGGATGGAAGCCAGCAGCACCGTCGATACTGCGGCGACGCTCATCACGGGAACCAGAAGTAGAAACGCCGCCACCGTTCCCACCAGAAGTGCAGCGAGCAAGACGCATATCACGGTGATCAAATTGAGTTTCATTTCATTCCTCCCCATCCTTCCGAACGGCCCTGCCATCTAGCGTTGCGAAACCGGCCGCGACTTGTGATCCAAATCGTTAAACGTGGACGATTTCAGCCACTCGTCGGCCCGTTTCTGCGCCTCTTCTTTGGCGATGCCGTACCGCTCTTGCAGCTTACCGATCAGGCTTTCCCGCTGTCCGTTAATCACGTCCAGGTCGTCATCGGTCAATTTTCCCCACTGCTGTTTTGCAGCGCCCTTCATCTGTTTCCACTTACCGGCCATCTGATCAGTGTTCATGGTTTGTCTCCTTCAACGTTTTTTTGGGAGCAAGCTCTGGGCCAATCGCCAGCTAGTTGAGGTTTAAAACGAGGTGCTCGAACAACAAGGTAGATTTTACCTGCGAAGCGCAGAGCGTTGCAGCTTTCACTTCGCCCGCCCAGGATGTCCGAACTCGAGACGAACCGAGGGAGTCGAGCCGGTGCCGCTGATTCGAATCGGAAGGACCGTCCCCGCTGACTTCTTCTCAAAGATTGGATCCACCGCCTTCAAGAGAAACGACTTGACCCCCGTGGTCATTTGCGACAGCTTCGCGTCAAAGCGAGCATCGCCGCGAAACAGGAACTGCTGATCGTCTAATCGATAATCGCCGTTCAGATTTATCGACGCGCCGGGTACGGTGAAGTCCAGCCGCGCTAACGTTACCACTCCGTCTTTAAGCTTGAAGGAACCGCGAAGTTGCGATAAGACCGCTGCGGAGTCCGCCGCGTCCTGTGCCTCTTTGGCCTGACCCTGGGCCCGCAAGCTTAACTGATCCACCTTGTTTTGTGCGTCGGAATCGGAAAAGTGCGCTGCCGGCAAAGTGAATGTGCCATCCAACAACAGACGATCCGGAACCGGCATCGATCCAGGCGGCAGCTGCAAGTTTGGTCTTAAGGCTTACCGGACCGTTCAGCGGCGGCGGATTCGTCTTAACGGCCACCTTCAACAGGTCCTCGATGCGCGCGCCGGTCGCGACGACATCCAGGATAATCTCATGGCCGGCGCCTGGCTTGAGGACCACCGATCCGTTGGCGATCAACAAAGAATGAAGTAAAGTGGCGCGAACGGGATGCAAATACGTGTCGCCGGTCGATCCGTCCACGGTTGCGCTGTACTCCGTGTGGAGCGGCATCGGATGTCCGCCGGTGACCACCGTGAAATCGGGCGTATCAGTTTTTCCCTCCACTTCAATTCGGTCGATCACGCCACGGTATGAGCCCGTCGAGGAAAGAATTCCCCCAATTCCATGAATTGTCGCCAGATCGGCATGCTCGAATGAGAAGCTGCCCGATACCGGCGACTCACGAGGATCGTCAGTGTTCCAGGGACCGAACTCGCCTTTGGTCGCGATCTCTCCCAGGGGAACCGGCTCGGTCAAGGTTGCCGTGAACGGCATCGATCTGCCTGGCCCGGCCGAATGCAGGACCAGCGAGTGGATGTCGAAAATCAGCGGCAGCTTACCCGGCTTATCCGTTTGGATTTCCAGCCGGGTATCCTCGCAAATCACGCTTCCAATGACGAAGGATGTTTTCTGCGGCGATTTTCCCGTGCTCTTAAAATTGGGGCGATCTCCGTGCGGCGGAAGAGTGATCGATAACCCGATTACATGAACGGTCCCGATGCTCAGCAGCCACCGTAACAACCCGAGCGGACTCGCATGCAGATCGAAGCGCTTCGCCGAAATGATCGGCGGGATAGAATTGTTGCGTTCGCGCCTGATCGTGAGATTTTCTCCTGTAACGCGCAACTGGGGAAACACCGTCACGTGAAAAGCGCCTAATTCGGCCGTACCGTCGAACCGCTGGCCCAAATCTTGAATGACGCGCTGCCTGAGATATGGCTCGGCCCTCGATGCGAGGATCGCGACCGCCACCCAGCCCGCCGCAATCAATCCGGCGGCAGTCAATAAGTAGGGAACCACACGTCGGCTTACTCGAATCATATTGGGAAGTGGATTGCGATCAGCTTGGATGTTGCAACCCGAGGGCCCAACCCTCAACCATGTACAGGCCCGTCCTACGGGCCATTCGTTCTTGCACGTCGTGCAAAATGTGCACGGTTTCGACCGATCAGGACGCAGCTTCCATCAGTAACGGCGGCTTCAATCCTGAGCAAATCTCAAGAATCTCGGCGGCGAGTTCCAGGCACTCACGAAGCGTTGAAGGTTTGATTCGACAAATCGCGCCCAACGCTGCGATGACGTCCTCGTCCCTCGGATGGGTGAGGCTCGATAGAACCACCACCTGGATATGTGCCAGCTGCGGATCGCGCTTGATCGCATGCAATACCGTGATGCCGTTGTGCTTCGGCAGATGCAGGTCTAACACGATCACGCACGGATCCGGCTCTCGCGATCCAGTACGATGCTCGTCGACAAATTGCAGCGCGGCCTCGCCATCTGGAAGCACCTCGAGAACGTAGGCTTTTTGCTGATGATCCAGCGCGTGACGAAGCCACATAACATCCGCGGGATTGTCCTCCACAACCAATATTCTTGACGGTTTCTCGTGATTTGCACTCACTTAGCTTCCTCCTGGAAAGCCTTCTGGTCCAAAATCGACAACGACTATCGCTAGCATTTATCGCGCCAAACGAAGCCCAGCCTGGAACACGGCGTGCAAGCTCACCATGGGGGTATATATGAAGACTTTCATCTTGTTTTCTGGCGTGAGTCTTTTCGTCGCGAGTCTCGCGAGTGCACAAGAAGTACCGCGCTTTTCTTTTTCGTTAGAAGGAGGGTTTACGACACCCGTCGGCAACACCGGTCGCCACCTGGATGATGGGTGGAACGTCGGAGCCGGCGCTGGAATGAATTTCGGGCCATACATCGGCGCCATGGTCGACGTAAATTACAATGCGCTCGGAATTAATTCCGGCACGCTGAACAGTATCGGAGTTCCGGGCGGCGATATCCACGTATTCTCAGCGACTCTCGATCCCATCGTCCATCTTACTCCTCACGGACATTTCGACCTGTACGTGACGGGCGGCGGCGGTCTCTATCACATGTATCAGGAGTTCACGCAGCCTACGGTTGCGACGGCGTTTGGATTTAATCCGTTTTTCGGCTACTATTCCGGATTGGTTTCGGCCACGCAAGTCCTTTCCTCATATTCGGTAAATAAGCCCGGAGTCGATATCGGAGCAGGAGTTGCGCTTGGCACCAAGTGGCACGGCAAATTCTTCGCGGAGGCTCGTTACAACCGAATTTTCATGTCGAACGGCTTCCATGCGGATTATGTGCCGGTTTCTTTCGGATTCCGGTGGTAGTCCCGCTCCATTATTTACCAAGTCCACAGATGAGGGCAGCGATTTCATGAGTCGTTGCCCTTTTATATTTGTGGAAACAACGGCTGCAATCCTGCGTCCATCAAGTTGATATTCGAAGGAGGTTGACGTAATGGCGCAATACACTGATCGAGATGGCAAATCGAAGACCGCATCAGCCGTCGACGGTGAACGTTACCCGGAACAGAATGAGGTTGATGACGAAGCTGTTTGGGTGCTCGATCACGCGGATATCGCCGACCGCGCCAACCAGTTATGGCGCGCTCGAGGATGCCCGGAAGGCTCGGCACTGCGGGATTGGTTCGACGCACAGGAAGAATTGCGCGCCAGCAGAAATTCGCAGAAGACACGAAAAGTGGAGAACGGAACCGGTTCGGTTCAGTCCTGAACGAGGAAGAGGAGAAACGTGGCTAAGAAGAAAAGCCGGCTCTACCGGCAAGACAAAAGTTCACAAAGTGATGAGCGAGTACAAGCATGGAGACCTGAAGTCCGGTCAAGGCGGGAAGGGCGGAAAAGTGAAGAGCCGCAAGCAAGCCGTCGCGATCGCGCTCAGCGAAGCTCGCAGCTCCGGTGCCAAGATCCCGAAGAAAAAAGCCAAGTCGTAGACCGCGCCTTTCTACGACGGGGGAAGCATCGGCTTTCCCTCATGGGAAACCAGAAGATCGTGCATGTCGTTGGCGTGCTCCTCCTCGTTTACCAGGATGCCTTCCATCATCACGCGGGTGGTCGGATCCTTGTCGGCGAAGTATCGGATCAGCTCCCGGTAATGCTCGCACGCAATTCGTTCAGCGACCAGGTTTTCCTTGATCATCTCGATGAGATTCGCGCCCTCAACATACTGGGACGCCGACCGCATCAGGATGCCCTCCGGATTGAAATTCGGCTTCCCGCCCAATTGGTTGATTCGCTCCGCCACCTGCCGCATGTGCCCCTGCTCTTCCTTGGCGTGCTGATCGAATTCTTCTTTTACGCTGTCGCTTGAAATGCCGGCGGCCGCCACCGCGTTCATCGTGTAGCGCAGCACACATACGATTTCGGTAGCCAGAACCGATTGCAGGATCTCAATCGTCTGCTTCACGTCGCCCTGGTAGGCGGGCGTAATTGCCCCTTTATCGAGGCTCGATCGAGCCCGTTTCCGGAGTTCTTCTACATCCGTAAGGAATGGCTTGTCATTCTTCATGGTTTTATTCTACTCGTTCACACAAGAATCCCGAGGAGCGCTTTTTAACGGCGCCACTCGGGATTGGAAGTTTTCATTCTTTAAGGCTACGGCCGACTGCCGCATCCTGGGTGACCGCAACTGCAAAGGATATCCGAGGTATCGGCCTCGCCTTCGCAATAAGTGCTGCAATACTTGCTGTCAGCGCGAGCCTGACACCGGCAGCTCGGATGTGCGCATTTCTCTTTCAGTTCCTTTTCCATATATATCCCTTTAGCGGACCCGCTGCTTCGTGAATCCCAGGGCGCAGAACAGGACTAGCGAAATCAGACCGAAGATTCCGACCAGCGGCAACGTGCTCGCGGTGTGGGGCAGTTCCGCAGGTGCGGGAGCAGCCTGAGGCTCAGGAGCCGGTGCAGGCGGGGGCGCAGGAGCAGGGGCTGGCTCGGCTTGCGGAGCCGGTTCCGGTGCCGGGGCCGGTTCAGGTGCCGGTGCGGGGGCTGGCTCTGGAGCTGGAGCCGGCTCTACGCTGCTCTCCTTGCCGTTTTCATCTGTTGTATTGACAGTAGCCGTCTTCGATTCCTCAGCGGTTTCAGCAGTGGTAGTCGGCACGTTCTGTTTATTATTCGCCGCCAACTCCATCGACGCCTTCTTCGGATACGCGAACTCCTGTCCAAAGTTGTCGCCAGGATAGAACCATGCGCGAACTGCCTTGGGAGTTCCCGCCGGGGTTTCCCAGAACTTGAAAACAGTCTTGCCCGTCGGCGTTAAGCGGTAATTCGGGATCGCCAGAATCGTAGCGATCAGATGCGTCTCATTCTTGTTGTAAATCTCTACAATGTGCCGGTCGCCTGTGTTATCGAGCAGCTTGAACACGTAGGTCCCAGGCTGCAGAACCGTGTGCGGAACCTGCACCGGCTCGTCGATTGTAACGACGGTTCTCTTATTCCACTCGTCCGCACGCATATTCGGCGTGAGGAACATGAAAAGACCTGCGACCGCGACAGCGGCGAGATTCTTCTTAAAAAGTGTCATTTTTGCCTCCATCCGCCGCATTGGACGGACGTATTCCTTTATGCAAATTTCCAGCCAAACCCCTATCTCTCTAAGAATTCGTGGGAATGCAAGATTGCGACTGCAATAGTTACCAAAGGGAGTACCATAGGTGCAGACGGGAAACTTGTGGCGTCGTTTTCACATCTACCTACTGGGACAAACTCGATGCGACTGCTTGTATCTCTTGGATTTATGGTCTGCGCGAGCTTGCCGCTGGCGGGCGCGCCGCAGGAGCGCGATTACAAGCTGACAGCCGATGCCAACCTGGTCGTACTCGACGTCAGCGTCAAGGATGCATCCGGGTATGTATCAACGCTGACGAAAGACGACTTTCAGGTTCGGGAGAACGGTAAGGTGCAAAAGCTGTCGGGATTTAGTCACGGCGACGATCCGGTGACCGTCGGCTTGGTGATCGACGACAGTGGCAGCATGCGCCCGAAGCGTGTGCCTGTGATCAATGCTGCGCTCGGCTTCATTGACTCCAGCAATCCTAAAGATGAGGTTTTCGTCACCCATTTCAACGATTTCGTGAGGAGCGGCCTTCCCGAAGGCATTCCTTTCAGCGACGATCCCGTGCTTCTCCGCGCGTCCCTGTTCCGTAATCCTCCGGCGGGCCGCACCGCGCTCTATGACGCGATCGTTTTTTCGCTGCATCATTTAAATGATGGAAAGCAAGAGAAGAAAAGCCTCCTGCTGGTAAGCGACGGCGGCGATAACGCCAGCGTGAACCGCCTCAGCGACGTAGTGCAAGCCGTGCGCGAATCCCGCGCCACTATTTACACGATCGGAATTTTTGACGAGGACGATGCGGATAAAAATCCCGGGCTGCTGCATCGGCTCGCGTCTGTCAGTGGCGGCGAGGCCTTTCTGCCGCAGGAAACTGCCGATTTAAATGGCATATGCCGGCAAATCGCGAAAGACATCCGTAACCGTTACACGATTTCGTATGTCCCGTCCGACACTGACGGAAAGCGTCTGCGCACCATCAGCGTTACGGCGACTTCGCCGCAAGAAACTAATCGTCCGCGCGCGAACTTCATATTCGTTTCCCGACCCCGCTCCGCGTGCGGAAAAGGTTCCTCGATGATCATTCGCGCCACCTTTTCCGCGCGCCAGATCATCCGCATCGCGCTGCTCGCGACAGGGATAGGCTGCCTGGGCGTGTGGAGCTTTACCACTCTTTACTCTCAGTACAATCAGCTATACCTGAGCTGGCGTTTTGAGCAGGAAAGAGCGGACAGCCCCGAGGATCCCGCTCCGCTTCCCATCGTCATCGCGCCGCATAAATCCGGCCACGCCTCGATTCCATCCACACCGCGCCGGCCCCAGTCGGACGTCATCGGCAGAGTGCAGGTGCCGCGCCTGCATCTCACCGCCATGGTGGAGGAAGGGACCGATGATGAAACGCTGGGACGCGCGGTCGGCCACGTTCGTGGAACCGCCTTGCCGGGCGATAGTGGAAACGTCGGCATCGCCGGACATCGCGATAGTTTTTTCCGGGCGCTGAAAGATTTGCAGCGTAACGATGAGATCGATTTCGAAACTACCGACGGCACCTTCCGCTACACCGTCGAACAAATGAGCGTGGTAGAACCTTCCGACGTCCAGGTGCTGGCGCCGACCGATGTGAAAACTCTCACCATAGTCACCTGCTTCCCGTTCCACTACATCGGACCGGCGCCGCGGCGCTTCATCGTCCGGGCTAGGCAGGTGGCGGAGCTTTCGAAATGGACGCCAAAGGCTCGCAAATCTGCCGCATCGCGCGTTGGAAATTCCCTCCCAGAATAAGCGCAATATTTTCCCGGCTGTACTTGCGGCGAACCAAGCCCTCCGTCAGGTCGAACACTTTCCGGCCATAAGTTACGTCATCCAAGTCGTAACGTTTCGGCCCGTTATGGTCCCGTCCATCAAGATCCTCATCGCTTCCCAGGGCGGCATGCTCGACGCCCACCAAGACGGCGATGTGATCGATGTGATCCAGCACGTCTTCCATTCCGGCGTGCCCGCCACTGTGCACAAACGGCCGAACCATCGTGACCCCCATCACCCCGCCCTTGGCCGCCATCTTTCGAATCGCGTCATCGGTCTTGCAGCGCGCGCTGTAAGGAACCAGGTACCGGCAATTGGAATGCGTCACCAGCACCGGCCTCTGCGACGCTTCGATGATGTCGCACGTTGTGCGGTCGGCGCAGTGCGAGACGTCGATGGCCATGCCAATGCGATTCATCCGCTCGACGATCCGCCCGCCGAAATCGGTCAGGCCGTCATCATGCGGATCGGAGGAGCCGCCTCCCAGGCGATTTCGATCGTACGTTAACTGAGAAATGCGCTGGCCTAGATCGTAAAACTGATCCACATCGGCTTCGGTGCGGAAGTGCGAGGAATTCTGGAATCCCAGCAGGATGCCGATCTTGTTTTCGAGCTTCGCCCGCTGTAGATCTCGCGGCGAGTCGATCCGGATAAAAGCTTGCGGATGCGCCGCGAGAAATGCGTTCCAGCGCGTGATATCGTCGTGGGACGACTGATAAATATCCCCGGCGGTGAAGCCGACCGCCGGATGGAACACGGTGATTTCGGAAGCCTTCAGGCGCGCCAGATCCGACGCATGAAAACTCTCCGGCTTGGTTTGCCAGCCGATCAACTTGCGATAGTTCAACGTCAGAAGCCCCAGCATGTCCACGACGAGCGAGCTCTGAATCAGATCAATGGTCAGGGTGGAGTATTCGACGAGCTTTGCGCGAAGAGGCGAAAGCGTCCCTGGTTGATGAACGGGGCGGCCAGGGCGCACGCCCCCGCACGTAGTACACTTCTTCGAAGCACTTCGGAAGAAAACAGTGTACCACCGCTGAGGCGGGAGTGGTATTAACGAAATTTCAGGTCCGCCAGCGTAGGAAAGCTCCTACGCCTTCGACCGGTGCGAGTAGTTCCCCGTCCTTAATAAAGGTCACCGAGGCGCTGGTTTGCTTGGCCTTGGTCACCAGCAGATCGGGAAGAGAAGCCACGCGAGGCTCGTCACTCTCGGTCCCGCCTCCGGAATCCGGAATTTCGGGTGCGAGTATCGCGTCGATCTTCTCTTCCCGCGGCCGCTCCTCTTCGAGCGACGCACTGAGCAGCAGCTCATCCACCTGCCCATTGGCGAGCGCTTCCAGCGTTTCGTGCGCGCCCACCACCGCCAGGCCGCGCGCGCGATATTGATCCATCAGGCGCGCCACTTTTTCGGCGTCCGTCGCAGCTTCCCGCTCCTGAAGTTTCTCGAGAGTGGCGCTCAGAACGTCCTGCTCCGATGCGTGGATGTCCAGCTTGATTGTCTCCACCATCGGCTTCAGCTCTTTCGGCATCTGTTCCTCGATGACGGGAACAATCACGGGATCGCCGGCGATGACGATGCGGCTGATCCCCTCCTCGCGCACGATCGCCTGCAGCCGCTCCACGATTTCGCTCGCGTGCTGCTGATGCGCATTCTCGACACGACGTTGATACCGCGCCTGCGACCATCCTCCGACCTTCACCCGATGAGCTTTCTTACCCTTGATCTCTTCCGCGTCAATCGTCTGGCCGAGGCCGAAAACGAAGATTCGAGCCCGATTCGCGTCCGTCAGCACCGCCGCGCACTTGGGATATTGTTCATCGAGCTGCGCCAAATGATACAGGTGGGGCTGGCTGTACACATAAATCTTGTGCTCGCTCAGCGGAGCGCTGAACTGGAGCGCCTCGAAGAATCCACCCGCGCCATGGCAAGCGAAAATCGCGATTCCATTGGCCTCCGGCCGGATATTGTCCGCTGCGTAAGCAAGGATACGCTCGACGTCGGCATCGAAGCTCTTGCGCTCCTCCGAGCCGGGCGCCCGGTTCGCGCCAGCGCCTTAAACTCCCGTTGCAGGTACGGAATGATTTCAGGATCCCGGCCGTGTTGATCGGGCTGCGTGTTGAGATACACGCTGATCACCGGCAGCGGGGACGGCTCGAACGCAATCAGGCGGTCGAGCGGTTCCTCGATCGACGCGGCAAGGGTTTCATTCAATACAGTGCCCATGAATTAAGCGGTTTCCTTAGGGGGAAGATTCTTTCTGGCGTCAAGCCTCTCCAGGCTCATCGTGGCGCGTTCACGGACGATTCGAAATTCCTCGCGCAGGTTTTCGAGCTCCTCGTCTGTCAGTCCTTCCATTTGGACCAATTCCGTACGGGCATGCTTCACCGCGCGGATCAACTCATCGAGCTTCAACTGAATCACCGCCGTGTCGCGGTTCTGAGTGTTTTGAATCAGGAAAACGATCATGAACGTCGCCACCGAAGTGGCAGTATTAATCACCAGCTGCCATGCATCGGAGTAATGATAGTAGGGTCCGGCCCCCAGCCACAGGACCGTAATCAATACCGCGGCCAGAAAAGCCGGACCCGAACCTACCAGTTGCGCCGATCGAATCGCAAACTTGCGAAAAAACATAGTTACAGCAACCGGGGACGTGCGAAGAGAGCGATCACGAGTACGATCAGCAGCAGCGTCGCGCCGCCGCTCGGATAATAGCCCCAGCCTGTGCTGTAGGGCCAAGTCGGCAGAATCGCGAAAATCAACAACACCAGAAGCAGTAACAGCAATGCGCGTGGCATAGGTTGTCCTTTCTTAGGCCGCGGTGGGCGTCGAGTACGTATTGACCCGATCGAGAGTGTCTAACAGATTTTCGAGCCGGTTCGCCCGCTTCTCCAGATCCTGGAGCGACGAATGAAATTCGGATCGCGCCTCCCGGCGTGCGGTTGCGAGCGAGCCAAAACGCCGGCTCAGATTCGCCTCCATGGTCCGGATCTGACCCAAAGTCACCAAAATCATCTCTTCGATCTCTCTACGACTCACCATGCGGTCTCCTTTCGGGGAAACCTCTTGCAGGTAGGGGGCCGCGATGCAAACGTCACGCAGCGTGGGAGTTACGACAATAGCCGGAAAATGAGGCGGCAAATTCTGCACACCTTGCGCAGACTGCTTCACTTGCCCAATTGCTGGACCCGTCGAGTCTCTTCGCCAAGCCACTTCGGATTCTTGGCCGTACTGTCGAAGTGAGAGGAAGTCTTGAACAGTTCGTACTCGCCGTGCGCGGAAGCGGCCACGGTCTTGTTCAGGATCGCCGACATCTGTTCCGCGGTCAGCGGCTTGAAATCGTGCGCAACGTGAAACGCCTGATCCAATACCTTCTGGCTGTCGATGCCCGTGATCACTACTGAAGTGGGCAGGCTTAAGGCGTATTGCAGGCACTCGACCGGACTGACCACTTTGCTTTTCAGCAGGACGCCGCTCCCCATGCTCTTCATCCCCAGGATTGCCAGGCCCATATTCTCGGCTTCCGGCAGCACCAGCTTTGCGAAGCTGCGGAAATGTGCGTCGAACACATTCAGCGGCATCTGGATTGTGTCGAAAGGAAATTTATTCTTGCGAGCCAGCTCCAGCATGTACAGATGGATGTGAGGATCTTTGTGACCGGTAAATCCCAAGTACCTCGTCTTGCCGGCCTTTCTTCGCAGCCAGCAAGGCTTCCGCGGCGCCGCCAGGGGCGAAAAAACGATCCGGATCGTCAAACCGGATATTTTCGTGGAACTGAAGCAAGTCGACGTGATCGGTTTGCAGCCGCTTCAACGATTCGTTGATTTGCTTCGCGGCCTCGATCTTGGTCCGTCCGTCGAACTTCGTCATCAGGAAAGCTTTCCGGCGATACCCATTCTCCAGCGCCTTCCCCATCCGCAGCTCACTTTGGCCGCCGTTATAGTCCCAGCAATTATCCAGGAAGTTCAATCCGCGATCCAGAGCCTCGCGGATCAGCCGGATCGCCTCGCGTCGCGGCACCCTGGGATCCCCGATATGCGACCCGCCTAAACCCAGGCAGGAAACTTTCTCTCCGGTTCCGCCAAGCGTCCGATACTGCATCTTACACAAGCTCCCGAACTTTGTACTGGAGCGCGTCTTTCAAGAGTTTCCCGCTGTCCCGGTTCCCCTTGGCCAAAGCTTCCGCGAAATGCGCGGCCTGTTTCGCCGAAACCGGCGCGGGCATGGGAGGCTCATTCGGATCGATCACCGCTTCAATCACGACCGGCCCTTGCGTCGCAAGCGCCTGGTCGATCACCGCCCCGCATTCAGCCGGATCTTCCAGCGTGATCCCCGTAGCCCCGCACGCGCGTGCAATCTCCGCGAAATTTATCGGAATCAAATCGCACCCGTATTCGGGATTTCCCAGGAACGCCATTTGCTCCCACCGGATTTGGCCGAGCGTGTTGTTCTTCACCACCGCGATCTTGACCGGCAGCTTGTACTTCACCGCCGTCGCCAGCTCTCCCATAAGCATGGTGAAGCCGCCATCGCCGATGAAGGCCACGCATTGGCGATCGGGATAAGCCACCTGCGCCGCAATCGTATAGGGAAGGGCGCACGCCATGGTGGCGAGATTTCCCGAAACCGTGTGCGTCTGGCCGCGTTTCACCGGAATGTGCCGGGCCCACCAGGTGGTAATCGTGCCCGAATCGCAGCTCACGATGGCATCCGATGCCAGCCGTTTCCCCAGCTCCGCCGCCAGAAACTGAGGCTTCATCGGAGTGGTCGTGACCTTCTCATGGCTGGCCATCGTCTCTCGCCACTCCCGCATTCCGCTCTGCGCCTGCGACAGAAAGCTTCGCTTGCCGTTGCGCTTCAGCAGCGGGAGGAGGGCCTTCAAGGATTTCTTGCAATCGCCGTTCAACCCGACCTCGACCGGATAACGCAGGCCGATCCGGATCGGATTCGAATCGATCTGCACACCCCGCGCCTGCCCCGGCTTCGGAAGAAATTCGATATAGGGAAAGGAGCTGCCGGCAATCAGGATGGTATCGCAATCTTCCATCGCTTCAATCGACGGCTTGGTCCCCAGCAGCCCGATCGTGCCCGTCGTATAAACGCTGTCGTCCGGGACGGCGGCCTTGCCCAGCAGCGCTTTGACGATCGGCGCCCCCAGTATTTCCGCCACTTTTTCCAGCTCTTCGGTGGCCTGTAGCGCTCCGCGACCCGCCAGAATCACGATCCGTTTTCCAGCGTTCAGGACCTCTGCCGCGCGCTTCAGGTCCGCTTCCGCGGGCATGCGGGCGCTGTGCCCCGCGACTTCCGAGGAATGATCCGGAATATTTCGCTCGCTTCGACCCTTGCTCTTGCCGGGAACTTCCTGTTCCTGAAAATCGACGGGAATACAAATGTGGGCGACTCCCCGATACGCGATCGCGGTCCGGCACGCCAGGTTCGCGATGTTTTCCATGTGCGCAGGACCCATGCATCGTTCGTTATAAACGCACACGTTGTCGAAGAGTTTATCCAGCTCCACGTCCTGTTGCGAATAGGTATTGGTCAGATCGTGAAACTGCATGCCGGTGATGGCCAGGACCGGTTGCCCGTCCAGCTTGGCATCATACAGGCCGTTCAGTAAGTGAATCCCGCCCGGCCCCGATGTTGCCAGGCAGCAGCCCAGGCGTCCGGTCACTTTGGCGTAGGCGCAAGCCATGAACGCCGCCGATTCCTCGTGCCGGACCTGTGATGAAACGGACGGTATCCCGGCGCTTTCGCAAGGCTTCCATGATCCCGTTGATGCCATCGCCGGGAAGCCCGAAAATCGCCTCTACGCCCCAGGCGTGGATGGTCTCGATCAGCAAATCGGAAGCCGTGAAAGTCATTGCGATCCTCACCCGAATGGACCGGGGCGCCTGCTTCCGCGTTTCGCGATTACATCGTGCTGATGCGAATATACCGCTGGATGTCTTTCAAGTTCGCCAGCGCCAGAACCACAGCCGTTGCGGCGGTCAAATAGCAGAGCAACTTCATTGCTTTCACGGGTAGCCTCCTATTACACGATCATTATGTTGATCCAGCGCCGTTCAAAGTGTTTCCGGGGTTCACCGGAACCGTGAAGAAAAACGTCGAACCGCCGCCTGGCTCGGATTCCACCCAAATGGTTCCGCCATGCCGTTCGACAATCCTTCTGCAAATCGCGAGACCCACGCCGGTGCCGGCATATTCCGCGCCATGCAGCCGCTTGAATGGACTGAAGATGGTCTCGTGATAGTCGGCGTGGATTCCCAGCCCGTTATCCCGCACCGAGAAAACCCAGTTAAGGTCCCCGTCCCGCGCGGTTACGTCAGCCGCGGTTACCTTGATGACCGGTGCCGTCTCGCCCCGGTATTTGATGGCATTGCTCAACAGATTCTGGAACACCTGGATCAGTTGGACGCGATCGTAAGGGACCACCGGCAGAGGCCCGTTCTCGATGATCGCGCCGCTCTGCGCGATCGACGCTTCCAGGTTGAAGGTCGCCGCCCGCATCGCCTCCGACACCTCAATCGGTTCCGCCGGCGCCGGATCTCCATGGATGGTTCGCGAATAAATCAGCAAGTCGCGGATCAGATTTTCCATGCGCCGCACGCCGTCGACGATCACCCCGATGAACCGGTCCGCGTCGGCGTCCAGCCGGCCCGTGTAATTGGTTCCCAGAAGCTCCGTGTAAATGGCGATCAGACGCAAGGGCTCCTGCAAATCATGGGATGCAACGTATGCGAATTGTTGCAGATCCGCATTGGAGCGAGCCAGTTGATCGGCCTGGCGAAGCAGATGAGCCTCGTTCTCCTTCAACGCCAGGTTCGCGCGTTGCAACTCTTCCGTGCGTTCGCGGACATGTTCGTCCAGCTGCTCATTGGCCTCGCGAAGGGCCCGCTCCACTTTGCGCCGCGAAGCTGAAACGCTACTGATTAGCACTGAAATCAGCAGCACCAGCACCACTTGAGTAGGGTTGCTCGTGAACGTCCAGTGATGAGTGATCAGAAATGGCAGAAACGCAAGGGTCAGCAGCGTGGACAATATCCCCGGACCGTAGCCGCCCCACCACGCGCTCGCCATGATGGCCAGCAGGAAGACGACGGAAATGGTTGGCCGCGAACCCGTCGTGTGCAGAACCGCCTCAGTGATCGCACTGGCTGCGGCCAGGACGAGCAAGGCGATTAAATACCGGGAAACAAATCCCGGAAGCTTTCGCACGGCGGCGATGTTCACTCTCGCGTATTGTACCAGCGTTGCGCCGGAAACGGCGTCCTTCGGTCCGTATCTAACCCCACGAATCGTGTTCTTAAAGGAGATCAACCGATGGAGTCAATACGAGAACTATTAGTCGACGAAATGAAAGACCTGTACGACGCCGAAAAGCAACTGGTCAAAGCTCTTCCCAAGATGGTGAAGGCGTCCTCCAATCAGGAATTAAGCGAAGCTTTCGAGAACCATCTCGAGGAAACTCGCGGTCATGTCCAGCGCCTGGAACAAGCCTTCGAGCTGATGGGCGAAAAGCCGAAAAGCAAGCCGTGCGCGGCGATGAAGGGCCTGATTGAAGAGGCCGGCGAACAGCTTAAAGAAGGCTTGGAAGGGCCGCTGCTCGATTCCGCCATCATCTGCGCCGCTCAAAAAGTGGAGCACTACGAAATCTCAGGCTACGGCACTTTGAGCGCGTGGGCGAAATCGATCGGCCTGGACGAGGTAGCCGAGTTGCTGGACCAGACTCTCGCCGAAGAGAAGGCTGCTGACGATAAGCTGACCGACGTGGGGGAAACGGTCCTGACCGAGGCCGAAGCCTCGGAACCTCAAGGAATGGACGAAGAAGACCCCGAACAAACTATGGACGGGACCCGCAAGAAATCGGTTACCGGGAAATCGGCCACCGCGGGCGGCACGCGACGGCGCGTCGGATAAATCCAAGGCTGGCGCTCGGCGACCATCGAGCGCCAGCCCATATCCCCAGAAACGACCCGTTCGGCGTTCGGATCAAACCTCCGTGGCCGCGGTGACGCGGACGAATGCAAGGAGAGGATCATGAAGAAACAATTGTTCTCACTATTGATTTTGCCGTTGATGGGCGTCCTGGTGCTCTTAGCGGCCGACACCAAGACCGATTACAGCAAAAGCACCGACTTTGCATCATACAAGACCTACTCGTGGATCAAGGTCCAGGCGGGCAACACGCTCTGGTCTGACCGGATTACGCGAGATGTCGACGCGCAGCTCACCGCTAAGGGATGGGCAAAGGTAGCTTCCGGCGGAGATGCCGGTGTTGCGGCGTTCGGAGCCATGAAAAATGAACAGACTCTGCAAACCTTCTACGACGGCTTTGGCGGAGGCTGGTTCTGGCGCGGCTTCGGAGACACCATGGCCACCACGACAGTTGAAAACACTCCGGTCGGCACTCTGGTGGTCGATATCTTCGATGGCAAAACCAAGAAGCTGATTTGGAGAGCCTCCGGTCAGAATGTCCTTTCCGGTAATCCCGAGAAAAACGAGAATAAGCTTGAAAAGACAGTAGAAGATATGTTCAAGCATTTCCCGCCTCATTCGCGAGGTTAACCATCCAAGGGAAATTCGAAACATATCGGCTCATCCAGCGCTCTTATCGGCAGGAGGGGATTAAATGACTCATAGAAAATGGATGCGCGAAACAGCGATGGTTCTAACCCTGGGAATGGCTCCGCTTACGCTGCTGGCACAGAAGCCGGATAACACTGGGACCAACAAACAGGGCGGACAGACCGCGGATCAACAAAAAGAAAACAAGGAAGACCGCCTGCTCTCTCAGCAGGTCCGTAAGAGTGTAATAAACGACAAATCTCTCTCAACCTACGCGCACAACATCAAGATCATTTCGCAGAACGGCACGGTAACTTTGCGCGGTCCGGTGAGAAGCGATGACGAGAAGGCTGCAATTGAGGCGAAGGCGAAGGAGGTGGCGGGCGTTAGCTCCGTCATCAACGAATTGACCGTCGCACCGAAGCAATAAGAATAACGAAAAAAAGGAGCTATCACTAATGGCGAATACAGCAGTATTTGGAATTTACTCGAGCGCCCGCGGCGTGGAGAACGCCGTGGATCAATTGAAGGCCGCTGGCTATCGAAACACCGATATCTCGGTGCTGTTCCCGGAGAACGCAGGAACCAAGGAGTTCGCTCACCAGAAAGACACAAAGGCCCCGGAAGGGACCGCTACCGGTGTCGTTTCAGGCGGAATCATCGGCGGGACCCTCGGATGGCTGGCCGGAATCGGCAGCTTGGCGATCCCGGGCATTGGACCGTTTATCGCGGCGGGTCCCATCATGGCGGCGCTCGCGGGAGTCGGAGTCGGCGGCGCGGTCGGCGGGATCGCTGGCGCTCTCATCGGCATGGGCATTCCGGAATACGAAGCCAAGCGATATGAGGGTAGGATTAAGAAAGGCAATATCCTGCTCTCTGTCCATGCGGATAATTCGGATTGGGTTGATCGGGCCAAGAAGATCCTGGAGAACACCGGGGCGGAAGATGTCGCGTCCAGCTCCGAGGCCAAAGGCGATTTTGCCAATTCCAAGCGACCGGCTGTGAAATACGGGGACTGAAAATAGCACTACGGTCAACGACGCGGGAAAATCGGGGACCGGGTCACGCCCGGCCCCCATGTCCGCGTCTAAATTCAGCCTCACTGAGCTGCTGAAGCCCCATACGAAGGCCTTGATGCTGGGCCTTCTCGCGGTCGTCGGCGAGACCATCGCGAACCTGCTCGATCCCTGGCCCCTCAAGATTGTTCTCGATAACGTCCTAAAATCCAAGACCATCAATGGCTGGCTGAATCCGTTGATTCTGGCCGTCGCCGGCTCCGATAAATTTGCCATCATCAAATTCGCGGCGTTCGCCGTCCTGGGGATCGCGGTCCTTGACGCTCTCTGCTCCTACGCGGAAAAATATCTCACCACCAGCGTCGGTCAATGGGTGATGCACGATATGCGGCGTAGCCTGTATTCGCACATGCAACGCCTCGGCCTCGCCTATCACGACCAGAAGCAGACCGGCGACCTGATCAGCCGCGTCACCAGCGATATCGACGCCATCCAAAGCTTCATCACCTCCGGGCTTCTCAGCACGCTGGTCAACGCCATGACCCTGGTGGGCATGATCGGCGTGATGTTTTACATCAACTGGCGCTTCACGCTGATCGCTCTGTCCGTCGTGCCGGTGTTGTTTGCCGTGGTTTTTCGATACACGCGCCTCATCAAGAAAGCCTCCCGCGATGTCCGGAAAAAAGAAGGCGAGATCGTTTCGGTAATTCAGGAAGTGCTCACTTCCATTCGCGTAGTCAAGGCGTTTGCGCGCGAGGATTACGAACAGCGGCGTCTCGAAGAGCAGAGCCTGGAAGGGATCGAGATCGCTCTCAAGGCGCGCGGCCTCAAGGCTAAACTTACCCCGATCGTGGATATCCTGGTGGCCGCCGGAACCGCCCTGGTTCTGTGGTTTGGAGCGCGGCTGGTGCTGGCCGGCACACTTTCCGTCGGATCTCTGGTCCTGTTCATCTGGTATCTCGGCAAGATGTACAAACCGATGCAGGAGCTTTCGAAGATGACCGATTCCTATGCCAAGGCCGCCATCGGTTATGAGCGGATCCGGGAAGTGTTCAAGACCGCGCGCGACGTGACCGACAATCCACGCGCCCGTAACGCTCCTCGGTTTAAGGGCAAGATCGAGTTCGACGATGTAAGTTTCTCGTATTCTCCCGATACTCCGATTCTTAAGAACGTGAGCTTTACCATTGAGCCGGGACAAGTGACGGCATTTGTCGGTCCCACCGGGGCGGGGAAGACCACGATTATCAGCCTGATTCCCAGGTTCTACGATCCCACCGCGGGCGTCATCAAGATCGATGGTGTCGACATCCGGCAGTTCAATATTAAGTCCCTGCGCCACCAGATGAGCTTCGTGTTGCAGGAAACGCTGCTGTTCCATGGTCCGATTTGGCACAACATCGCCTACGGGAAACCGGAGGCCACTCGCGCGGAAATTCTGAAGGCCGCCGAGCTCGCCAACGCCAGCGAATTTATCGAAAAAATGCCGGAAGGCTACGACACCGTGGTAGGCGAGCGAGGCGTGACTCTTTCGGGCGGCCAGCGCCAGCGCATCGCCATCGCGCGCGCGATCATCCGCAACACTCCCATCCTGATTCTGGACGAGCCGAGCTCGGGCCTCGATGTCGTATCCGAGCAGCTTGTATTCGAGGCCCTGGACCGTCTAATGGAAGGCAAGACTTCCATCGTGATCGCCCACCGTTTGTCGACCATTCAAAAAGCCTCCAAGATCTTCGTGGTCAGCGACGGACGGATCAGCGAGAGCGGAAATCACGAAGAATTGTTAAAGGCGGGCGGGTTATATGCGGAGATGCAAACCCTAGGCGATCGCGTGGGAGTGACACGCGATTAGCGCTTCCGGAAACGTGCCGCGGCTGGTCCCGGCCAAGGCATACGCGCATAATAGCGGCACGGAATGGGTGCGGATCACTTCATTCCACAACTCTTCCAGACGCTGCGTGGCGTTCGGATTGCCTCTCCAGATCAAGCTCACCATTTCGCCGAAAACCCGGACCGGCCGATGCGGACGGTTGCCGCTGGTCGCTTTGGCTTTCTCGATCATCTGCCCCACCTTCGCTTTGAACAGAGCCTCGTCCGGCTCCCCATTCAGCATGAAAGTGCTCAGCAAAGTCTCCGCGTCCTCGCAGACCAGCAACCCCGATTTTTCGAGCGATTTCAGATCGAAGCCTTCGTCTTCCAGATGCTTGCGAATGGGCCCGCAATGATCCTTGGTCATCACCAGCAGGACTGCTTGTCCCTTTCGAAGCCCCGCGCTGGCGAACAAGCAAACCGCCTTAGCCACTTGAGCGTCATCCGTATAGGGATAAACGATGTGCCCGCCCGGGTCGGGATTCTCTAGAATCGCGGTACTACCTAGGTTCATGGCTGGATCCTGTTTCAGATTGTAACTTACTCATACGCGTGGACGGCTCCAGCCGGTTCAGCTCCGCGATCCTTCGTTCCAGGACCGACGCGAACGCGTCCGCTTCCTGGGGCGAATATCCGGCGGCACGGAACGCGTCTCGAATCTGCTCCGGCGACAGGCGGCTCAGAATTTCGCCCATCCAGTGCGCATGTGCCGTCGGAATGTCCTTTCCGATCCACTCCAGCCGCACTCGCCGGATGTAGGGAGCTAACTGGAACGCATAGATTAACGACGGCATTCCCGGCGTCGAGAAACTCACCGTATCCGGATTGCTCCTGCGGATAAACTTCGAGTGTTCATAGTTATGAAGGTTTCCCTTCGTCCGGCTGATCGGGAACGCTTCGCGCGTCATACCAAAGCTCGCTCCCAGATCGCTGACCGCATAAATCCGCTCGGATTCATGCTTGTCTTTGTAAATCTCGTTATTTACGTCCTTCAGATCCCAGTTGTTGATCGTGGCCATCAGAGTCCTCAGGCCGTTGAGCTCCTGGGTACCCGTAAACGGATCGTCGCGCCACTTCCAGTCCCCCAGCTTCTCACGTCCTTCGACATGCCTCTTCAGCCGGACATTCTGGATCGCGCCTCCCGGACCGATCATCTTGCGGCCGCGCTTGACGTGCGTGGGCATGCCGTCGATCTTTATCTCAGGAAGAAAATAATCCTCATCCGTAAAATAGCCGGTCGCCCAGACCAATCGGCTGGCGACCGTCTCCGGACGAGCCTCGATCCCCAGTTTGACGGTCCATTTCACACCGGCGTCATCGTGAACCACGAACTTCGGATTCGTGCCGTTCATGTCCTCTTTCACAAACGTGAAAGGGCCATGCGGCTCATGCTTCTGTCCCCCCGGTCCGTAGAATAAATTACGCGAAGCCATGTCATTCGGAGCACGCCACAGCACACTTTGCCCACTTGAATCGCTCGCGGCCTTATCGCCTTTGCTGGGTTTATCCGCGCAGAAAGCGGGAAGTATCGCAAGCGAAATCAATAGGATCCGCATCTTTGGATGGACTAGTCGCATGGCGCCTCTATCCCCAGACACGAGCACGAGGCATGCCATAGTCACGCCCGTGTGGCGATTCAAATGCAACTTACTTTAACGTGACACTACTTGTGCAGCCAGGCGACAGCGTTACACCGCTGGTGAAGGCGATTAACGCGGCCAAGTCGACCGTAGACATCCTCATCTTTCGATTCGATCGCAGCGAAATCGAGCGCGCGCTGGTGAACGCAGTCAGCCGGGGAGTGGCTGTCCACGCTCTCATCGCCTATACCAATCGGGGCGGCGAAAAGAATCTCAGGGCTCTCGAAATGCGCCTCTTGGCGGCCGGCGTCATCGTCGCGCGTACCGCCGACGACCTGATTCGCTATCACGCCAAGCTCATGATCATTGACCGGCGCGAGCTTTTTCTGCTGGCTTTCAACCTGACGTACCTCGATATCGAACACAGCCGCAGCTTTGCCCTCATCATCAAGAACCGGAAACTGGTGCAGGAATGCGTGAAGCTTTTTGAGGCCGATTGCCAAAGGAAACCCTACACAGCAGGCTTGGCCAACTTCGTTGTCAGTCCCGCGAATTCCCGGAAGCGGCTTGCCGAGTTCATCAAGGCGGCGAAGACTCAATTGCTGATCTACGATCCCGAGATCAGCGATAAGCCCATGATCCGTCTGCTGGAGGAGCGAGCCAAAGCCGGCGTCGAGATCAGGATCATCGGCCGCCTGAGTGAGAAATCCACCGGCTTGCAGGCCCGCAAGCTGGGGACTATGCGGCTGCACACGCGCTCCATGATTCGGGACCGTGAGCATGTCTTCATCGGAAGCCAGAGCCTGCGTCCGGCCGAGCTGGACGCGCGCCGTGAAGTCGGCGTGATCGTTCGCGACACCAAGATAGCCAGCCGCTTGATCAAGACGTTCGAAGAGGATTGGGCCCAATCGAGCGAAAGCACCACTTCGGCAACCGACCAGGCTCCCGCCGCCAAGGTCGCGAAGAAGGTCGCGAAGGCCGTCGCCAAAGACATGCCGCCGATCGCTCCGGTGGTAGAAGTGATGATTCGCGAGATCGCCGGACCGCAGAACGGCGTCGTTTTAGATGCCGAAGCTTTGGAAGAAACCGTCAAAGACGCGGTCAAAGATGCGATTAAAGACGCCGTGAAAGACGCCGTCCAGGAAATGCCGGAGCTCGAACCCCAGTGAAGCTCACCTCGCTCTTACTCGCACTGGGAATTCTGTCGCGGGCCCAGCAGCCCGTGAATCCGCATGTGCTGGTCATGGAAGATTTCGACAAGCGAGTGGCGGACTATGTGAAGCTTCACAAGACGGTCGATTCGAAGCTTCCCAAGTTGAAACCCACTCCCTCGCAGGAAACCATCGCCGCCCATGAGCATCAACTTGCGGAGGGAATTCGCGCGGCCCGTGCCGCCGCCGCTCCAGGGAACATCTTCACCCCTGAGATTGCCACCGAGTTTCGCCGCTTAATCGGCATCGCGATGGAGGGAAAGGACGCCGTGCGCGTGAAGCAAAGCCTCAAGAATGCCGAGCCGGTGCAGCTTCGGCTGACTGTAAACGGGGCGTATCCGGCAGGCGTCCCGCTGCAATCGACTCCGCCGACATTGTTGCTGAATCTACCCAAACTGCCGCCCGAACTCGCCTACCGGGTGGTGGACCATCAACTCGCTCTGCTCGACCTTCAGGCCAACCTGGTGGTCGATTTCATGCCGCAGGCGATTCCTTGATGCGCCGGCGCGATTTTCTCCTCGGCGCTTCCGCGCTGGTCGCGGGGCGCGCGCAGCCGCCTGCCGAAAAGCTCGAACTCCCGCTGAAGCCGAAATCGGTTCGCTTCGCAGTGATCGGCGATACCGGCACCGGAGAGCGGGCCCAGTATGAGGTTGCGACTCAAATGGCTCGCTTCCATGAGCGTTTCCCCTTCGACTTTGTCGTCATGCTGGGCGACAACATTTACGGCGGCCACACCCCGGCGGATTTCGCGAGAAAGTTCGACCAACCCTACAAGGCTCTGCTGGACGCGGGCGTGAAATTTTACGCGGCGTTAGGCAATCACGACGATCCCAATGAGCGTTTCTACAAGCCTTTCAACATGGGCGGCCAGCGTTACTACAGCTACAAGAATGGCAACGCCCAGTTCTTCGTGCTGGACAGCAACTATATGGATCCCCAGCAGTTGGACTGGGTGAAAGCTCAACTAGGGGATTCGCGCGCCGATTGGAAGATCTGCTATTTTCATCACCCGTTCTACTCTCACGCCAGATTTCACGGCCCCGACAGCGACCTTCGTGTGAGATTGGAACCGGTCTTCGCCCAGTACGGAGTCAACCTCGTTCTCGCCGGGCATGAGCACGTCTACGAAAGATTGCGTCCCCAGAAGGGCGTCTATTACTTCGTGCTTGGAAATGCAGGCGAATTGCGGCCTGCCAATCTTATTCCTTCCCCGGATACAGCGAAGGGCTTTGATCAGGACCGGACTTTCATGATGATGGAAATCGCCGGCGACGAATTATATTTCCAGACCATTACACGAACCGGGGCGACGGTGGATTCTGGCGTCTATCCACGGCAAGGCAGCCGTAATGCCCTTCTCCGGCCCATCGCCCCTCCTCTGGCGGCTTGATCGCTCAGGCTCGGACGGTCTTCTTGGCCGCATCCACCGCGGCTCGAACCGTATCCTGCGTGCGCGTCACTACATCTTGAGTCCGCTCAACCACGTCTTGAGCGCGTGCCACTACATCTCTGCCGCGGTCGATGGTTTCATTTACCGTATCCCGCACCGTATCTCGGACTTTCGCCTGGGCGCGTTTCAGCATCCTGCGATTCCGCTCACCCGTCATCGGCGAGTACAGTAAACCGGCCGCTGTTCCGGCAGCGACCCCGAAGAAAAACCACCCGCAGCTACTCTTGCTCATGAATCACCTCGTCACCTTCCCTGCAATCGACGCACCGTTAGTTCTAGGGCCCATTTCCGGAAACACAAGCCAACCCTAAGAGATCCAACCCCCGTCAACACTCCCTTTCAGGCGGGGCCGTGGATCGGAGGCGGCCCCGATTTTTTTCGCCTCCGACCGACGCTGGGTGCAGATGTTGGGTGCCGATGCGGAGTGCAGGAATTGCCGGACATTGTACGCACACCCGGGACCGGAATGTAATTCTTTCGGCAACGCGCCTTACGGTATAACAGATGTAGAGACGCTGGATGTCCATGGAATCAGCCACCCGAACAGACGATCACGCTGTTCAGGAGCGAGTAAAAATCCTGCTTGTCGACGATTCTCCAGAGAATCTGATGTCCCTGGAAGCGGCCCTCGAACGTCCCGGCCAGGAAGTCGTGCTGGCGCATTCCGGTATGGAGGCTTTAAGGCATCTTCTCGAAGACGACTTCGCGGCGATTCTACTCGACGTCAAGATGCCCGAGCTGGACGGCTTTCAGACGGCCGAGCTGATCCGGGCCCGCAAGCGTTCGCGCCACACACCCATTCTTTTTCTCACCGGCTACAAAAGCGACGAACATCTGTTTCGCGGCTACGATATGGGCGCAGTGGACTACCTGTTTAAGCCCATTGTTCCGGAAATCCTTCGCTCCAAGGTTGCGGTATTTGTCGAGCTCAGCCGCAACGCCGCCCTATTGCGCCGGCAAGCGGAGGTTCTGGGTAAAGCGGAACAGAAGTTCAGGTCCCTGCTCGAAGGCGCGCCGGATGCGATGATCATCAGCTCCGGCGACGGCCGGATCACCCTGGTCAACTCCCAGGTGGAGGTAATTTTCGGTTTCCGCCGCGACGAGTTGATCGGCGAGAATATCCGCAGCCTGGTTCCCGGCTGGACCGGCGAGTCTCTCCCGGACCGGCGTCCCCACCGCGAGCTTCGTGCGCGCCGCAAGGACGGGTCGCAATTCCCCGTCGAGCTGACCCTCAGTCCCTTGCAAACCGAGGAAGGCCTCCTGGTGACCTCCGCTGTCCGCGACGTGACCGAGCGCGCCAAGCGCGACGAGCAGATCCGGGAGCTGAACGTCACACTGGAGCAGCGTGTTGCCGCCCGAACCACGGAGTTACTCGAGTCGAACGAAGCCCTGCGTCAATCCAACGACGATTTGAACCAGTTCGCCTACGCCGCCAGTCACGATTTGCAGGAACCTCTAAGAACCATCGCGCTCTATAGCGAGATTCTCAAATCTAAATACGAGGGTCAGCTCGACCCGGAAACCGACAAGTTCATCGCGTTCATCGTCGGCGGATCGCAGCGCATGGAGATGCTGCTGAGAAGCCTGCTCGACTATTCTCAGGCAGCGCCATAGACGGACCTCCAGCCCGGTAAACTGCGATGCGGTCTTGCGAAAGGTGCTGCTGAATCTTCAGGCGTTGATGGAAGAGAACGGCGCTACCGTCGGAATGGAATGGCTTGCCCACCGTGCAAGCCCACGAGATGCGCGTGGTTCAGCTCTTGCAAAATCTTGTGGGGAACGCGATCAAGTATCGCAGTTCAGAACCACCCAAAATCCGGATCACCGCCGAACCTCACGATAGCGAGTGGCTGTTTTCAGTAGAGGACAACGGCATCGGGATCAAACCCGAGTACGCGCAGCACGTGTTCGGGATTTTTAAACGCCTGCACGGCCATAACTATCCTGGAACCGGCATCGGTCTTGCCATTTGCCAGCGTATTGTCGAAAGATACGGATGCAAGATCTGGTTGGAATCGACGCCGGGAAAAGGTTCGCGATTCTTCTATACGCTGCCGCGCGCTATTTAAGTCTGGCCCAAAAGGCCGAACACCATAGGCCCAAGCTGCATATATTCACGTAGACTGGAGGGCTTCCGGAAATACTGTGTCGCGCCCAATCGCTCCGCTTGCGCCTTGTCCCTCGGCGAATCTGAAGAACTCACGATGATCACCGGGATGTGCCCGCAGCGGCGGCTGCGCCGCATATGTTCCAGGACCTGTTCGCCGCTTTTCTTCGGCAGGTTGAGGTCGAGCAACACTAGTTGGGGGCACGGCGTGTTCTCGTCGAGGTCCATCCGATCGATCAGTTGAACGGCTTTTTCCCCGTCGTTGACCACCAGGAGTTGAATCTCCCCGCCGGCGCGCTTCAACGCTTCGCGGACCAGATATACATCTGGTTCCGTATCTTCGATCAGAAGAACTTGCACTGGAGCATCACCCATCTTAAACGCAAGCGTAACATGAACTTCATCCCTGCCGTTTGACAATCTAACCAATCAATGAGCCGGAAAAGACCTTCTCCGCGATCGCGTCGAATGCCGGCTCCTTGCTCAGCCCACCCAGGCGCGGATCTACTTTCATGAAGACCAGCCACGGCTCCCGCTCCGCGATGGCTGTTTTGAGCAGTTCCAACCCGGCATTGTGGTCTCCCGACCCCGCCTGTACCACCGCGCGATCGTAATTCGAAACCCACACCCCGCGCGAGCGCCGCTCATCGAGCATGGCGACGATTCTCGCCGCTTGTTCCGGTTGACCCGACAGGCCGTAGACATAAGCAAGCGATGCGAGTACGTGAGGATTCGCATCCAGCCGGCGAACAAGTCGAGCGCCGCCGGCAGCGATCCCCGCGCCGCCAGCGCCAAGCCCCGAATCCAAGCCCCCCAACTCGAAGGAGGATCGCAATTCGCCACATCTTCCGTCAATTCCAGCAGCGCATCGTACTGTCCGGCAAAGTACAACGCGAGAAACCGAGCTTCTTGAAGAAATGGCGCCGCGCAAGTTCAGCCGCGCCCTCCATCTCCGCGAGCGCTTCCCGAATCTGCCCGGCCGGAATACGAACCGCCAGCGCATGCCACAGATGTCCCGCGCTCGAATACGGGTCTGCCTCTATGGCTTTTCCAAAATGCGACGCTGCCGATTGCCATTCCCAATCGGAGAAAGCGTCTGCCATTCCCAGGCAGATATGGGCTTCCGGACCCATCTCATCCAGGTCTAATGCGGTCCTTGCCGCTGCGCGCACGGCCGGCCACACTTCCGCCGGACGCCGCAATCCCAGGAAGCCCTGAAGCGCAAGCACATTCGCCAACCCGGAACGCGCTGCCACCAATTGCGGATCGGCCTCGATCGCCTCTTCAAAATACCGGACGCTTTCGGCCAGGGCTTCTTCAGTGAACTTCGCCGACAGGAACTTCGCATGGGAGCAGACATTGCGCGCTCGCAATTTCTGTCCGATCTCCGTCTGCAAACTTTGGCGAGTTTGAAAACGCGGAACGTATTGACCCTTCGGCAGATGAATCACCAGTGGATCTTCGGCCCCGCCGTTGTTGTAATATTCTTTTAACTTCATCCGGAGCCGGCTGGCCATCACGCGAACCAGTGAGTCCCGTCGCGGATCGTAGCTCTCCGGCTTATTCAGGACCTCGGTGCCGATGACGTACTCCTTCAATACATCAGCATGCCCTTGCAGCGTCTGCTCCACCGTGAACTGGAGCAGTTTACGCAACTGCTTCGATCGCCCGAATTTCTTGCTCGCCAGAATCCGTTCGACTTCACTTTGAACCGCCTCGGGGGAGACTAGTTCCGGCATCACTTCCAATTCGTCACGTTTCACTTCGTTACTCCAAATCCATAAACACGATCCCTAGATATACCCAAGCAGCACCAGGACCAGAAGGATGATGACGACCGTTCCCAGCGCCCCGCTCGGATAATATCCCCAGTTCCGGCTATACGGCCACGACGGCAGAGCGCCTAAAAGCAAAACAATCAAGAGGATAAGCACGACGGTAGAAATCATGACAAATCTCCCTTCCTGCCCGGATAGACGCTTTAAAACGCGCTCTCCGTTCAAAAATTGAAACGCAAAATATGCATCGAAGAGCAAACTTTGCCTTGCGGGAATAAGGTTATCCCCTTAGTTCCCCGTAGGCTCACATGGCATCTGAAATGCACTGGCAACCCGCGTACTCCAACGGAGATTGAAGACAGGATATGACGACGGAAGAATACGGCCAAGCCTATCAACGTGGATTTGATTTGACGGTCCGCCTTCTGCTTTCCCGCGGCGTGCCGGGTGACCAAGCCCGGGAAGTCGCGCAAGCCGCCTGGGTCAGAGGCTGGGAGCGGCTCGATCAGCTCCGCAACCAGAGCCTGGTCGTAACCTGGGTGAACACCATCGCCCTGAATGTGTATCGAAACGTTCTGCGTCGCGAGCCGTGCTATCAAAGCCTTCCCGAAATTTCCGGCCAGGGCGGGATAAACCTGGCGGCCATCGATATCGCTCGAATTCTTGAGACTTGCCGTCCCGATGAGCGGGTTTTGCTGGAGCAGCAAATGTATGGCGCATCTACCGAAGAAATGGCCCGCAAACAGGGCGTGAGCGAAACCGCCATTCGGATCCGTTTATTGCGCGCGCGCCGCGCCGCCCGGGCCAAGCTGGAGAAGCGCGGCCGAATCCAGATGAGCGTAGTCGCAGCGTAAAGGACTTGGCTCCGCACATGCTCAAATGGATGATCCTGTTTGCGATGGTGGTCTTGATAGCCTGCATCCTGAATCCCGCGCATTACCCCGCGCAGAGTTTCTTGAAAACGGCCACGAAAGCAGTCGTATGGCTATTCGTGCTTCGACTATTTACGAACGCGATGCGCGAACCTGCCTGACCATCAATTCCCGGTTCGCTCGAAAACATACGTGCCGGAGCCGATTTCGAGAACAATCTCACTCGCGGACTCCCTTCCGCTATTGACCCCCGCCGCGCCGGGCTCGAATTTTCCGCCTTTCCACACGGTATGGCCGCCTTCGTCGACGGAAACGTCGTTCAACCCCAGCTTCGGTATGTGAACCTCCGCCGTGCTTCCCACCGGAATCGTCAACTCCATCCGAAGCATCGCGCCGGATCGCGTCCAGGAGGACCCGACCGTCCCTCGCACGGTTTCAAGCGTCCCCGAGGTCCAGTTCAGATCGCGGACCACCTGCGGCGCGATTCGGATGCGGCGGTAGCCCGGCGTCTGATCGTCGAAATTGATGCCCGCCAGCGCCTCATAAAACCACGCCCCCACGCTCCCGAACATCGGATGATTGTGCGAGTTCATCGACGGCCCCGTCTTCTCCTGCCATAATTCCCACAGCGTCGTGGCCCCGTGCTCGGCCATGTAGCCCCAGCTCGGATAACTGGTCTGGGTCGCGAGCTCATATGCCAGGTCCGAGTTCCCGGTCCTGGTCAGCAGCGGGAAAATGTATTTCGCCCCCAGAATCCCCGTGGTCAGATGCGTATTGTGCGCGTACACGATGTCGTTCCGGAGCCGCCCGATGTCTCCGCCTCGCGCCTCGTTCGGCGTCATCCCCAGAAATAGCGGCAGAATGTTCGACGTTTGAGATCCGCTCCCGTATGTGTTGGTTTCGGGATTATAGAACCGCTTGTGAAATGCGATTCGAATGCTGTCCGCTAGGCTGCGGTATTTTTCCGCCTCCTCCTGCTTGCCCAGCACGGCGGCCACCCGCGCGACAATGTCCGCCGACCAGTAATAGTAGAACGTCGACACCAACGGACCGGGAGTCGTATCGACCGGCACCCAGTCTCCAAATTTCGAGAAGCTGACGATTCCATCCGCCGCGCGCGAGCTCAGGAAATCCGTCCAGCGGCGAATCCCGTCGAAATGCTCTTCAAGAATGCGGCGATCCCCATAGCGCTGGTACATGTACAGCACGAATAGAGGATAAGCGCTGCCCCAAGCCGGGTCGGCGGGTCCCTTCGCGTTCCGCGAGCGAGGCACCGTGTCCGGCACGCTGCCGTCGTCATCCTGGCTGTCGCGGATGTCGCGAAGGAAATTCGTATAAAACGCCGGCATGTCGAAATTGAGCATGGCCGCTTCGCCGTAAAGATGGGCGTCGGCCATCCAGCCCATACGCTCATCCCGTTGATTGCAATCCGTGGGAACACTCTCCAGATTCGACGTGATTCCCCACACGATCATGCGCTGGATCTGGTTGAGCACCGTCTTCGAGCTCGAAAATCCCCCCGCCGGCTTCACATCGGAATGCACCACCTGGCCCGTCAGCGTATCCATTTGCGGAGTTCCCGGAAATCCCGTCAGCTCCACATATCGAAATCCGTGATAGGTGAATCGAGGCTCGTAAATCTCGTCTTCTCCGCCGCCCTTCATGACGTATACATCCGTCGCCCGCGCCGCGCGAAGATTTTCGACATTCAGCGTGCCGTCGTCATACAGCAGCTCGGCGTGTCGAAGCTTCACCGCGGTACCCGCCGGTCCGCGAACTTTCAGCCGCATCCAGCCGCTGAAATTCTGGCCGAGATCGTAGACCCACACGCCCGGCTTCGGGCTCGTCATCTTCAACGCGGGTAAACTCGCCACCGTGCGAATCGGCGGCATCATCTGGGCCGATAAAACTCCCTTCGGCGGATCGTTCAGGTTCACAGCTTCCCAACCGGCATCTTTGAATCCCGCGCGATCCCAACCCGGAGTCTCCTTGCGCGCGTCATAAACTTCGCCGTTATAAATGCTGTCCGACAGGATGGGACCTTGCGCGCCCTTCCACGTCGCATCGCTCGCGATCACCGCGCGACGGCCATGATCCATCTCCACCTCGATCTGCACGATCGCGGCGCGCGAGGCGAACCATCCTTCTCCCAGCATCACCCCCACCGCGTTCGCCCCTGCATGCAGCATATCGGTGACGTCGTAGGTCGAATACAGGACTCGCTTGTCGTACGGCGTATACGGCGAGTCGAGCACATGATCCCCGGCTTTACTCCCATTAATGCGAAGCTCGTAATACCCGATCCCCGCGACGTAAGCTCGCGCTCGCACCGGCTTCGCATCCAAGGTGAATTCCTTGCGCACCTGGTTGCCGCCGCGAATCCATTTCGCGCGCCAATCCGAAGCCGCCAGCAGCCCTGTATCGAAATGCGCCGCCGCGCTATAGGGGCTCGCCTGATTCGCCTGGTCCCAGTACCGAACCTTCCACGTGTAACTCTTCCCGCTTTGGAGAGCCTTGCCTGCGTAGACGATCTGAGTCGATTCTGGCGACGCGACGCGCCCCGAGTCCCAGGCCGTCTCGTTCCCTGGTCCGTCGACGATCACCTGATACGCGGTTTGCGAAGCGCCCCGCGCGGTGTGCTGCGGAATCCAGTAAAAGCGCGGGCTCGGCGTATCGATCCCCATCGGGTCCGTCAGATATTCGCAGCGCAAGCCGGAGGGCGCAAGCTGAGCCCAAAGCGACGCGGTCGCGGCGGCCGCCAACAGCAGCAGGCGATAAGGCATGTGGATATTCTATGTCCTACTTGAGATCCCGCAGCAGATAGTATTCGTTAACCGGCCGGTCGTCCGTGATCGGCGGGATGGCGGCTTCGATCGCGACCAGTTTGTCGAGCGACCGCTCGCGTCCCAGAACATCGTCGAAGAGCTTGGCGGGCGTCGAATCCTGATTCCACTCGAGCAGGTCGACCGCGGCGCGCCCTGGCAGCCGGCTGGCCAGCACCTGTCCATCGTCATCCGGCAGCGGTTCCATCCGCGCCAGGAAATGAAGCCCCCAGCCTTCCATGGATTCGTAAGCTCTGACATAAGGAAACGAATCCCGTAGCGCTTTAGTGATCGCGGCGATCGACGCGTCGTCTCCACCCGGGCACCACACCTGCAGAATCCCGCCCTTCGTGAGATGCGCTTTGATCACCGCGTAAAATTCCCGCGAATACAGCAAGCTCGACGTCGGCGCCTGAATCGGCGGCGGCGGATCCGTCGCAATCAGGTCGAACCGCTCTCCAGACCGTTCGAGAAATCGCCGTCCATCGTCCACCACCACCCGCGCCAACGGCGACGCGAGCACCGCCGGCGCATCCGCATGATAGTAGCTGAATAATTTCGGCACGCTAGGCACCAGATCAACCACGGTGGCGTGAATTCCCCACGACAGCACGGACCGGAACGTCGTCCCCATGCCGAAGCAGATCACCAATCCATTCACCGGCGGCCGCCCGAGCATCGTCAGTGGCAGATGCGCCATCATCTTGGTGATCGGCGTCAGCTTCGTCATGCCGATCCCGTTCACCAGAAGCAGGCGGTCCATTCCTTCGCCGGTGGCGATCACCGTCGCGGTGTAATCGCGCAACTCGATTCTATCCGGGAAATTGATATCGTAGCTGCGCGTCATCATCGCCATGACCACAGCCGCCGCCACCGTACCGGCGAACAGCGGGCGCCTGGCCATCTTAGACGTACTCGCCCAGCCCGCCGCGAACAACGGCAGCGCGACCAGGCACAATCCCCATCGCTCCCCCGCCAGCGGCAAAATCCAGAAGCCGGCCACCAGCGGACCCAGAATGGACCCCAGTACATTCATTGCGTAAGCCCGCCCCGCCCGATCCGGATCGCCGCCCGACCACCGGTCCACTAGCATTGGCGTCAGAAATCCGACCATGGCGCTGAACGGCGCGATCCCGCAAATCGCGCGAAGCAGCGCCACTCGATGGCTGCTCTCTCCCAGTCGCGGATCCGCGAAGATCAGCGGCAGCAGCGAGACCACGCCCAGGCAAATCCACACCGTGGCTCCGGTTGCCCCCTCATGCGTTCGCATCCAGGTCCGGTAAAGGGTCGATCCGAGAAACGTCGCCCCCAGGTACACCGCCAGAATCCCCGCGAAAGCATACACGACGTTGCCGAGATAAACCGTATACTCGCGTGTCCACACCACCTCCATCGCCATACTGCAAATGCCGGTGGTGAACAGGAGCCACAGCAGTCCCGTTTGCGAAGGACCGGTATCATTCGCCGCTTTGGTCTCCAACGTAACCCCAGGTCTTGCCCCTAAGGACAAGCTATACGCGAAAACCAGCAGCGCTAGTAGTCCATTCAATTCGCTGGCGATCTGAAGCGTCCCGCGAAAGCCATACAGCTCGATCAGGAAAATTGCCGGGACCAGCGCCCCCGCGATCGCTCCCAGCACATTCGAAAGATACAGAAAGCTGAAGGAATACCGCGAATCCTGATCGTTCAGGCCGCGAATCGCCGCCATTGCGAACGGAAACGTCGCGCCCATACAAGTGCACCACGGCAGCAGCGCCACCGCGACCCACGCCCCCGACACCAGGTAGTACATCGAAGATCCCCACGCCGCATCGCGCACCAGGTTATACCCCGCATCGAGGATCAACGGGACTACCAGCCCCGACACGCCAATGAACAATTCCAGGACTCCGTACAGTCGCAGCGGGACCGCCGGCCCCACCTGGCCCAGCCGCCGCATCAGCGCCCCGCCACCCCAGGAGCCGATCCCCAATCCCGCCATAAAGACGGAAAGCACAATCGAAACCATCGGCGTAGTGACGCCGAACTTAGCCATGCTCAGGCGCAGCCACACGACTTCGTACAACAAGCTGCAAAATCCGGAGATGAAAAAGAAAACGAAAAACCAGCGAGCCTTCAGAAGACGCTCCCGCCACACGCGAGATTCCGATCTCTATGCATGGCTCTCCATTATCAAACGATCGAGCCTTGATTTGGGAAGATTATTCGTCGCGAAGCGCCACGACCAGGTCGACCCGCCCCCGCAAGGGCCGGCTCACGCCGCTGCCGCGCACCTGTAGCCTGTCTCAAGAAAAAGCCCGTACGGATTCCAGTCATAATTGAGAATTCATGCCATCACGAGTCCGTCGAATGCCGTACCGCTTTCAGCGGTTTTTTCGCCGCCTGGGACCCGGCCTGATCACCGGGGCCGCCGATGACGATCCGTCTGGAATCTCCACCTACTCGGTAACCGGCGCTGGATTCGGCTACGCGCCGCTCTGGACCGCCCTATTCTCGTTCCCCTTGATGACCGCCGTCCAGTTGATGAGCGCCCGCCTGGGCATGGTGACCGGACAGGGTTTGGCTGGCGTGATTCGTGAGAACTACCCGCGCTGGGTCCTCTGGGGAGCCTGCGCGTTGCTCGCCTTCGCCAACACCGTCAACATCGGCGCCGACCTCGGCGGCATGGGCAAGGTCACGGAGATGGTTACCGGAATCAGCAGCCTGTTTTGGACCGCCGCCTATGCGATCGCGATCGCCGCCTTTCTCATCTGGTGGTCGTACTTCATCGTGGCGCGAATCTTCAAGTGGATGACCCTGATCCTGTTTTCCTACGTCGTGGCGGCGTTTCTCGCCAAGCCGGATTGGAGCCAGGTGTTACACGCCACCCTGGTCCCGCACGTCGAATGGACCGGCACCTACTGGGCCACCCTGGTCGGAATCTTCGGAACCACCATCTCGCCTTATCTGTTTTTCTGGCAAGCTTCCCAGGAAGTGGAGGAGGAAAACGAGCTTGGACGATCGACCGTAGAAGCTCGCAAAGGCGCCACCGACGCCGAGCTGCGAAAATCCCGCAACGATACCGTTACCGGAATGTTGTTCTCCAATCTGATCATGTATTTCATTATTCTGACCACCGCAGCGACGCTCCACGCCCATGGCAAAACCGTAATCGCCACCGCCCAGGATGCCGCCGAAGCTTTGCGTCCATTGGCGGGAAATGGAGCCTATCTGCTATTCAGCCTGGGTCTGATCGGCGCCGGGATGCTGGGCGTTCCGGTACTCGCGGGATCCAGCGCCTATGCAGTCTCAGAGGCGGCACGCTGGCGCTGTTCGCTGGCCGACCGGCCGAATCTCGCGGCCAAGTTCTATGCCGTCATCACCGTCGGCTTGATCCTGGGCCTCGCGATGGACTACGCGGGCATCAACGCAGTGGCCATGATGTTCTGGTCCGCCGTGTTGAATGGCGTGCTGGCCCCGCCGCTGATCGTGATCGTCCTGCTGCTCACCAGCAACCCGAAAATCATGGGAGCTCGCGCGAACCCGACCTGGCTCAAGGTGCTCGGATGGATCACGGTGGTCGTGATGACCGGCGCGACCATCGCCATGTTTGCGACCTGGAAATCCTAAATCTGTCTTATCGGCGTGTATCAGCGTGTATCTGCGGCTAAATTCAGCGC